>DJIE01000091.1 GCA_002433465.1 Salinisphaera sp. UBA6602
ACACCTGGAAGACGCTGCGCGCGACCACGCGTCAGACGCTGGCGCTGCCCGGCGCCGCGCGCGAGGTCGTGCGCGCCTGGCACGACGCCCGCGACGATCCGGCCTTCACCCGCATCAATCAGGCGCCGGCGACCATCCTCAACCGCCGGGTGTCCGGCTCGCGGCGCTTCGCGGCCCAGTCCTACGACCTCGCGCGCATCAAGCGGCTGGCGCGCCACCACCGGGCCACGGTCAACGACATCGTCATGGCGATGTGCGCCAGCGCACTACGCCGCTACCTGCAGGACAACGACGCCCTGCCGGCGGCGCCGCTGGTGGCGATGGTGCCGGTGGCCCTGCACGACGGCGCGGACGAGGCCGGCAACCACGTGGCCATGATCTTCGCCAGCCTGGCCACGGACGTCGCCGATCCGGTCGCGCGGCTGGCCGCGATCCGGGCGTCGGTGGACCACTGGAAGCGCCGCTACCGCGGCATGTCGCCGGAACAGATCATGGCGTTCGTCGCCGCGCTGTCCGCACCGGCCGGGCTGAACCTGCTCACCGGCATCGCACCGCGTCACCAGGCCTTCAACGTGGTGATTTCGAACGTGCCGGGGCCAGGCGAGACCCTGTATTACGGCGATGCCCAACTCGAGGGCATGTACCCGGTGTCGATCGTGCTCGACGGTCAGGCGCTCAATATCAGCCTGGCCAGCTATCGCGATTCGCTCGAGTTCGGCCTGCTGGCGTGTCGGCGGTCGGTGCCGAGCATGCAGCACATGCTTCAGTATCTAGGCGACGCGCTCGATGCGCTGGAACCGGGCGACTCCCCAGGGCAGAATGACAACCGCGCCGCCCGCGATGGCTGAGCGGGGCATACACAGCGCCTGCGCCCGGCGCGGCCTGTGGACGTTTTTCGGTGTCCAGGCCGGCATCCTGCTGTTTGCGATTGCGCCGGTCGTCATCGCGGTGGCGGCCGGCCAGCTGGGCAACGCGCTGGGGTGTCGGGTCGACGAGTCCGGCGCCTATGCCTGCCCGCTGTGGGGCATGGATATCGGCGAGGCGCTGTATAGCGCCGGCGTATTCGGCTGGCTCACGCTGGCCACGCTACCGGCAGGGGCGCTGCTGTGGCTCGCGCATATCGGCTACACGGTGATCGCGCTGCTGCGCCGTCGCCTGCGACGTGGCGCCCAGCAGGGATGAACGGCACGCCCGGCGATCCCCCTCGCTGTGCTTTATGTGGGCGCGAAGGCGTACGCACGACCCGCCACCATCTGATTCCGCGGCGTACCCACCGGCTCAAGCGTATTCGCCGGCGCTTCGACCGCGAAGAGCGCCTGGGCGCGATCCTGCACGTCTGTCGGCCCTGCCACAGTCATATCCATGCGGTGCTGGGCGAAAAGGAGCTGGCCGAAACCTACAACTCGCGGGACGCCCTGCTGGCCCACCCCGAGATTGCCCAGTTCGTCGCCTGGCTGGCCGACAAGCCGGCCGGCTTTCGCCCGCGTATCCGCAAGCCCAGGTCCTAGGGCGTGTGGTCATAAGATATGACGACACGCCCTAGCGAGACGCCGTCGCCAGACGCAGTCCCAGCGCGATAAACAGCGACCCGAGGGCACGATCGAGCCAGCGCTGCATCGCCGCGTTGGCACGCATGCGCCGGGCGACCGTCGCCGCAAACCACACCATCGGCGGCTCCACCAACGCCGCCACTGCAATGATCAGACAGCCGTGCAGAAACAGCTGGGCGCCCACGGGCCCCGCGCCGGGCACCACGAACTGCGGCAGAAACGCCAGAAAGAACACGGCCACCTTCGGGTTGAGCGCGGCCACCAGCACGCCGCGGCCGAACGTCGACCGGGCCGACCCGGACTCGGCCGTTGCCTGCGGCATCGGATCGGCGCTGGCCCGCCACGCCTGAATGCCCAGCCACAGCAGATAAAGCGCGCCTGCGTACTTGACCAGGGCAAACGCCAGCGCCGAGCTGGCCAGCAGCGCCGACAGACCGAGCGCGGCCAGCACGACATGTACGAACGCCCCGAGCCACACGCCACCCATGGCTATAAACCCGGCGCGACGCCCACGCCGCAGCGAATGCGCGAGCACATAGGCCATATCGGGCCCCGGGGTGATATTGAGCAACACAGCCGCCGTTAAAAACGTGGCCCAATGGGTCATCGAATACGAAAACAGCGGTGTTGGACCGAGTTCGACCATGTCTTCAACCCTTGGAGCGATCGGCGCGCACGGCGAGCGCCCTGCGCCGCGCCCCTATCGCGCCCGCCAGAGAGCAGCCCGTGGCAACGACGAGGATTACGGCACCGGCAGCAATCGTCGTGGCATAACTGCCGGCGAACGCATAAAGCCGGGCCATGGCAAACCCACCGACCGCCTGGGTGGCCGCGAATGACAGCGTGGCCCAGCCCCAGATCTGGCGCTGGCGAGCGACCGGCGAGAGCGCATGCACGGTGCCGGCGGTCAGGGTGATGATCGCCGGCACCATCGCGCCCACCACCAGCGACGACAGGCCCAGCCCGGCGATACCGGTCAACGCCAGCGGCAAGGCCGTGGCCAGCGTCATCAGCACGAAGGCCGCGACCAGCGCCCGTTCGAAGCCGAGCCAGCGTGCGGTGATGCCGGCCAGGGCCGGGCCGATCACGCCGCCCAGGCCCAGCAGCAGCCAGTAGCGGTTGCCCGCTTCAAGACCGCGACCCAGTTCGCGGGCGATATAGTCCACCCAATAGAGCGAATGCGGCACATAGCCGGCCGCGCTCAGCCCGTAGGCGGCCACCACCAGACCGATCAACACCCAGGGCGTATGCCCCGCGCTCGCAGGGGCCGCCGCCGTATCGTCACCCGGAGCGGCCTCGGCCGGCAGATGGCGCCACACGCCAAGCCAGCTGATCCAGGCCAGCACGGCGCCCACGCCGGCCGTGGCCAGCCAGGTCGCGCCGATGCCGGCGCTGGCCAGGCGCGGCACGAGCAGGCTCACGCCCATGGTGCCCACGCCGATGCCGGTAAAGATCGTCGCCGAGGCCAGCGGCCGTCGTGCAGCAGGCATCCGCGCCATGATCGCCGGCGTGACCACGATGGTCAGCGTCGCCGCCGCCGCACCGGCGATCAGCCGCCAGAAGCCGTAGACGATCATTGCCCAGGGCCATGCACAGGCTACGAGGCTGATCACCAAGGCAATCAGACAGCTGGCAATCGCACGGCGCGGACCGAGCCAGCCGGCATAACGGTTGGCGCCCGCCGCGCCGATGAGATACCCCAGCAGGTTGATCGCGCCCAGGCGCGCGGTCTGCTCGGCGGTGAACCAGCCGCTCTCCACCAGCGGCGTGATCAGCGGCGTGAACACATAGCGCCCGAAGCCCACGCCCAGCAACAGCGCCACCGCGCCGGCCAGCGGCAGTCGCCAGAGCCCGCCCGGCATATCGTGCGAGTTGGTCATCTAGGACCGGCGCACGGCCGCGATCGCATTCAGGCTGGCGAGTGCCAGCGCCGCCGCCGCGATGGCGAACAGCGGCCGATAGCTGCCCAGCTGTTCATAGCCCCAGGACATGCCGTAGGCGGCGACGGCCTGGGTCAGGGCAAACCCGAGCGTGGCCCAGCCCCAGACCTGCTGCTGGCGCTCGGGAGCGACCAGGGTGGACAGCGTGCCCGAGGTGAGCGTGACCACGCCCGGTACCAGCATTCCGACCAGAAACGACGACAGTCCCAGCGCCAGCCAGCCCGTCGAGAGCACGGGCAGGCACACGGCAATCGTCTTGACTGTAAGCGCGAGCGCCAGCGCCGGCTTGAAACGCAGCCGTGCGGCCAGTGCGCCGGCGACCACCGGCCCGCACATCGCCCCCAGGCCGAACACCACCCAGTAGCCGCTGCCGGTGGCCAGCCCTTCGCCCAGTTCGCGTGCGATGTAATCCACCCAGAACAGCGTATGCGGCACAAAGCCCATGGCATCGAGACTGTAGGCAGCGATCACCAGACCCAGGGCGAGCGCCGGCAGACGGGCATCGACGTGTTCTTCACCCGTGCTGCGCTCCAGGGGCGGTAGGCGACCCAGCACGGCAAACCAGGCCCAGCTCGCGAGTGCTGTGCCCACGAGCGCGAGCGCCAGCCATGTGACGCCCACGCCGAAACCGGCCAGCCAGGGCACGACCGTACCGCTGGCCATGATGCCCAGGCCGATACCCGTGAACACCAGCGAGCTGGTATACGCCTTCGCCTGCAAAGGCACCCGCGACAACGCGGCCGGTACGCCGACCACCACCAGCATGGCCCCGGTGATGCCACAGGCCAGGCGCCAGAAGCCGTACCAGAGCACGCCCCAGTCCAGCGCACAGGCATAGAGGCTGGCCACGGTGATCGCCAGACAGGCGGCCAGCACCGGGCGCACGCTCCATATGAGGGTGGCACGATGGGCCGTGGCCGCACCGATGAGATAGCCGAGCAGGTTGATCGCGCCCAGATAGGCTGCCGCATGCGACGAAAACCAGCCGGCTTCGACCAGCGCCGGAATCAGCGGCGTATAGGCAAAACGGGCCAGGCCGATACCGAGCAGCGTACAAACGCCGCCGGCCAGGCCAAGACGCGTGGCAGAAATCTGGGGCATCGGTGGTCAATACAGCGGTTCGGGCCGCGAGTTTGCCACGAAAGCACGGGCCGCTGCCGACAGCCCGCTGCACGAACGCGAACTATCGCGGGTACAGACGCGGCCGGTAGCCCGGGTGGATCACCTCGACCGCGATATCGGTAAAGTCGGTGAACAGGCCATCCACGCCGTACTCGAAGTAATAGCGGCGCAGCTCGTCTTCGAGCCGGCGGGTGCCGGCCGGCAGCTGGTCGGCGCGAAAGGTGTAAGGGTGTACCTTCAGCCCGCGTGCGTGGGCGAGCTGCACCAGGCCGCCGTGCGTATCGGCGATACGCTGCTTGTCCGGACCGATGCCGTCGGCGTATTCCGCGATGGTCGCAAGCCCGGCCGGGGTAACCAGTTCATCGTAGGCCGGTGCGTCGCTTATAAGCTGGATCATGGGCAGGTCGCTGCCCATCTGTTCGCGCATTTCGCGCAGGTTGTCGAAGCCGAAGCTCTGGATATAAACCTTGGCATCGCGACCGGCATAGCCGTAGGCGGCCAGCCGGTCGAGCAGCGTGCGTTCGATGGGCAGCCCTTCGTCGTCGTGGAACTCGGGCGCCTTGGTTTCCGGGTAGATGCCGACATCGCGCCCGCTTTCGCGATTGAGCGATTGCACCATTTCCACCACGGCATCGAAGGTGGGCACCTTGAAACCCTGGGCATCGGCCTTGAATCGGTCCGGAAACACCCGGGTGCCGTCGGGTTTGGTCCGTTCGGTGACGTTGAGCTGCTGGATTTCGTCGAGGGTGAAATCCGCCGCATACCAGCGCCCGTCGGCGCGCTTGCGGGCAGGGAACTGGCTTTCGACGTCGGTGGTGGATTCCAGATGGATATCGTGCAGGCAGATCAGGCGATGATCGGCGGTCATCACCAGATCGGGCTCGATATAGTCTGCGCCCAGGGCATAGGCCATGGCATAGGCAGGCAGCGTGTGCTCGGGCAGATAGCCGGAGGCACCGCGATGGGCGATCACGATCTTGTGATTTTTTGTCATATGCGGATCCGCCTTGAAGTGACGGGCCTCGCTGCCGGGCCAGGCGGCGACCGGCAAGGCGGCCAGGATCAGGGCCAGAACGATGACGATACGAAACCCATGCGCTCGAACCATGCCAAACCCCCGAGATATCGCAAACGATTGTCGAAGGCTCAAGCCTAGTTGGGCGCGATGACAGTTCGTAACCGCCACGGCGCGACCGCGAGAGGTTATGCAGGAGCTTCCCTAGGCGTCGCGCGGCTTGCGCTGGCGAATCAGCCCCTCCTGGGCTACGGATGCCACCAGATGGCCGTCGCGATTGAAGATCAGCCCGCGCGACAGGCCGCGCGAATCCTGGGCCCCAGGGCTGTCCATGGCATAGAGCAGCCACTCGTCGACCCGGAACGCGCGATGGAACCAGATCGCGTGATCGATGCTGGCCATCTGCATGCCGGGGGTGAAAAACGACACCCCGTGCGGAAACAGCGATGTCGCCAGCAGATTGAAATCGCTGGCATAGGTCAGCACCGCGCGGTGCACGGACTGGTCGTCGGGCAGCGGCGCCTTGGCCTTGAACCAGACATGCTGCACCGGCTCGCGCTTGTCCGGATCGAGCATGTTCCAGGGTTTGACCGCGCGCATGTCGATCGCGACCTCGCGCCCCACCGCTTCGCGCAGCGATTCCGGCACCCGATCGAGAGCATCGACCCAGGCCCGGCGCAGCTCGTCGTGGCTGGCCAGCTCTTCCGGGCCCACGACGTCGGGCATGCTCATCTGATGGGTATAGCCGGACTCCTCGATATGAAACGAGGCCAGCATGGAGAAGATCGGCCGCCCGTGCTGGATGGCCTGCACGCGCCGGGTGGCAAAGCTCCTGCCGTCGCGAATATTGTCGACTTCGTAGACGATGGCCGCCTGCATATCGCCCGGGCGCAGAAAATAGCCGTGCATGGAATGCGCCTGCTGGGACGCATCCACGGTACGCGTGGCGGCAACCATGGCCTGCCCCGCGACCTGGCCGCCGAACACGCTCTTGCCGCCGATATCCCGCGAACTGCCGCGAAACAGCCGTTGCTCCAGCGGCTCCAGATCGAGCTGATCAAGCAGATCCTGAACCAGGCGTTGTCCATCCCCTGACATCGTGCACACGCTCCTTCGCGAACCGCTGACGCCGCAGCGGTTCATTTTTTTATTCGATACGACAAGACTGCCGCGATGGCTGTTAAGCAATCTCTGCACAACCTCTCGCGGCTCGCGTCCGAGTTCTCAAATGCCTTGCGACAAGGCGTGCGAGCACAGCGCCATGCCTCATGGGCAGATCAAGCTCGGCAACGCAGTCGCAGCACTTTTGAGGCCGGACCCCTCGGGGCCGCCATAGGTGATGCAGATATTCCTGAATGCCCTAGTGTAATTCAAACGGCCACTGCGCAAAGCCCGCCTGCCGTGACTACGCCCTACTCGGCCGGGTTGTCGCCCTCAACGGCGCGCAACAGGAAATCGGCACGGGCAAAGGCGATCGGACGATCCGGATCATCCTGCCAGCACTCGGCCTGTACCTGGGCGATACGCCGCCCCGAACGGATCAGCCGGCACCGGCAAAGACAGTCCGCGGCCGCCGCCGAGCGCCAATAGTCGATCGAGAAATCCACCGGATAGGGGATACGCGTCTGGGCCTCGGCGATGAGCACCTCGAACTGCATGGCCAGCTCCAGCAGGCTGGCCACCGTGCCGCCATGCAGGGCCGGCAGGCGCGGACTGCCGATCAGTTCGTCGCGATAGGGCATGCGATAAATCCGCGCCTGTGCTTCGTCGGCCTGTTCGATACGCAGATCCAGATAGGCCGCATAAGGGATCGCGGCCACCAGGTCTTCGTGGATCGCCGTCGTTTTCGACTCGTTGCTATCGCTCATGGCTTGAGCTGCCGGCCGGTGCGCATGAACGCGGCCGTACAGAGCGATACCGCGCGTTCGCGCTCGCCCTGATGCAGCGTGGCCCGCACGAAACCCACGCAGCGGGTGACGTGATAGCACTCGGCTTCGATCCAAAGCCCCTGTTCGGCCACCGCCGGGCGCAGATAATCCATGCGCAAGTCCAGTGTGGCGATCGTTTCCAGCCCCGGCAGCGCCAGAAAAACAGCCAGACCGCAGGTGCTGTCGGCGGCGGCCAGGCCCACCGAGGTATGCCACAGCCCCGCGCCCGGATCGCCGAGGAAGCATTCGCGATAGTCGAGTGCCGTGACGATACGCTCGCCGGCAACGTCTACCACACGCAGCCCGATCGCCTGGTTATAGGGAATCCCGCCGTTGAAACGGGCCGCGATCTCGGCGCGTATCGCCGGGTCGCGCTTGTCGAGTTGTTCATACATGTCGCGAGAAGATAGCCGGCCCCCGCCAGCCTGTCACGCGATCGGGTTGCCACGCCCGCGCTTGTGAGCGCGTAAGATGACCCTGTCCCCAGCATTCGCTGCTTCATTTTCGAATAGCCTTACCGACGCGCCCATGGACCATCCCGATTACGCGCTATTTCCCTTGAGCACGGTCTTGTTCCCCGGCGGGATCATGCCGCTGCGTATATTCGAGCCGCGCTATCTGGACATGGTCGCCATGTGCATGAAGGGCCAGACCGGCTTTGGCATCTGTGCTGCCCGCCCACCCGAGAACGAACACGAGTTCAGCAGCCCGCACGCGGTGGGCACGCTGGTCGAGATCGTGGATTTCGACCGCCTGGACGACGGCGCGCTCGGCATCACCGTGCATGGGCGAGCGCGTTTCGAGGTGCGCTCCACGCGCCAGGCCGACAACGGCCTGTGGTGGGGCAGCGTCGAATTCATCGACGAGGACGCCGACAGCGCCTGTCCGATCGAGTTTTCGGCGCTCAAGCAGATTGCCGCGGCGTTGATCGACGAGGTCGGCCTGCCCTACGACACCGAAAGCCGCAGCTACGACTCGGCCAGCTGGCTGTCGGCGCGCCTGACCGAGCTGCTGCCTTTCGATGCCGCCACCAAACACGACCTGCTGGCGACCAACGACCCGCTGGAACGGCTGCGTCGTATCCGCCCGATGATCGAAATCGAGAACACCCGCTAGATACCATCCAGGCCTTCCGGGTTGGCCCGGATGTGCCGACAGGCCAGCTGCGGTAGCATCCCCGCGTAGGGGAACGACCATTGGACACGCCGTGAATACTTTTAAACGCGGGCTGTTAGCCGGCCTTTTCGCGCTGGCTGTTGCCGGCTGCAGCAGTGCGCCCGATCAGGCGACGCCGCCCGCGCCCGCCTCGAACGAAGCCGCCGACAGCGACACGTCAAGCGCGCGCGCCGATACCCAGCCCGGGGCCGGCCAGACAGCCGCGATCAAGACCGCGCTGGCCGATTTATCGGACGACACCGTGGACCATGCGGTGGTCGACTACTACCAGCACCACGGCCACGCCGCTGCCTGGTTCGATAGTCAGGGTGCCGCCCGCGACGAAATCAAGACGCTGCTGGACGCCCTGTCGCGTGCCAGCCGCCAGGGGCTGGTCACCGCCGACTACGGTTACGACGCGCTGGCTCGGCGTATCGAACAGGCCGATACCGCCCCCGGGCCGATGGATGCCGACACCGTGGCCGCACTCGATATTCGCTTGAGCCAGGCGTTCGTGCGCTATGCCGTCGATCTGCACCAGGGCCGCGTTGGCGAAGGCGATCTGCGCCCGCGCTGGTACGAAGACCTGCCACCGGTCGACTATGCCGGTGCGCTTGAACGGGCCACGCGCGACGGCGATGTCGATGCCGCGCTGACCGAGCTGCGCCCGCCCCACGATGGCTATACCCGCCTGGTGAAAGCGCTGGCGGACTATCGCGCCATCGTGGATGCGGGCGGCTGGCCCGAAGTGCCCGACGGACCGCTGCTGGAAACCGGCGTGCGCGATGCGCGTGTGGCCACGCTGCGAAAACGCCTGCAGGCCAGCGGCGATCTCACCCCGGGCAGCGAAACGGGCCACAACGTCGAAGACGGCGTGAACGCCCTGGAAACGATGGACGCGCCCCAGGACGGCGATACCCGCTCGCCGCGCTACGACGCGCCGCTGGCAAAGGCGGTGGAACATTTCCAGCGCCGCCACGGCCTCAAGATCGATGGCAAGGTGGGCCCCGGCACGCGGGCCGCGCTGAACGTACCGGCCGAGCAGCGCGTACGCCAGATCGAGATCAACCTGGAACGCTGGCGCTGGCTGCCGGCCGACCTGGGCGAGCGCTACGTGATGGTCAATATCCCGGAATATCGCCTGCGGGCCTACGACAACGGCCGGCCGGCGCTGGAAATGCGCGTGGTGGTGGGCGAATCCTACGACGACCGCGCCACGCCGATTTTCTCCGACGCCATGGAGTACGTCGTCTTTCGCCCCTACTGGAACGTGCCGACCAGCATCGCCGCCGACGAGATCGTGCCCGAGGTCCGCAAGAATTCCGGTTATCTCGACCAAAAAGACTACGAGATCGTCGCCGAATTCACGCCCGACGCCGAGGTATTGCCCAACACCTCCGAAAACATCGACAAGGTCGAAGCCGGCACGCTTTTCGTGCGCCAGCGCGGCGGCAGCCACAACGCGCTGGGCCTGGTGAAGTTCATGTTTCCCAACCAGTACGCGGTCTATCTGCACGACAGCCCGGCAGAACAGCTGTTCTCCCGCAACGAACGCGATTTCAGCCACGGCTGCGTACGCGTCCAGCATCCGGACCAGCTGGCGGCGTTCGTGCTGGCCGGCAAACCCGACTGGGATACCGCCCGTATCGACAGTGCGCTCCACGAAGAGGATCGCCAGCGGGTGGATCTCGAGGAATCGATCCCGGTCTATCTGGCCTACTGGACCGCCTTCGTCGATGAGGCGGGCGTGAACTTCCGTGCCGACGTCTACGACAACGACCCGCGCGTGGAAAAAGCCATGCGCCAGGTCGATCGCGGCGTTCCCGACAATACCCTCGCGCGGGCCGAAGCCAGTTGAAGCATAGCCTCGCAGCGCTGATGTTCTGCGCGGCGCTGTGCGCGCCGGCGGCCCAGGCACGTCTGGTGGTGGACGACAGCCTCGAGCTAGGCGAGCAGCACAGCGAAGCGCAATTCGCGCTGGTCATCGATGGCGAGCCACAGCCGCCGTCGCTACGGGCGGCGTTTACGATGCCGGGCGAGCGTATCGACATCGCCGCCCGGGACCTGCCCCCGGGCGCGGAGCTGGTGCTGCAGACCTCGGGCGCGGGCGTACTCGAAACCGTGTCGGCCGCTCGCTGGCGCTGGCAGGCCCCGGATGAGCCCGGCCTGTATCCGCTGGTGATATACAACCGCGACAACATGAGCCGGCAACGGCTCAACGTGTTCGTGAAAAAACCCTTCGATGCCCGCCGATCGGCGCTCGACGGCTATCGTATCGGGCGTTACGAGCCGCACGGGCTGCGCGGCCGGGCCAGCTCCGCGCCGCCCGACGGCCTGATCCAAGTCACCCGCGCCAATCAGGATGTGGCCCTATCCGAGCATTTCACGCTCGGCCAGTTCCTGTGTCATCAACAGCCCGACCACTGGCCCAAATATGTGCTCGTGCGCCCGCGGCTGCTGGAAAAACTCGAACTGCTACACGCCGCGCTCGCCGATGCCGGTTTCGATCTCGACACCATCACCGTGATGAGCGGCTATCGCACGCCCTGGTACAACGCCGATATCGGCAATACCACGGTCTATAGCCAGCATCTGTTCGGCAGCGCCGCCGACATCTTCGTGGACGCGAACGGCGACGGGCTTATGGATGACCTCAACGAAGACGGCGTGGTGGACAGCGCCGACGCACGCTGGCTGGCCGATCTGGTGGAAACCGTGGTGGCGGAAAAGTCGTCGCTGGCCGGTGGTATGAGCGTATACCCGGCCAATTCCCGCCACGGCCCCTTCGTGCATATCGACGTACGCGGCATGCGGGTACGCTGGTAAGCCGCGGCTCAGCGCTCTTTCAGGCGCCGTCTTCGGTCGCGGACAAGTCGTTCGCCGGTCGCGCGACGCTAGCGTCGCCGAGCTGGGTCGTGCCGCCGGCCGGCGTGTTGGCGTCACCCGCGCTCTCGTTCGTGCCGGCCGACGTGCCCGCGGCTTCGCCGGCGATCTGTGCCAGCAGATCGGCGATGGCGTCGATACGGTCGTCGCGATCATCGATATCGTGGCGAGCGGCGATGAAGGCCGGTCGGTTGTAGTAGACCGTGACCGTACCGTCGTCGGCCTGGGCGACCAGCATCTTCTGGGGCAGATCGATACCGATGGTCTGATTCGAGCGCATCAGCGGCGTGCCCGCATTCGGGTTGCCGAAAATGAACAGCGTGCTCGGCCCCACGTCGCGCCCCAGCGAGCGGCTGGCAAAGTCGATCGTATCCACCGGGGTGAGCGCTTCGCGCGACTGAATGGCGCTGTTCAAGCGATTGACCACGGTCGTGAAATCGTCGCGACTGGTCACGCTTTCGATGCCTTCGCCTTCGGCAATACCGGCCGCGCCGGCATTCGCGTCCAGATCGGCGTTGGCAGCGGCACGAACAACGGCCTCGAGATCGTCATCGAGCGCGTCCAGCGTGCCGTTTTCGACCCCGTCGAGGTCGTAGCGCGCGGCCAGATAGGCCGCGTTGCTGAAGGCCACGCCAATATCGTCGTCGCGATCGCGATAAACCAGCACGCGTGCGGGCAGATCCAACGCCACGCGCGCATCGGCGGCGATCAGCGCGCTTTCGCGGTTGGCGTCGGCCACGAACAATACCGTGGTCGGGCGCAGGCTCAGGTTTGCGTTGCGGGCATTGGCCTGGTGATCGACTTCGGTACGCGCACTCAGGTTGGCGCGCTCGGCGATGGCATCGAGCAGCGCCGAACGGGTGGCATCGAAGCCGCGCGTCGATACCGCCAGGCTCAGACCGGGAATATTGGTTTCGGCGGCCGGCGGCGTGGCGTCGTTTTCGTCGCTGTCTTCGTCGCCGTCGAGCAGCTCGCTCCATTCACAGGCCGACATGACCACAGCCACGAGAATCAGCAGGCCGATCAGGCCGAAACGTCGCGCTGTTGTCAGTGATGCACGCGTCATGAAAACCCCACAGATCGCGAATCCAGACTCGATCCTACTCGAAATGCTCGCGCCAGCGCTGTACCGCCACCTGTTCCTTGACCAGATCGAGGATCTCGATCACCGCGTCGCGCAGCTCGGAGTTCTGGCCGATATCGTCGGCCAGCAGGCGGGAAACCACGCTGTCGGTGATGTTCTGGACCAGGGCATCGAAATCCTGGGATGACAATCCCTCGACGGCCTCGTCGAGGATGTTGTTCACTGTCTCGGTAATGGCGTCGTCGAGCGCGTGGGTCACGAAGCTGCCCAGCATCGGTACGCGTTCGAGATTGCGCAGCGCACTGTTGTTGTTCACGCCGCGATTGACCACGTTGGCCACATAGGCCTGCAATTCGTCGCGATTGGCCTTGTACGCCGCCATGATCGCGTTTTCGATATGGGTACTGGTGGCATTCACCAGACGCTGCTGGCGCGGCTGGATGACTTCGCGCACCACCCGGTGGGACAGCTCCTGGCCGCCGCTTTCCAGCTCTTCCTGGGCGCCGGAGAGCACCTTGATGACCACCCGGTCGGAGATTTCTTCGACCACGATGTCGTAGTAGACCATGAAGGTCTTGTAGACCGCCCAGTTGCGGATATCGATCACGCCCAGCCGCTGCAGGCGCATGAGAATGGTGATAACGCGCAGTACGCGCAAAAAGCGAAACCCGGCTACCGGAATACAGCCGAGCACGTCGTACCAGCGCGCGAACGGGTAGAAATACCAGCGGTAATAGCGCTTCTGGACGATGGCGATCGCCCAGCCAGCGAGCACGTCGGCCAGGAAAATCGCGACGAACACCAGATCGATGGCCACGAAGTTTTCGTGCACCGAGGTTTCATACCAGCCGTGCAGCCCCGGCGCAGTGGCCTCGAACACGCCGGCCAGCGGGCCGATCGCAAACAGCGCATCGAAGATGATGAGCGCGAGATTGAGCGATACCAGGCCAATGATGGCCAGATCCCAGAGCAGAAAGAGCCGCTCGCTCCACGTGCGATCGCCGCTGACGATCGCAAACGGCCGCGGCGTATCGGGGTGATCGTGATCGCTCACGAGGGGCGTGCCTCGCGCTCGTGCGCGAACAGGCTCACCGTGCGCAGCATTTCACGCACCTCGGGCATACGGGTCTCCATTTCCTGGTAGCCCCAGCCCACCGACAAATCGAGGGCGTCGGGGCTGGGCACGATATTCAACGGCGACAGCGTGTGATCGAAGCGCACCATGGTGTCGGCATAGACACGGTTGACCCGCATCTGCATCTGTACGGTCTGGGTGATCGGCCATAGCCATAAATTCTTGGCGTCGACGCGAGGAAAGAAACAATCGAAGGCCAGATAATAGGCATTGCGGGTCGCCGCACGCCCGGCGGCCACACCGCGCCAGGCTGCCCGTGCCGGCACGTTGTCTGCCATGCCGCCGTCGACGATCGCGGCCAGTTCTCGGGTGGCCATGAGCTCGGCAAATATCTCACGGGTCACGCCTGCGCCGGGCCCCGGTTCGTATTGCAGAATACTGGGCACCGCGGCCGAAAATCCGGCGGCATCCACGGCATGCACCTGGCGGGTGTCGGTATCGCGTCCGAGCACGATCGGCTCCACCACGTCGGCGCTGAAGAACTGCAGCAGGCGGGCAAACCGCGCGGCGACCCGCATCCACATGGGCAGCCAGCGTTCGGCGCCTTCGTTGGGTGCGCGCACGTCCGAGGGCAGGCGTTCGTAGGGCCGTCGACGAATACCGGCCACCACCAGATCCAGCGGGATCTCCATTTCATCCAGACGCAGCGGCCGGCGCAGATCGCCGGTGGACATGCGTTGATGCAATGCCCGCAGGTGCAGATGCAGCAGGCCGGGCAGACAGAATTCGCTGCGCCGTCGCGCGGCCGTGAAGATATCGGCGTTCTTGAGCTTGCGGGCAAAATCCAGATAGTCGGATACGTCGGCATGCCGGCGCTGTGCACGAAACAGGCCCAGAATAGCGCCGATGGAATTGCCCACCATGTAATCGGGAATCAGGCCGTCTTCCATCAGCCGCGCGAAGGCGCCGGCATAGACATAGCCGGAGCCGCCCCCGCCGCCGGCCACGATCACCAGCGAGCGCTTGCCGGCCTCGCGATCGAGCGCGGCGCCGTCGCATTCGTCGCCGTGATCGGCCAGCAGCTGGCGGCGCAGCTCGATACAACGGCTGCGCGCCTCGGCCACCGCTTCGTGGCAGTACAACAGCTTCTGTTCGGCGGTCGCCGAGCCGCGCAGCCGATCGTAAAGATGTTCCAGAAGCCAGGCGCGCAGCGGCATGATGCGCGCGGCATCGACGTGGATATCGCGCCGCGTGCCGGGAATACGAAATACATGCAGGCGTGCCATGCCCAGGGCATAGCGCAGGCATTCGTAGTCGGATTGCGCGACCGTCGAGGGTGCGGCCAGCCAGGCGCGTACCAGCGCCCGTTCCATGCGCTGCAGCTGCAGGCGCTCGCGCTCGTCGCGATCGGCTGCGGCATCGGCGCCCACCGGGCTCGACGTATCTGCCCCCAGCGCGCTGCTCATCAGCGCTTGGACCCGGCCGGCGAAACGCTCGGACGCATGGTGCACGCCGTACGCTCAACGCCGCGATCGCTTGGAGCGCGCCTGTACGAACCGGGGCTAGGCCCGATGCCGCCCTTGGCGGCCGTGGTTTTCGACATGCGTTGCGCCTATTCGAAATCGCGGACAATGGCTCAGCATAACGCACCCGTGCCGGCCATCGGCAGAGCGCGCCGCTGGCGGCTCAACCGTCTTCGGCCTCCAGGCTGTCGGCATATTCGGTGACCAGTGGCGCGGCATCGATGCCGCGCTCGCGCAGATAAGCCACGAGCACGTCGGTGCGGCCATGGGTGGCCAACACGCGGCGGGCACCGGTTTGCTCGATGGTACGGATCAGGCCCGGCCAGTCGGCGTGATCGGAGAGCACGAAGCCGCGGTCGTAGCCGCGTCGGCGGCGATTGCCGCGAATACGCATCCAGCCCGAGGCAAAACCGGTTTCGTGGTGTTTGAAGCGCCGCATCCAGCGCGAGCCGGCCGCCGACGGCGGCGCCATGACCAGCGCGCCGGCGAAATCGGCCTTGCGATCCTGGGCGCTGACCGGCTCGGTGGGTAGCATGGCAACGCCGGCCTCGCGATAGATCTCGGTCAAGGGCACCAGCGCGCCGTGCAGATAGACCGTTTCGTCGGTCAGGCGTGCCAGTTCGGCGAGCAGGCGCTGGGCCTTGCCCAGCGAGTACGAAAACAACACGCTGGTCTTGCCGGCATTCGCGTTTGCCTGCCACCAGGCACGTATATCGGCCGCCACGTCGGCGGTGTCGGCCCAGCGATACACGGGCAGCGCGAACGTGGCCTCGGTGATGAAGGTATCGCAGGGCACGACTTCGAAATCCGTGCAGGTCGGGTCGCCGTCGCGCTTGTAGTCGCCCGAGGCCACCCAGACCTCGCCGTCGACTTCTACACGGATCTGGGCCGAGCCCAGCACATGTCCGGCCGGGTGAAACGACACGCGGGCTTCGCCAAAGCTGAGTTCGTCGCCGTACTCGATAGGCGTGAGTTCGATACCGCGGCCCAGGCGCTTGTAAAGGATGGGCGCGCTCTGTGCGGTGGCCCAGTAGTGGCCATGGCCGCTGCGGGCATGGTCGGCATGGGCATGGGTAATCAGGGCCCGCTCGACCGGCCGCCACGGGTCGATATGGAAATCCCCTGCCGCGCAGTACAGGCCCTTGTCAGTGGGTTCGATTACAGCGGCCATCGCGGTCCTCCCGGTAGTGGCAGGCGCATGCCGGCCACGCTATCGATTCAACACCAAAACATCTGCCTGAGTCAGCTGTTTTCAGCGCCATCCAAAGAAACGCTGGCACGCGTCTGTCTTTTATTTTCAAAGGCTTCACGGCCGTTGGCCGTGGCGCGCGTTCATTCGCACGCGCGCGCTATCAACCCAAAAGTCGTCTGTTGTCATGCCGGGTCAATCAGTCGAGCCTGCCAGGCTTTCGCGCAGTGGGGCGAGCCACGGTTCGTAAGTCTTCCAGCGGGCCAACGAGGATTGATACACGGGCTGGCGCACCTGCCAGACACTGGCGGTACGTACGCCGCGTGCATGCCGATGAAAATCCAGGCAGCGCTCGTCCCAGTCCAGTCCGGTGAACTCGATCAGCCGCCGGCTCTGACTTTCCGGCTCGCGCACCAGATCTTCGTAGTCCACGGTGAGCATGGACAGCGGCAGGTGTTCGCACCAGTGCGCCATCAGTCGCTCGTGCTGACGATAGACGTGGCCGACATGGCTCAGATCGTAGGCAAAACGCAGGCCGCGGCTGAACAGCTGGAAATAACAGGAGAGCGCGTTGTCCATCGCATCGCGCCGACAATAGATCACCCGGGCGTTGGGCAGGATCAAGGCGATCAAACCCAGCCACAGCATGTTGAAGGGCATCTTGTCGGTCACACGAACCGCCGCCGGCGCGCGGGCTTCGAGCCCGCCGAGATAGCGCTGTGCAAGCATCGTCGCCGCTTGCGGGGTCAGTCGATCGAGGCATTCGGGGTAGCGTTTATCGCTGCCGGTGATCACCGGCAGTTCGCGCACCATGCGCCCGATATCGTTGAGTTCACCAGCGCCATGGGCCTGCGGATGGCTGGCCACGATCTGTTCGACCAGGCTCGTACCCGAGCGCGGCATGCCCACGATCAGCAGCGGCCGTTCGCTGTCGTGGCCCATGCCCTTGTGGGCTTGGAAAAAGTCGCGCGAGCAACGGCTCAGGATGCGCTCGATACGGGCATCGAACACGCTGCGATCGAAGGGTTCACGACGCGCATGCAGCCGGTTGCCGGCCTCGAAGTGGGCAAAGGCCTGTTCGGCTGCCTTGCCCGCATCGAAATGCTGGCCCAGCGCGAAGTGCAGCTGGCTGCGTGCACGCGCGTCCAGATCCGGATCGGCGACAAGGCGTTGCATGGTGGCCAGGCGAGCGTCGGAAAAGACGTAGCGTCGATTGCTCATCAGCGCGGCATAGACCCAGCCCAGCCCCGCGTCGAGATCCAGCGCCTGCTCGAAATGCGCCGTGGCCGCCTCGAATTGGCCCAGGCTCTGGCAGGCACTGCCCAGCCCGGCCCTGGCCTGTGCGTCATCCGGCGCCTGTGCCAGGCGCTCGGTGTAGAGCTTGGCGGCCTGTTCGTAGGCGCCGATCGCCGCCCATGCCGCGGCGAGTTCGCACTGGGTCGTGCCATCCGCCGCTGCCCGGCTTTCAGCCTCGCGTAGGCGCGCCGCCGCGCCCTCGGGGTCGCCGCGCTCGAACATCAGGTTTGCGCTGCGCAGATAGGGGGCCAGCAACGCCGGCCGGGCACGGCAGACCTCTGCGTAGACCGCCAGTGCGGCCTCGCTGTCGCCGGCCTGGGCCAGCGCATCGCCCAGATCGAGGCCGTTTTCTGCCCGCTCGGGCTGCAGCGCCCAGGCCCGCCGAAAGGCCGCGATCGCGCCCGTGGAATCGCCCAGCGCCCGCAGCAGACCGCCCAGGCTGTGGTGATAGACCGGGTTGCTGGGCTGGTGTTCGACGGCGCGGCGCAACAGCTTGACCGCGGTATCCGGCTCGCGCTGCTGATGGGCGACGAGCGCTCGCATGCGCAGTGCTTCGGCGTAGTCCGGGTCGCGCCGTTTGATGCGTCGATAACAGCCTTCGGCCTCTGCCAGCCGACCGGCTCGATGCAGGGCCACGCCCTCGGCCAGCGCGCTAGCCTGGGCCCTGGGGCCAGCATGGGTTCGGAATGCAGCACGGCGGGTCATCGGATCATCCTAACCTGTGGCGAAACGCCTCGCCGCCGCGTTCACAAACGCGGGGCACAAAAAAGCCCCGGCGAACCGGGGCTTCAAGGCGCCCGGCACGAGTGCCGGGCGCGTCATACAGCCGCGATCTAGAAGTTGTAGATCGTGGAGAACTGTACGTTCTGGGCGGTGGCGTCGGTACCGCTCTGCCTTTCGTATTCGACCCGGTTGTACTCGATACCCAGCGTCAGCGGGTCCACCGGCGTATAGAGCAGGTTCACGTGCGCCGACGACGAGTTGTCGTGCAGGCCGTCGGTGCTGCCGACGAAGTCATCCGGGTTCTCGGAGTAGGCCTTGCCGTAGATGAGGTTCGTCGTGAGCGTCGAGGTGAGCTCCTGCGAGATGGTGCCGATGAAGCCGTAACGCTCGATCGCTTCCAGATCGCCGTCGCTGGTGACATAGGCATCCGCACCGCCGGCCGGCAGATAGGCGTACTTGCCGATGCCCTTGCCATACACGCTGGAGACCATGAGCGTGGTCTTGGTGGGCAGGGTCAGCGAGCCACCGAGGTTCAGGCCGTAGCCGACCACGGAATCTTCGTCGGAATCGCCGGTGCCGGTGACGTCGTTCACGTCGGCCTTGAGATAACGGCCGATGGCGGCGGCCTGCACGCTGAACGGGCCGTTCGAGTTCTTCAGACGAATCACCATGTCCGGCAAGGTGTTTTCCGTCCCCGTGCCGTCTTCGAGGCCACGGAAATCCGGATCGGCGTCATCGCCAGCGATCACGGTGCCGCCGCCCGGATTCTCCAGCGAGAAATCGACGCTGGTGTTGTCACCGGCATCCATGGTGTAGCGCACCTGGGCC
Source organism: Salinisphaera sp. UBA6602 (assembly GCA_002433465.1). Lineage (GTDB taxonomy): Bacteria > Pseudomonadota > Gammaproteobacteria > Nevskiales > Salinisphaeraceae > Salinisphaera. The sequence goes on from DJIE01000091.1 coordinate 19,312, forward strand.
TGGCGTTCGAACAGCTGGGCCTGCGGGCCGTAGAAGTTGAGCGTGGTGCCGTAGTTGAAGTCGGAGAAAGTGGACCAGTCGCGACCGATCAGCCAGTTGCCGAAGGTCAGATAGGCACGACGCACGCGCGGGCCGACGCTGCCGTCAAAGCTGGAGTCGTACGGCTGACCGTAGAGATCCATTTCGATATAGCCGCCGACGTCGCCGTATTCGGTCGGCGTGGTGGTGTGCAGGCGCAGGCGCGTCTGTTTGATGGTGGCACCCAGGTCCGCGTCGCCGGGGCGATCGGTACCCTTGCTATCCAGCGTGCCGATGGCATCGGACGGGCCGAGCGAGGCGCCGTGGTCGTCTTCGAAATCGTAGATGGCATCGAACTTGAAGTAGCCGTCGATCTTCACGTTGGTGTTGCCCACCATGAAGCCATCGCTGTCTTCGGACTTGCGCACCAGCTGCTTGTCCGAACGCGGCGATGCCTGCGTCTGCTTCATTTCTTCCTGCTGTGCCTGCAGCTCGTCAAAGCGCTGCTGCATCTGCTGGATCTGGTCACGCAGCTGCTGCATCTGCTCTTGCTGGCTCTGGGCCATGGCCGGCATGGCCGAAAACAGCAGTGGTACCGCAACGGCGGTGCCGATCGCACCACGCACAGACGCACGAACCGTGCTGGATTTGAACGTACTCGTCCCCATCTCGTTTCTCCCTGAGATAAAAAGCTAGATCCCCCTGACCGTGTCCCACCACGATCCGGCTAGAGCTGTACGTTACCCTACAAACACAGGGTTTTGCCAAGCCACTGCCGGGCGGGCGCGAACACGGCGCCAGCCGCCACAGCAAGCAAGGCGCCTGCCAACCGCGCAAGAAAACGCAATTAAAAATTAACATTTCCTTATTATTTTCGATGAAGCAAGGCTTGTGCGGCCCCTCGGCAGCAGCGACGCGCGCCTTACGGGCACCCGGGTCGCGGTTTTGGAACGCACCGGGACTTTAGTCTCAGACGGTTACACGCACCGATCTAGAGCACGTCGTGCGCGCTGAGCGCGCGCAATGGCGCTACACTTGAACGCATGGACACGCACCCCGAAAAACTGGTCATCGGCATTTCCTCGCGCGCGCTGTTCGATCTCGAGCAAAGCCATCGCGTCTTCGAAACCGACGGCCGCGAGGCCTACTGCAACTACCAGATTGAACACGAGGAAGACGTACTGGAGCCGGGCGTCGCCTTTGGCCTGGTACGCAAGCTGCTGGCCCTGAACGAGGCAGGTAGCGAGCGCGTAGAGGTCATCCTGCTTTCGCGCAACAGCGCCGATACGGGCCTGCGGGTGTTTAATTCCATCGCCCATCACAAACTGCCGATAAGCCGAGCGGCGTTTACCAGCGGCAGTTCGCCCTATCGCTATGTGAATGCGTTCGGCGCCGATCTGTTTCTTTCTGCCGACCCGGACGACGTACGCGCTGCCCTCAAGGCCGGCTGTGCGGCTGCCACCATCGTGCCGGGCCATTCACTTGCCCACGAAGACGGCGAACTCAAGATCGCCTTCGACGGCGACGCGGTGCTGTTTTCCGACGACGCCGAACGTATCTTCAAGGAACAGGGGCTGGAAGCGTTTGCCGCCAGCGAAGTCAGCTCAGCGGGTGAACCGCTGCCGGGCGGGCCGTTCAAGGCATTCCTGGAGGCGCTGACCCGGATTCAGGCCGAATTCGACCCGGCCCATTGCCCGATTCGCACCGCGCTGGTCACGTCACGCAGCGCGCCCGCTCATGAACGCGTGATCCGTACGCTACGGGCCTGGCATATCCGTATCGACGAAGCGCTGTTCCTGGGGGGTATGACCAAGGCCGAGTTCCTGGAAGCCTTCGGCGCCGATATTTTCTTCGACGATCAGGCAACCCATATCGGCAGCGCCTCGCAGCGCGTGGCCGCCGGCCATGTACCGCATGGCGTAGCTAATGAATAGCGTACGGCTGGCGTCCTATTGATCAAGCGCGCCCTTGTTGAATGCGTCGGCGGGCATCGACGATATAACGGTTGAAATCGTCGTTGATGCTGTCGACGATCGCCTGCTTGGCGTAGACCACCATAAGCTTGCGGGTGTTCAGCAGGGTGGGATAGTCGATCACCAGCAGGCATTCCACGAAGTGCCACTTCGGGTTTTCCACCTGATCGGCGGTCAGCGCCCACATACCCGCGCTCTGTGCCGGCAGCTCCACGAAATTGCGCTCGATCAGCCCGGCCTTTTCATGCCGCGTGATCACCGGATTGCGCCGCCGGGCGATGATGTCGTTGGGCCTGCGCGGCCTCACGACATCGCCGGTATCGCCGATATAGGCCAAGCTGACATGCACGTCGTCGTCGGTGATCAGGCGCACATCGCGTACCGTCACCCGTACAGCGGTGGCGTTGGCACACACGATATGCACCCGATCTTCGTCGGGCACGCTGCGCTCGGGCTGAATCAATTGCTTGAGCTTGTGCTCAAGGCTGCGATTGCGCAGCACGTAGAATACATAGACCAGAAACGACCAGATGATGAACGACGTGACGGTCGAGAATATGCTCAGCGCGATTTGGGACCAGCTCACCGGGGTTTTTCCATCCTTATGCAATCGATAGCCTGCCGAACCGCCGCGGGCGCTCGGATCGATACCGTATGAATACGGTCGCCGCGATCACCGTGCTTGTCGGCAGCCTCATCGCGGCGGCCGGTATTATCGCCTATCCCCGCCTGCGCTTGCTCGTGCGCGCCCCGGCCCGCCTGAACGAACGCGAGCGCGCCCGGCTGTTGGCGCTGCTGCCCTGGCGTGGCCTGCTCGATGCCCGCCAGCTCGAACGCCTGCCACGGCTGGCGGCGCGGCTCGTAACCGACGTACGCTTTATCGGCTGCCAGGGGCTGGACGTCACGCACGACATGCGTCTGGCCATTGCCGGCCAGGCCAGCCTGCTGTGTCTGGGCGCAACGCCCGGCACGTTTGCCTTGCCCGGCGAGGTGCTGATCTATCCCGACGCCTTCTACATCCACCAGACCGAACCGGATGAAAACGGCCTCGTCGACGACCTGCCGTTGCTGGCCTCAGGCGAAGCCTGGGACGACAGCCGGGTGGTGCTGTCGTGGACCGATGTGGAAGCCGCGCTGGCCGGCGCCCCCCACAACGTTGTGCTGCACGAATTCGCCCATTTGCTGGATTTCGCCGCCCCGGCCCAGGAAGGCGCGCCACCCATGGCCGACGCCGACCGCTGGACGCATGTGTTCGGCGAAGCTTTCGAGCAGCTGCGCGAGCAGGGCTCGCCGGTCATCGATATCTACGGCGCCCAGAACCTGGCCGAATTCTTCGCCGTCGCCGTGGAAGCCTTTTTTCAGCGCGGCGCCGAACTGGCCAGTCATCACACCGAGCTTTATCGCACGATGGCGGCATACTTCGATATCGATACCGCGCGCCAGCCACCCGCGTTCGAAGACCTATTCTGAGCTGATTTCGACGCTCGAGCTGCCTGGCAGGCGCTCGACCAGCGCCTTGCCGGCGAGCCGCGAAGGCGTATAGCTGCCCCCGGCCGGCGCTTCGGCCAGCAACTGCTTCACAATCGCCAGGCTGGCATGCACGGTTACGTTGTAGCCGTTGGCGACGTGTACCCGCGCAACCCGGTGCTCGCCACGGGCGTTGACCACTTCGCCCCAGACGTGGGTGGTGGCCTGCTCGCGTCGCGATTCGTCCGGGCCCGCAATTCTCGCGGCCCGCTTCTTGAGAAAGCTCTGCACCGGCGACAGGCCCAGCAACGGCCTGACCCAGTTCAGGCGCTGCACCTGCTTGATACGCTTCGGCGACATCGGCATATAGACTTCGATATCGTCGATGCCGGTGGTATGCCAGGCGGTCGAAATATCGCCCCAGGGGATGGTCATCGCCTGTTTCGGGCCATCGCCGAAATCGATCTCGCGCACGCTGGCGGCCAAGGGCACGGTGGTGATGCGACCATTGCGCCGGATCTTGCCGCCATCGGCGAGCCCTTCGACCGAGGTCTTGGCCGTGCCCGGCGAAAACCCCGAGCGTGAATCGAAACCCAGCGCCAGTTCGACCGCGTCCGGCATGGCCTCGGCCAGGTAGGCGGCAATACAGTCGGTCGGCACGACGTCGAAACCCACCCCACAGCAGATCACGACGCCGGCCTTCGCGGCATGATCGTGACGGCTGAACGAATGCTCGAAGATGCTGATCTCGCCGGTAATATCCAGATAGTGCACGCCCGCGGAAATACAGGCCGCCATGGCCTGCGGGGCGGTGGCCGAGAACGGCCCGGCACAGTGCAGCAGCACGTCGATACCATCCAGATGCGGCGCAATATCAGCGGCCTCGTGCAGGCCGAAGTCGCGATAATCCAACCCCAGCTCGTCTGCCAGCGGCGCCAGTGCCTCGGCCCGGCGGCCCGCCAGCACGGGCATCAACCCCTCGGCGACTGCCTGGCGGGCAATCAGCTCGCCGGTATAGCCATAGGCGCCGTAGATCATGAACGTCGGTTGGGTCATCGTCGGTCTCTTGCGTGCGGCAGCGGGCCGCAGATCAGCCGGTAAACGAGCGCGTCGCCTTGCGGACAGCGAAGAAAAAGCGTTCCGGCGACAGCCGCTTGAAACGATACTGCCAACGCGAATCGCGGTGCGAGATCACCAGGAACCGGCTCTCGCGGACCGCATCATAAATGTCATCGGCCACGTCTGCAGCGCTGACACGCGCACGGCGCATGAGTTTTTCCACCATTGCGCGCTGGCGATCGTGGGTACCGCGAAACGAGTCGAGCAGATTGGTCGCGAAAAACGCCGGACAGGCCACGGTCACGCCCACGCCATGGTCGTATTCCTCGCCGCGGATCGATTCCGACAGCGACAGCACCCCGGCCTTGGCGGCGTTGTAGGCGGCCATGCCAGGCGCATTGGCGATCGCCGCAAACGAGGCGATATTGACCAGATGGCCCCGGCTTTCGCGCAGCATGGGCAGCGCGGCGCGTGCCCCGCGTACCGCGCCCATGAGATTGATATCCAGCATCCAGTCCCAGTCGTCGAGCGGCGTATCGACCACGCTGCCGGCATTGGATACACCGGCGTTGTTCACGAACACGTCCAATCCGCCCCATTCTTCGCGAATGCGTTCGAGCAGGGCATCGAAATGCTCTGGCTCACGGGTATCCAAGGTCTGTGCGATGGCCTGGCCGCCGGCACTATTGACCTCGCCGGCCACCTGACGGGCACGTCCATCCTGGATATCGGTGACCGCCACCCGCCAGCCTTCGCGGGCATAGCGCAGCGCCAGCTCGCGGCCCAGGCCACTGCCGGCCCCGGTGATGGCGATACGCCGGACAACATCGGAATTGCGTGTTTTCTGAATCATGGATAGCCTGCCAGCCGTGGCGTGCCTAAGGTGCGCTCGCTTACAGCATAGCGAAAATATAACGAACGTCCGTTATACATTGACCGTTCGAACATCGCCTGCCTATAGTCGCGCCATGACCCAGCTCGTACTCATCCGTCATGGTCAGGCCAGTTTTGGCGCGGCCAACTACGACCGCCTGTCCGAAACCGGCGAACGCCAGGCGCGCCTGGTCGGCCGCCACCTGGCCGCGGCCGGGCAACACTTCGACGTCATGCTCGCTGGCGATCTGCAACGCCAGCAGCGCACCGCCGAACTGGTTAATGCCGGCTACGAAAAAGCGCCCGCCATACATACGGACCCGGCGTTCAACGAGTACGACGCGGACGCCATCTTTGCTGCCTACACGCCCCGCGTTTTCGAAGAAAATCCGGAGCTGGGCGCCGCACGCGACCAGCTGAAGACCGATCGGCGACTGTTCCAGAAGGTGTTCGAACAGGTCACCCGACACTGGCTGGCCGGCACCGCGCACGACCACGACGGCTGCGAATCGTGGCAGGCCTTCAAGGCACGGGTCCAGACAGCGCTGGCGCGGCTGCGCAACGAATACCCACGGGATGCCCGTATCGGTCTGTGCAGCTCGGGCGGGCCGATCGCGATATCCATCGCCACCGCGACCGGCGCGCCGGACGACAAGGCCATCGAGCTCAACTGGAGCATCTACAACGCCGCGGTCGCAGAACTGCGCTCGACCCGCGATGGCTGGCGCATGCTTGGCTTCAACGATATCGCTGCGCTGCGCGCCGCCGGGGACGACAGCCTGGTGACGTTTCGCTAGCGCCGAAGGTTACGCCATGGAACGACCCTCGCTCGAAAGCTTTACCGCACGCCACCATCTGGACAGCCGCAGCCTCTGTGCCCAGATCGTCGAGGCTCGCGAAGGTGCGATTGCCGTGCGCAGCGCGCAGGCAGCCACCGACAATCTCACCCGTATTATCGAGGCCACCCTGCGGCTGGCCAACCGCAAAGGCTTTGCCGCGATGACGCTACGCGAGCTGGCCCGCGAGAGCGGCCTGTCGCTGGGCGGTCTGTATGCCTATATCGGCAGCAAGGACGAGCTCGCGCGCCTTATTCAGGCCTGGGTTTCGCGCACGCTCCGGCGGGTCATGGCCAGCGCGCTGGAAGACATCGACGACAGCCGCAGCCGGCTCGCCACCGCCATCGAAGCGCACCTTCTGACCACCGAAGCGCTGCGCGAATGGTTTTTCTTTCTGTATATGGAAGCCCATCACCTGGCCTCGGACGAGCGCCGCCAGGCGGTCGCGGCCGAACGCAATTCCGAACAGATCTTCGCCGACATCATCCGCCAGGGGCAGGCCGACGGCCACTACGGCGCGATGAACGCCGACATTGCCGCCGGCCTCGTCAAAGCCATGCTTCAGGACTGGTATCTCAAACGCCACAAGCACGGCGAGCGCGGGCTCGACGTGGCTGCCTATGCCGATACAGTGACCGCCGCGACCGAGGCCCTTTTGGCGACCCGCGCGTGAACGACTACAACAACGCACAGCTGAGGAGATTCGGATGAGCGCATTGGACCAGGCCCGCGATATTCGCGAGGGCGAAGGCATCGACGCCGCCGCACTGACCGCGTGGTGTCGCGAGCACGCGCCGGTGCTGGTGCCCGAACACGGCGAGATGACCATCCGCCAGTTCCCCGGTGGCGCCTCGAATCTTACCTACCTGCTCGCCGTGGACGGCAACGAATACGTTCTGCGCCGCCCGCCCTTCGGCAGCCAGGTGAAATCCGCCCACGACATGGGGCGCGAATACGGCGTGCTTTCACGTCTGCACGGCGTGTACGACTACGCGCCGGAGCCGATCATGC
>DJIE01000186.1 GCA_002433465.1 Salinisphaera sp. UBA6602
CCACCCACCGAGTGTTTCATGACCGCCGGATCGGCCAGGATCGCAGCCAGCGACGGCACGTCACACATCGACAAAGGCCGCAGCCGCAATCGCGGTGTTTCGAGCAGCATCGATGAGCCCCCATCGCGCGAAAACGAGGCCTCGGGCTTATCGTAGATATCCTGTTTCATCGGCTTCTGGGCGGGTACTGGGCCAGCCGGCTAGTTTTCGATGGCGCCACGGCGCCTGCCGGCGCTAGCGCAGCCACCGGCCCTGTTCGTTGACAAGCACCTCGTCCCGGTCACGAACCACCCGCAGCCGGCCTTGTTCGTGAACGTAGTAGGTGACATCGCCGTTCTCGAACCGGTAGCCGAGGAAACGACAGGGGGTGACACCGTCCGCGCAGCGCGAATGCCAGCTGTGACCCTGGAGCGTGATCGCATGGCCGCTGCGCTTGCTCTTGCCGCGGTAAACGACGCGATCGCAGGAGACGTTTCCTTCTTCGCACTGCGGGCTGATATCAATCACGTAGTGCGGCGTGTCCAGAACGGCTGCCGAGGCGCTGGCAGAAGCTAGTGCGATCGCAAGTAACAGTTTCATCGTGACTTCGCTTGTTGCCGCTGCCCCGCCCTCGGCAACAGTTTACGCGATGAACGATCTTCGCCCTCAGCCAACTTAAAACAGCTTTCTACCGGGCACCAGTATTCACGCACGGCTTTTCAGAGCGGGGCGCCACCGCTACGACCCGTCAGCGGCGCTAATCTAGGTCCGCATCGGGCGCAAGCAGTGACTGGCCGAGCTTGCCCGGGCAAGTCAGCGTCGTCTAACCCGTCTGGGCAAGTATGGGCGCACTCCACATGACTTTGCCGGGCAGCGTCGAACCTGCCTGGTCGGTTGCCTCCGCATCCTCCATCGACACCATCAGCTTGGCCTTCGATGACATCTTCTGAACCGTGGACCGGCTCAGCGACACGTTATAACCGCCCTTCTGGTGCGGCCAGGCGCCCAACGGTATGGGCTCGCCGTTCTCCGGCTTGAGCCAGGCACGCAATTCCTTGCCTTCAGGAACGTTGTAGTCGCCTAGGGCGACGACCTGCATTTCATCATCGCCTGCCCAGGCGGTCACGAGCCAGCCTGTACCGGTCGGGTCGTCGTAGACGATGCTGGTGTAGGCATGCGGCGGATCGGGCTCACCGTAGCCGCGGTGATAGGTCGGCTGGGTCAGCAACATGGCGCCCAGCACCATGGCCACTACGGAGGCAGCAATCGCGGCACCCCGCCAGAACCTCAACTTGTTCGCCGCCGGTGCCTGAACGTGGCGGGGCACGGGCGTCGGCGAAACCGAAGTAGAATCCTTGAACGAGATCGTCCGGGAAACCTCTTCCCATACGTCCGCTGGCGGCTCGACCGGTTCCAGGGCCAGGCCAAGGTTGCCAAGCCGTTGCTCCCAGTAGGCTAGCTCGCGCCGCGCGGCTGGGTCTGTTTCCAGGCGCTGCTCGAAAGCCGCGCGGGCCTCCGGCTCCAAGGTACCCAGCACGTATTCGCCGGCTTCGAGCACGAGGTTGTCGTCCCGCTCTTGAGATATCACGACGCACGCTCCGCAAGGCATTCCCGAAGCCGCAGCAAGCCACGGCGAATCCAACTCTTGACCGTACCCAGAGGGGCATCCAGTCGCTGCGCGAGTTCCTGATGCGTCAGGCCCTCGTAATAGGCAAGCAGCACGCTGTCGCGCTGCTGCGCCGGCAACGTCTTCAGGCATTCCTGAATGGCGTCTAGCGACTGCTGGTTTTCGTTTTCTTCCAACGGAGAGAGCGCCTGCTCATCCTCGAGCAGTGTAGCCATCATGTCCGGTTCCTCCGGCATCGCCACTTCAGGGCGCTTGCGTCTGAGTACATCCAGTGCGCGATAGCGGGCAATCGACAAAAGCCACGTCAGAGGCGCCCCCCGATCCGGAGCATAGGTGTCGGCTTTCTGCCAGACCCTCACGTAAGCATCCTGCAGCGCATCCCGTGCCTGCTCCGGGTTACGCAGGATACGCAGCAACAGCGCATAAAGTTGCGCGGAGGTCGCAGCGTAGAGTTCCTGGAAGGCGCGTTCGTCGCCCTCTGCTGTGCGCGCCAACAGCGCGGCCAATTGCTCCCGGTCGGCCACCTGCTAGTGGGCCGGCTCGCGCACAACCACGCGTACGGCGCGTAAAGTGCTGTAAAAACAACGGCTTGGTATCAAAACTCTACCTTCGTAATAACACTAGAGCGGGCGCTGACGAGCGCGACTCGGGCATACCGGCGCGGCGCAATTTAGCTGCGAAGCCTCCCGCACGCAAGGGCTTCGCGGGCCGCGTATTGTAGACCAATAGAGCTGTCCACCCCCAAGGCGGATGCCAAGGCTACCCCTCCCGGACGATCGTCGCCACCCGGCAGTCTTGATGTCGTCTAACCGCGATGGGCCTTCGCTACGGCGATATGCGACATCTCGGCCTTGCGAGCCAACGCGCGTCGCCAACCCGGACCGGCGACGACAATACGGCTTTTATTTGTGTTGATCGCTTCACAGGCGACGTGACGACGCACGGCTAAAGCGCTTCGCAGTTCTCCTGTTCGCCGAATGCCTCGACCATCGAGGGAAAATCCTTGAAGTGCGGGCCGATGGGGAGCGGGGTCTTTGCAAACTCTTCGCGCGCTGATTCGTACGTATCCAACGACGTGGCATATCGTTCGCAGGTCTTGTCGTGGTTCTCGTCGATCGAGTAGGCCACGCCCTGATTGAACTGGTCCAACGCCATGCCTACGTGGTTATCGATCGACGCCCAGGTCTGCTCGGCTTTCTCGAAGTGAGAGATCGATAACCCACTCGTCGGGTCGTAACGCCCCTGCTCGGCGAACCACTGCGCATGCTCCCGGTACAGGCCACTCTTATAGAAATTGCCCAGGTAGCGATGCGCGTTCGCGATCGCCGCCGGGTCGCCCGACTTCTCTCCCAGAGTCAGGGCTTCCCTGCCCAATCCCTCGGCCGGGACCCATCGGCCAACGCTCCACATTTGATACGCCTGATCGATCTTGCGCAGCGGGTCGCTGGTTTCTGGAACCAGCGCATAGGCGCAGCCCTGCAGAACGGGAACGACGGCGAGGAGCAAGGGCAGACTTTTCAAGGTTGGCATGGTCAGATGAGTTAAACCGCACGGTTGAAAACGATCAAAGCCGAACAGGCGCCCTCGACGCCGAGCACCGGAGAACATCATATCCAGTTGTGTGCCTTGGCGAGCAGTATTTCGCCGTGATTAAACGCCGGCGCGGTGAACGAACGATGCAACGCCTCCGGGCGCCAGGCCTGCCCGCCCCGAACATCGTCTCATCGACGCTGGGACCCAACAGCGTTGTGGCAACGATGTCTGCGTGCATAACCGGTATTGCCGCGTGTTTGCCTAGCGGCCGGCTTGATTGGACGGCACCGACGGAACGCGGCTCGCTATGAAAAGCATCGAATAAACCAGCTTCACGCTGCCCTGCAGGCGTTCGCGTGGCCGAGTGAGCTTTCTAGATAGTCTCCGCTTCGCGAGCACGATCCAGCGGCCCAGTACGCGCCGCCCGATTGTTCGTTCTGCAGGCAGGCTGGGTTCGCGGCTCGAATTCGCCCGCGCGTTATAAAAACCTGGCGTTTCCGATATATTCAATGATCAAAAAAATAAAGATTGTCGGAGGAGAACAGATGTTGCAGCGATACAGTTTCAGACGCGCGGGCCGCGCGATGGGTATGGCGGTGCTGACTTTGAGCCTGTTGGGGTTAGCCGCCTGCAACGACGACTCCGACACCGCGGAAGTGGCCAACGCGTCGGACAGCCAGTCGCAGCCCGGATCGGCGCCTGACGCCGACGAAACGCCGGGCGCCACCCCCGGGTCTACGCTCACGCCCGGCGGTGACGCCTCCCAGGCGATCGCGGCACGCGATTACAACGCCGTGGTGACCAACCCCACGGACGGCACCGATATCGCGATTACCGTGCTGCAGCCCGCACTGGGACCGGGCCAGGCCGCGCCCCTGATCCTGCACAGTCACGGCTTTGGCGGTACGCGCCTGCGCGGCCGCGACGAGAACACCCTCTACGAAACACTCACCGGCGGCACCCTCCCCTCTGCCGAGGCCGCACGTCGTGCCGCGGCCGATGGTTATTTCGTGATCAGCTTCGACGAACGCGGCTTCGGCGAATCCCAAGGCCAGGTCGAAGTGATCGACCCGCGCCTGGAAGGCGAGGACATCAAGGCGATACTCAACTGGGCTGAAGACCAGATGGCACATCGCGGCCATCTGGGCTATCGCGATGGCAACCTCGTCGTCGGCGCGCTGGGGCTGTCGTATGGCGGCGGCTTTCAGTTGGTGGGCGCCGGGGTAGACCCGCGCTTTGATGCGATCGTACCCACGGTGGGCTGGTACGACCTGCTCTATAGCCTGAGCCCCGACGACGTCATCAAGACTGATTGGGGCGTATTGCTGGTCGGGCTTGGGGCGCCCACATCGCGACTCAGACTCAACCCCCTGCTTTACCAGGCGCTCGTTGAAGGCGCAGCGGCGCCGCTGAGCCAACGCGGTTTTTCGGCCAACGTACGTGACAAGCTGTATGGCAACAGCCCACGCTCGTTTTGCCAAAGCCGCGAATCCACAGGCGGCGAATTCGGCCCCAGCACCTCTGGACGAATGCCACCCCAGGTGGATGCGCTGATCATCCAGGGGGTTGCCGATACCCTGTTCAACCTCAACGAGGGCTGGGCCAATACGCAGTGTCTGCGCGAAGCGGGTAACGACGTGCATTTTGTAGGCATGCGCTTCGGACATACGCTGCCAGTGTTGCAAAGCCTCAAATCACAGAATCGAATCGCCTACAGCACGGAAGCCACCCTGCACTGCGGCCGCCAGACCTTCGATACCGCCGCTCTCGAACTCGATTACCTCAACTGGAAACTACGCGGCACGCCGTTGCCGCAGCCTATCCCGCGCAATTGCGTAACGGTGACCGACAACCAAGGCGTGGCGCTGGATACCCTGCCCGTCGCCGACCCCGCCGAGGGCAACGGCTATCCGGTTAACGCGCAAGCAACCACCGGTGGCTTGAGCCTGCTACTGGATCTGTTGCGCACCCATACCGTGGACGATCTGGTGGATGCGCTCGCCGTAACCGTCGATGACGCCACCGATATCGTGGACACGCTGCTGAATCCGCAGGCCGCGGTGCCCGATGATGCAACGCCCAGTTTCGTGCTGGCCCAGTTGATCAACGCGTTGCCCGCCGACCAGGTGGATACGCTGCTCAGCGGAGGTACCTTTGTGCCCCTGACGACCGTGCAACGCGCCGGCCAGGCGCTGGTCGGCATCCCGGTGGCGGATATTCAGATCAGCGGCGGCGGGGTCGCGCCGGTGGCATTCCTTGGCATTGGCGTGCGCCGGAGTGCCAGCGACGGCGCCGAACTGGTTAATAAACAGGTTCGCCCCGTGCGTGGCACGGGCGAGCGGCGCGTTGAACTCAACGGCATCAGCCGGCCGCTTCAGGTTGGCGATGAAATAGGCCTGATGGTGTATGGCTATCATCCCCAGTATGCGGCGAGCTTTTCGACCATTCCCGGCGTGGTGCGTGTCGAAGGCGAGGTCGGTTTGCCGATCGTGGCGCTGCCTGACGCGGGGCCGGACGCCGGGGCTACCCAGCCCATGCGCTGAACCGAGGCGCTAGTAACCATCGGCTGCGGGTGCATTCTCCAAAAGCGCGCCCGCAGCCAATCGCATGTTGCTTGCGCGCACCCAAGACAAGCGCGAGGCCGGGGCACGGTCAGCGGTCGTGTTGATGGTCAACTTTTTGCTGGCGCCACTGCACGACGCAGTAAAGCCCTGCACCCACTAGACCGCTCCACAGGCATAGCTGATGCAGCATGCCCACCGACAACATCTCCAGGAACATGTTGGATCGGGTTACCGGAAAGAACGGCACCATATCCGAATGCATGATGCTATCGAGCAGGACGTGACTAAAGCTGCCGATAAACGCGCTTACGAATACCACCCACCACGCGATATCGACGCCACCAGTCGGCGCGATACGCAACAAGCGCAAGCCGATCTGAGCCAGATATTTCCCGCTAATCCCCGCGAAGATCGCGATCAGGGTCGCGCCGATATAGGTATGCGAAAAGCCGTGCAGATGGCCGTCGCCGGCGATAAGAACGAGAAGCGGCTGAATATCCATCACGATCTGCGTCCAGCCGAAAATCATCAGGCTGAACGAACCGCCCATCAACGCCTTGATGGCGATGCCCGGGCCCATGTGAAACGGTGTGAACGGCACTTGGTTTCCTGCTTGCGCTTACAAGACACGTATCGGTAGTTCCAGCTCAACCGCGATTTGCCCTGGCACCGATCCTGGACACAAACCGCCGATCGGCGTTGGCCGAGACGTCCGCTTCGACGCGTCGGCGAGAGCGTACTCCTGAAGCCAGCAACCTGGCGCTCAGGCCTTCTTGACGAACGCTGCCGTCACCATCATTTCACCGGCGCCATCCACCTTGCAGTCCAGCTGGTGATCTTTCGCATCGAGAATTCGCCTGACCACCGCCTTCGTGCCGATCTTCAGCACCATCGAACTGCCTTTTACTTTCACGTCCTTCGCCAGCGTGACCTTGTCGCCTTCGGCCAACTCCGTGCCATTCGCGTCCTTGGCACCCGTCTTGTCTTCTACGGTCACCTCGTCCGGATTCCATTCGTGCGCACATTCAGGACAAACCAGAAACGCCTGATCACGATAGGCAAACTGCGACTGACATTCAGGGCACGGCGGCAACGACATACGACTCATCCGGGGTGATTTGAGGCGCCATGATAAGCGCAGGACATGTCCCGAGCGAGCGCTACGGCGCCTCGTCAAACACAGTCCTACACAGGCGCTGGCGCGCTGGCATGAGCCATATGACGGGTTGCGCCCAGAAGCCCTTGGGCGAAAACCATTCCAGCCGCCCGTAGCGCGACGTCAGGACGTCGCCGCAAGTGCCGCCAGGGACTCGACGTCACCCGCTACGATCTGGTCCAGATGCTCTGTGATCTTTTCGATGGGCCAGTCCCACCATGCGACCTTGTTGAGCGTTTCAACCGCTTCCGGCCCAAAGCGCTGCTTGATCGGCTTGGCCGGGTTGCCGCCTACGATCGTGTAAGCCGGCACGTCGGATACGACAACAGAACGAGAAGAAACAATCGCCCCATTGCCAATATGGACACCCGGCATCACCAGCGCTTCGTAGCCTATCCAGACATCGTTGCCGATAACCGTATCGCCTTTGTATGGCAGATCGTCCGGCGCGGGCATGACCTT
>DJIE01000079.1 GCA_002433465.1 Salinisphaera sp. UBA6602
GCCTCAATACAGGCAAGCTCGCTAGCGCTCGCTCAATGTCTCGTCTTTCGTAGGTCGGATTAGCCGAAGGCGTAATCCGGCAGAGCGCAGCCACGAGCGACAACTCAGTTCGCAGCTGTAACGACTCATGACTACGGGCCAACGCGCCTGTATTCGGGGCCCGTGAGCATCGCCGTGAACCGGCATGCTTCACGCCGGCGCGTAACCCGGGCGTCCTTTTCTTTGCCTACTTTCGTTTGGACGAGCAAACGAAAGTGGGTCGCGCTGCAGCGCGAAGCAAAAGGTCCAACAAACTCGTGAGCGCCGAACGACGCGCCCTCCGACTAACTCCCTTCTTCCTTGCCGAAAAACACGCCAAGCCGTCGTGCCAGGTTAAAACCGCATTAGACATTTGGCTCAGGTCGTCGCCTTTCACCCCAAAACGCATTTGCCGAGCAAGCGGAATCCGCTAATGTCGTGAAACAGCCAAGGCGAGGGGGCGCACTTGGAAACTCGACTGAACCTGCAGCCCGGCCAGAACGGCACCAAAGCGCTCGTCAAGAAGTATGGCGAGCGGCTGGTTTGTGTGCGCTACCGATACGACGTGTCTACTAGCACAAGGTACAAGACCGTCGAACTCATCGAAGAGACGCGGCCATGGCATCCGCAAGGCAGTCGTGAATCACATCTGATGGAACGTGCCGCCGATGAGCCAGTTCTACCGCATATTGGCTACGACGAAAAAGCCCTACAACAACCGTTCGCCGACACGGCGACCGATGGCGCCCGGAACGAAGGCATGGACTAGCAGCTACGGCGTCGCCAAAGAACTTGGGCTGGGTCGACCGGGTTGTAGGAGATATATAGATATGGATAGTTATCTATCTAGTGCTAGATAGATGTCTTCTAGTTGGCGTTATGCGCCTATGAGGCTAATACAATGACCTTGGCACTTGTGCGAAATGAGCTCAATCGCTTCTTGGCGGAACCGAGTGCCGAGGTGCTGGCGATTCGGGGCAAATGGGGTGTGGGCAAGACTTACAGCTGGAATCGAATTCTGGAAGATGCAAATCGCCGCGATCGGATTTCGCGTAAGCGCTATGCCTACTTGTCGTTGTTCGGAATCGGTACATTGGATGAGTTGCGTTTTTCCCTTTTCGAGCAATCCATCAATCGGTCTCTTATCGGAAAGCCGCCAACGCTGGATACGTTCCGTGATAATGCTTCACAGCTCTCCATGTCGCTCGGGCGTAAAGCTTGGAGGCTTGTCAGCTCAACTCCCTATATGAAGTCCGTCTCTCCAGCGCTTGAGGCGGTTTCGTTTTTCTCCATTCGAGACATGCTGATCTGCCTTGACGATCTGGAGCGCCGTAGCGAATCCCTATCTGCTCGCGATGTTCTCGGTTTAGTCTCTTTGCTGAAAGAACAACGAAATTGCAAGGTCGTGCTTTTGTTGAATGATGGTGAAGATGGCCTTGAGGATTTCGAGAAGTACCGGGAAAAGGTCGTCGATGTCGAGCTTCTATTCGACCCTACCGCGAAAGAGTGCTCGGAAATCGCCTTTCATGAAACCACGCCACTGTATCAATCCGTCGGCGAATTGAGTGAACGACTTGGAATTACCAATATCAGGACTCTTAAAAAGATTGAGCGGTTGGTCGGATTGGTAGAGTCGAGGTTAAGTGATTTGGGGCAAGACGTAACTCATCAAGTTTTGCATTCTTTGGTACTTTATGGCTGGTGTCACTATCGGGCTGATGACCCAGCAGTCCCGCCATTGGACTATGTCCAAAACATTGGATACGTGTTATTTGGACTCGGTGGAAGGGATGATCTAACTGACGACGAGAAAGCCTGGAACACGAAGTTGCAAAACTACGGATATCAGGTGACTGATGAATTGGATGAAGTGCTGGCGAACGCGGTTAGGACAGGTTACGTCGTAGACGCAGAGTTTGATGAGGCCGCGTGGAAGAAAAACCAACAGGTAATCGCAGCAAAGGCTACAGGCTCTTTCTCCGACGCTTGGCGTACATACCACGAAAGTTTTAATAATGATCAAGATGCTGTGGTTAAAGCCCTTTACGAAAGCTTCAAACTGAACGCTAAGCACGTCACTCCGACCAATTTGAACGGGACCGTCTGTCTATTCCGCGAACTTGGCGAGGATGCGAAGGCGGACGAGATAATCGATTTCTATGTAGATATCAGAGCCGATGAACCGGAGCTATTTAACTTAGATGATTATCCATTTGCAGGTGATATTTCCGACGCGGCAGTCCGCGAGGCCTTCGGCAAGGCATACGAAGGTACGCAAGTGCCCGAGCCGGTTAAGGATGTCCTCTTGCGGCTCTGCGGCTCGAACGGATGGAGCGACAAAGATGAAGTCGTTCTCGCTAACGTTTCCGTGGATGAATATTACGAGCTGTTCAAGGCCGAGAATGGCCGCCACTTGACCGGCATCATCAATGCTTGCCTTAGGTTCGGTCAGTTTTCAAACGCAAGCGAGCGTCAGAAGAAGATTGCTGCTGATGCAACCGAGGCTCTCGTTAGAATCGGAAACGAAAGCGCCATAAACGCGCGCCGCGTCAAGAAATTTGGTGTTGAAGTAGACAGTGGCGCATAACAAATCGCTGTAGTTGACCGTCCAAAGCGCTGTCACTCTTCGGTCGGCAGCCGAGTTTTGGCATTACGCAAAATGAGTAGTTTATGAGGTTGTACGACTGGAACGAGTTAGAAGAGCATTTTCAAGACACGGTAATACTGGGAAACGGCGCGAGTATTAGCGTGGACAACCGGTTTGCTTACAGCTCTTTACTAGAAAAAGCTCGTCAAACTGGGTATATCACAGATTCTATCTCCCAGGTGTTTGAGCATTTTGAGACCTCTGACTTCGAATTGGTTTTAGAGATGCTATGGCACGCGTCCCATATTAATGAGGCTTTGCAGGTTCGAGACCAAAAAACTCACCAAGCGTATCAAGAGGTAAGAGCCGCGCTAATAAATGCAGTGAGGCAAGTGCATCCTGAATATGAAGACGTAAACGATTGTGTGTTGAAAATTGGACAATTTCTAAAAAATTTCAAGACGGTTTTCGCTCTTAATTACGACCTTTTGACATATTGGTCAATGTTAAGATTCAATGGCGATATGGGCGGTATTTGGTTTAAAGACTGTCTAATTGATGGAGTGCTCGACCCAAATTGGACAAGATTGCGTGAGCCTTATCGAGCAGATGGTGCGACACTAGTGTTTTATCCGCACGGGCATCTGGCTTGGGCATCTAGCTTGTCGGGTCAAGAAATAAAGATAAATGCGTCTCGAATGAATAGCTTGTTAAACTGTATTTTTGATGCTTGGCAGACCGCAAAATTTTCTCCAGTTTTTGTAAGCGAAGGCGATACAAGTCAGAAAGTTAACTCTATCTCTCGCAGCCAATATTTAAGCACCGTTTTCAGGCAAGTTTTTCCAGAAAAAAAGCAATCGCTTGTAATCTACGGCTGGTCCTTGGGGGACCAAGATACGCATATATTAAAGCAGCTTGAAAGTGCTCGAATTCCATTATGTGCCGTGTCCGTCCACAGTGGGGTGCCGAATAAAGAAAGATACTGCGATGACATAAAAGCTAAACTTAAGAGATATCTAAATAATAACCTTAAGGTTTATTTTTTCGACGCATCCAGTCCAGGAGCTTGGATAAATGCATAAAAAACGCTGCAGTTGACCAACCAAAGCGCTGCTGCGCTTCGGCCGGCAATTGAGATTCGACGTTAGTTATCAGGTCTATTGGTGAACAGCAACACGCCCAGACTGCTTGCGCCCATTCCGGTGACAGCATATTTAGGTACCGCCAAGTCGAGCGAAACATGAGCCTCAGGCAGCAGCCTTCACCACAGGCTGTTCAAACAACCCCGCATCCAACCACTTCAAACTCCCAATCCATAATCCCGCATGGTCCACGCCAATCTGGCGATTGACGACGTGAAACTTAGAGCGGCCGGCGTCAAACAGAATCAACCTGTTGTCCGGTCCGGCGACGGCGGAGATGAGCTGTAGAAAGGCTGGATCGGCGATCAGGCCGCGATGCCGGCGCGCGAGCGGGCGCAGGATGTCGTGTACGAGATGCCAGGTATCCGAGTAGGCCGGATCGCGGATGGGCAGGGTGAAGCTGCCGTTGTGCATGAGATACAGGCCGGGTTCGATCTCGAACGGGTGGGCGTTGCAGGCGTTGACGTCGCCGTGGGTACGCCGGCGCAGGTGGATGGCCAGCTCGGAATCGGTATGGGCACGTAGAAAGTCGATGGTGCGCGTGGCGTCGACGTCGACATGGCGTTCGAGCACGGTGTCGCCGTTCGCGGTATGGCCCATCACGCCCCAGCCATCGGCATTATGCAGAGCCGCCGAGCGGATGATCGGCTCGGGTACGGCGATGCCGGCGGGTTTATGAATCAGTACGCACATGGGTCGTTCTCCAGCGATGCGGGGCCCGGTGTGCCCGGGCGTATCCAGCGACGTGTTTCGAGCGAAGACGTTAGCGGAGGTTTGGTATGGCTAGAACTGAGAAAAATCGCTTTGCTATTCGGCTCGGTTCATAAGGCCGGGCGTTATGCGGCCTGTTTGTCGAGCAGGCCGCGCACGGTCTGCAGGGTGAGGTCTTCGCGGCAGATGTTGAGGAACTTGTAGGCATAGCCGCGCAGGAAATAGCCTCGGCGCAGGGCGATATAGCTGGTATTGACCGGGAACAGGTGTTCGGCCGGAACCAGCGTCAGGCCCTGGTCGCGTTGTTCGTTGTAGGCCATGGAGGCGATCAGGCCGACGCCGAGTTCGAGTTCCACATAGGTCTTGATCACGTCGGCATCGAGTGCGGTGAGCACGAAGTCGGGGTTGATGTCGGCCTCTTCGAACAGGCGGTTGAGCCGTTCGCGGCCGGTGAAGCTGCGGTGATAGGTAATCAGCGGATAGTCGGCGATGCGTTCCAGCGTGAGCGGCGTGCCATCGGCCAGCGGATGGCCGTCGGGCACGACCACGGCGTGGTGCCAGTCGTAGAAGCGAAAGCAGGCCAGGTGTTCGCGCTCCTGGGCCAGGCCTTCGGTGGCGATGCCGATATCCACCTTGCCGGCCTTGAGCAGGGAGACGATCTCGTCCGGCGAGCACTGGTGCAGCTCCAGATGCACCTTGGGAAAGGCCTGCTTGAACTCGCGAATGACCGGCGGCAGCACGTAGCGCGCCTGGGTATGGGTGGTCGCGATCGTGAGCTGGCCTTCGTCCTCGTGGGTGAGTTGTTGCGCGCTGCGGCGCAGGTTTTCCACATCCAGCACGATGCGTTCGACCAGGTCGATGAGCATCTGGCCTTCGTCGGTAAGCCCGAGCAGGCGTTTGCCCTTGCGCTGGAATACGTCGATACCCAGCTCGGCTTCGAGGTCGCGGATATGCTTGCTCGCGCCAGACTGCGAGGTGTTGAGCGCGGCCGAGGCCTGGGTGAGGTTGAATTGCTGGCGCACCGTTTCGTGCACGAGGCGCAGTTGCTGGATATTCATCGCACGGTGCTCATTAAAGCTTCGTTGGGAATATAGAATAGTTTTTATATTCCTAAATAATATTTATTGGCACTATTGATATACGAAGCTGCGATGACGGTTTCCGTGTTGCCCCCGGCCAGGGCCTAATCGAAATTCGTGACAAGTTAAGCGGTGATTCGTATTTCCGGTGGCGGTGCGCGCTGCCTATCTTTGGCCTCACGATTTCTTAGCGAGGCCGCTCGACATGAGCCAGCGCATCATTCTCAACGCCTTCGACATGACCTGCGTCAGCCATCAGGCGGCAGGCACCTGGCGGCATCCCGACAACCGTGCCGACACCTACAAGGATCTCGACTACTGGATCGATCTGGCTCGCCTGCTGGAGTCCGGCGGCTTCGATTCGTTGTTCATTGCCGACGTGCTGGGCGTCTACGATGTCTATCGCGATTCGGTGGAAACATCGCTGATCGATGCAGACCAGGTGCCGGTCAACGACCCCTTCATGCAGATTTCGGCGATGGCGGCGGTCACCAAACGCCTTGGGTTCGGGGTCACGGCCGCGCTGACCTACGAACAGCCCTATGCACTGGCCCGCAAGTTCTCGACGCTGGATCACCTGACCAAGGGGCGGGTCGCGTGGAACGTGGTCACCTCGTATCTGAACAGCGCGGCGGTGAACCTCGGCCTGCAACAGCAGATCGCCCACGACGCCCGCTACGACCTGGCCGACGAATTCCTGGACGTGACCTACAAGCTCTGGGAAGGCTCCTGGGAGGATGATGCGGTCGTACGCGATCGGGCCAACGGCGTGTTCACGGACCCGACCAAGGTTCACCCGATCGGCCACGACGGCGAGTACTTCAAGGTGCCGGGCATCCATCTATGCGAACCGTCGCCGCAGCGTACGCCGGTGATTTTTCAGGCCGGTGCGTCGCCGCGTGGGCAACGTTTCGCCGCACGACACGCCGAAGGGGTATTCGTCGCGCCGGCCACGATTGCCCAGTCCGCCACGCTGACCGAAAGCATCCGTCGCCAGGCCGAGGACGCCGGGCGCGATCGAAACCACCTCAAGATATTCGCATTGCTGACGGTCATCACCGCGGAGACCGACGAAGCCGCGTGGGCCAAATACGCCGAGTATCAATCCTATGCCAGCGGCGACGGCATGTTGTCCTTCTATGGCGGCTGGACCGGCGTCGATTTCTCGCAGTTCGATCCGGATCAGCCGCTGGAGGCCATCGACAACGACGCCATTCGCTCGGTATTGGCCATGCTCACCCAGGCCGACCCGAACCGGCAGTGGACGCCGCGCGATATCGTCGAACAGCGCAGCATCGGCGGGATCGGGCCGGTGCTGGTCGGCGGGCCGCAGACCGTGGCCGACGCGCTCGAACGCTGGGTCGACGAGGGCGGGGTGGACGGTTTCAACCTCGCCTATGCGGTCACCCCCGGCACGTTCGCAGACTTCATCGAATGGGTGGTGCCGGAGCTGGCCCGCCGCGGGCGACTGCGCGACGGCTATGCCGGCGAAACCCTGCGCGAGAACCTGCTGGAAACCGGCTCGCCACGGGTGCCCGAGGATCATCCGGCGGCACGTTATCGCGGCGCCTTCTCGGATGGCGCAAACGCGGCCGAGGCGACCCGGCGGGCGCCGTTCGAGCCCGCCCGGGCTGCCTCGTTCTAACCGCTGCGGCTTATGCAGAAACACGAAAAGCTTTGTCGATTTAATCGCTCTGCATTCACCAGATCCCGGTCTAGGCTGACAGCACTTCGATAAATCGACACGGAACACAAGGAACGTCTTATGAAGATCGTACTTATCGCCGGCAGCCCGAGCGCGCCGTCGCGGGTGGCCACGCTCATCGAGCACGTGGCCGCACGGCTTGCCGAACATAATGCCCGCACCGAGGTATTCGGCCTCGACGCCTTCGAACCGGCGTCGCTGGTTTATGCGAATACGCGTGCGCCGGCGGTTGCGCGCTATATCCAGGCGGTCGCTGCCGCCGACGCGCTGGTGGTTGCCACGCCGGTGTATCAGTCGTCGTTTTCCGGCGCACTCAAACTGTTGCTGGATCTCATCCCGCAGAACGGCCTGCGCGACAAGAGCGTGCTGCCGATCGCGGCGGGCGGCTCGGCCCAGCATCTGCTCACGTTGGACTATGCGCTCAAGCCGGTGCTGGCCTCGCTGGGCGCGGACCGCGTGCTGGGCGGCGTCTATGCCAGCGGGCCCGATCTGGTACGCGAGGCCGACCGCTATCGTATTCAGCCCGGCATACGCGAACGCCTCGACGCGGCGGCGGATGAACTCGCCAGTCGCCTGCGCCCGAGCACGACACAGCCGTTGGCGCTGCGCCGCGTCGAGCCCGGCCGTGGGCGCACCGTGTTCGCCACTGCGGCCGGCGAATGGCTTCGCAAGGCAGCCGGCTGATCGTCATGGCTACACCGCTTATCGATCCTGCCCGGGTTCGCCCGCCCGATACGAGCGCGCAGCGCGCTTATGCGCCGTTCACCGCAGCCGCGGGCGACTGGCCGGCAATTGCCGCGCAGCTTGCCGAACGCCTCGATGCCACCGCGGCCGAACGCGACCGCGAAGGTGGCCATGCCGCTGCCGAGCACGCCCTGATCCGCGCCTCGGGCCTGCTTGGCCTGTCGGTACCGCGCGCGCATGGCGGGGCCGGCATGGGCTGGCCCGCGCTGTTCGCCATCGTGCGCCAGCTTGCCGCCGCGGATTCGGCGTTGGCCCATGTGTTTGCCTTCCATCATCTGCAGGTGGCCACGCTGCGGCTGTATGGCGCGCCGGCCCAGGCCGAGCGGCTACTGCAACGCACGATCTCGGCAGGGTGGTTCTGGGGCAATGCGCTCAACCCGCGCGATCGGCGTTGCGAGGCCGTGGCGAACGATGCCGGCGGCTATGTGTTCAACGGCGACAAGGGCTTCTGCTCGGGCTCGGTGGGCGCGGATATGCTCACCGTTTCGGCCGTTCACGCAGCGACCGACAGCCTGGTGGTCGCCGCGATCCCCGCCAGTCGGACGGGGGTGACGATACATGGCGACTGGGATGCCATCGGTCAGCGCCAGACCGACAGCGGCACCGTCGGCTTCGACCATGTCCGCGTGCATGCCGAGGAGGTGCTGGTCGGCGCCGGCCAGCCGCAGACGCCGGCCATGCAGCTGCGCAGCTGTCTTGCCCAGCTCGTGCTGGTTAATCTGTATGCGGGTATCGCAGGCGGGGCGATCCACAAGGCGGCCGGGCTGACCCGCGAGCGTGCCCGGGCCTGGGCGGCGGCCGATGTCGACACCGCGGCGGAGGACCCCTATCTGCAGCATCGCTATGGCCGCCTCTGGGCGAGCCTGCGGGCCGCCGAGGCGTTGGCCGACTCGGCCGCGCGGCGGCTGGATACGATGTTCGAGGTCGCGCTCGGGCCCGGCTGCCCGATGGGCGAAGCCGAGCGGGGCGGCGTAGCGATCGCGGTAGTCGAAGCCAAGGTCTGTGCCCACGATATTGCCCTGCAGGCCAGCAGCGAGCTGTTCGAACTCGGCGGCACGGCCGCGGTGGCCAAACACCGCAACCTCGATCGCTTCTGGCGTAATGCGCGTACCCATACCCTGCACGACCCCATCGACTACAAACTGCGCGATCTCGGTCGCTGGGCGTTACTTGGCCAGTACCCGGAACCCACCGCCTACTCGTGAGATGGGCCGATGCGTCGCGCACAAAAAAGCCGGCCGCGGATCCCGCGGCCGGCTGGTTCGTGCGTGCGCCGGGCCGAAGCCCGGTCGTGCCCGCTATCAGTGGCGTTCGCGCACGATGTTGAGCATGCGGCGAATCGGCTCGGCCGCGCCCCAGAGCAGCTGATCGCCCACGGTATAGGCGGCCAGATACTCGTCGCCCATGGCCAGCTTGCGCAGGCGCCCGACCGGGATGGTCAGCGTGCCGGATACGGCCGTGGCGGTGAGATCCTTGAGGGTCGCTTCCTTTTCGTTGGGCACGACCTTCACCCACTCGTTATGGGCCGCGATGCGCTCTTCGATTTCCTCGATGGAGACGTTCTTCTTGAGCTTGATGGTGAACGCCTGGCTATGACAACGCATGGAGCCGATACGCACACACAGCCCGTCCATCGGGATCGGGTTGCCGTCGCGGCCGAGTATCTTGTTGGACTCGGCGCCGGCCTTCCATTCTTCCTTGGACTGGCCGGTTTCTTCGATGAGCGTATCGATCCAGGGCAGGGCCGAGCCGGCCAGCGGATAGCCGAACTGTTCGACCGGGAAGTTCGGATCGCGCATCTTCGCGGTCACGTCGCGGTCGATATCCAGAATGGCCGAGGACGGCGTATCCAGCTGGTCGGCGACGGTGTCGCGCAGCTGGCCCATCTGCACCAGCAGCTCGCGCATGTGCTGGGCGCCGGAGCCGGAGGCGGCCTGATAGGTCATCGCCGACATCCATTCGATCAGGTCGGCCTCGAACAGGCCGCCCAGACCCATGAGCATGAGGCTGACCGTGCAGTTGCCGCCACAGAAGGTCTTGGTGCCGCGATCGAGGTTCTTTTCGATCACGTCGCGGTTGACCGGGTCGAGCACGATGGTCGAATCCTCGGCCATGCGCAGCTTGCTGGCGGCATCGATCCAGTA
Organism: Salinisphaera sp. UBA6602; assembly: GCA_002433465.1. Classification (GTDB taxonomy): domain Bacteria; phylum Pseudomonadota; class Gammaproteobacteria; order Nevskiales; family Salinisphaeraceae; genus Salinisphaera. The sequence goes on from DJIE01000079.1 coordinate 10,131, forward strand.
GCCGTCCCAGCCGGCGTCGCGCAGGGGCTGGTACACCTCGCCGGTGTAGTCGCCACCCTGGCAGGTCATGATCACATCCATGGCCTTGAGCGCATCGATGTCCTTGGCGTCCTGAAGCGCCGGCACGTCCTTGCCGATGTCCGGACCGGGCTGGCCTGCCTGCGACGTGGAAAAGAACACCGGCTCGATGCCGTCGTAATCGTTTTCCTCGAGCATGCGCCCCATGAGCACCGAGCCCACCATGCCGCGCCATCCAACGAACCCTACTTTAAGCATGCTTTAGCAACCTTTTCTAAGCGTGATTGATACACGTTTGTGCTTGGGCTCAGTTTAACGTGAATCGAAAACTTTGGCGGCATGCGCCGGGTTCGCGCTTCGGGCGATCCGTTTTGCGTGCGGCTGCGATGCGCGTGAGAGCGCAGGCCAGGGGCATGCGGCCCTTAGCGACCGTATGCCCGGCGGGCGGGTCGGTGCTCGGTTGCCGAGTCGTTAGCAGTTCTCGTCGGACCAGGCCTTGAGTTGGTCGACGGCCGCCTTGAAACGCGGCGACTTGAGCGGGGCATGGCCGGGATCGTTGCGCAGCACATCCGCCATGGTGTTCATATGCTCGCGTAGCGAGTCGTGGTTCAGACGGCCTGCGGTGTCGGAAAGCGACGCCGCGACCTTGCGCAGCTGCTCGTTGTCGACTTCCGCGCTGCCGGGCGCGCCCAGCGGGATCAGCGGCAGCATGCCGGCCGCGATCATGTGGCAGTCTTCGCGTACGTCGGGGTCCATTTCGAGGTATTGCTTGGCCGATTCCTCGGTCTTATCGATATCGGCCTGCGAGCGATCGTCTGGCTGGCCCATGAGCTGCTTGATGCGTGCTTCATGGGCCGTGTAGAACTTCGCGTTGTGGCGGGCGATGTCCGATTTCTGGCCTGCCTCGCCCATGAGCGCGGCGTACTTGGCCTGCAGCAGCGTCAGGTGGGCGCGTATGAAGCTGCGTCCGGTGAAGCCGTGTCGATCGACCAGGGCGTGCTTTTTCGGGTCGGCGTCGATACTGGCGCCCACGCGTTCTATCGTCTCGGGCATGGTTGACGAGCCGGTTTGCTGGTCGTCGTTTTCGGCGAACGCCTCGACGCCGCCATGGGCTTCGATATCGGCCTGGGCTGCTTCCAGGCGCGACAGCAGGTCTTCGCTGAGTTTGACCTGCAACGGCGCCTCGGCGGCCTGCGCGTGTTGCGCGTTGACGACCATACAGGCCAGCGCCAGCAGCGCGGCGAAAGCGGTCTGAATATAGCGGTTGTGGTGCATCGAATCCCCTGCGGCAATATTAAAAGCGCGCAGACTGCGTCACACCGTGCTTTCAGTCCACGATGCCCGGCGGCATTAAAACATTGCGCCGCAATTGGTTGCGCGATGCACAGGCGCCCGTGTGAATACCGGCGCCCTTACGGCATGCATCAGTCGGCGTCGCCCAGGCGTCGGCGCAGCGCCGCGTTCTCGGTTTCCAGTTCCTGTACCCGTGCCTCCAGCTCGGCGATGCGGCCTTGTGACGACCCGCTACTGCCGCGGTTGGCGGCCGCCTGCTGGGCATGCGCGGCGATATCCACCGGCCCGCACAGCTGATGCATGAACTCGGCCTCCTTGCGGCCGGGCGTGCGTGGCAGTTGTACGAACAGGGCGCTGTCGTCCTCGCCGATCAGGTCGGCCACCGCGGTGGTCACGGCAGCGTTGTCGTCGAAGGTGTATAGCCGGCCGCTGCGTGCGCGCAGTTCGCCCGGCGTCTGCGGGCCGCGCAGCAGTAGCAGCGTGAGCACTGCGTACTGTGCCTTGCTCAGCTGCAGGTCGTTGTAGGTGGTGTTGCACAGGCGCTGCTTGTATTTCTCTACGCCGTTCTTGAAGTTCTCTTCGATGTGCACGAGGCTGCGATCGCGCAGAGCGCGGGCGGCGCGCTGCACCTCGGCCGGCTTGAGCGCCATGACCGGCTCCCGCGATGATTTCTGGTTGGCCGCATTGGTCAGCGCGTTGAGCGTGAGCGGATACTGATCCGGCGTGGTGACGGCCTTTTCCATCAGGCAGCCGATCACGCGGGCTTCGGTGGCGGTGAGTTGGGGCAGCATGAATCTCTCGCAACGTGGGAAATCGACAGCGCGCAAGCGCTGCCAAGAGTCTAACGCGCGCGACACGATTCGCTGTGCGCGATCTGCATAAATTAGCGATCGCAACGCCTTGCTAAGCGTGCCTGACACCGGCGAGCAGGTCCTGGCGTTCGCGGCCAGGCCGCGCGCCGATAGCGCACAGGCGACTCGACTCACGCAGAGCGTGCTCGTAGCGACGGCTATCCGGGCGGGGCTTGCATTCCTGCACGCGCGAGCCGCGCTTCGCGGCTCAGATAGCGGTCGAGATGCCCTCGACCCAGTGCCGCACCGACCACTGCGTCAGCGCTCCCGTCGTAACAGGGGCCGGCTTGCGCGTCTGCAACAGGCCGGCCCTGGCCGTGTTTACAGGCCCTATTTGATGGACAGGTCCGCGGGCACGATGTAGAGACGGTTACCGTCGATGGTGTTGCTGTCGAGCATCTTTTGCTCCAGCTCGCCGCTGTCCGTGGACCAGGTGGCGAAGTCATCGTCGTTGAGCACGCCCAGGGTGTTGCTGTCGATCACCCAGAGGCCTTCCATCTTGTCGTGGGGGTAGCTCACCTGGGCCACCATATCCACTACCAGCTGTTTGTCCACGGGCACGATATTGTAGGCGGCCAGGCCGGCCCAGCCGTCTGCCTGGACCACTTCTTCCAGCGTCTTGCCGTCGATGGTCAGGCCCAGTTCGGCGTCCTGGCTTAGCTCGCCGCCGGTGGCGATGGTTTCCAGGTTGGTGCCTGTGCTCAGATCGATACGATAAACCGTCTTCTGGGCGGCGGGATTGGCCGCTGCGGGGCCGTCCGGACCGCCATACAGGAAGCTGCCGTCTCGTTCGAGTAACAGGAACTGAGTGGCGCTCAGGGCCGCCAGCTCGGAGTTGGAGTTCTGGTTTTTCTCCTGCTTGTACAGGTACTGGCCGACGCTTCCATCGTCCAGGTTGATGGTCACGATACGGGTCATGTCCAGGTCACGGACGCTCTTGTCCGGGTTGTCCATGGTCGACTGCATAACGCCCACCAGGGTTTTCTCGTCCGGGGTGATGGCCAGACCCTCCATGCCGCGGTTGGCACGGCGATTGGCGAACTCTGCCGGCAGGGTGTAATCGTTACGCTCGTCATTGGCGAACGGGTTGATACGGCCGATTTCCTTGCCCTCGGCATCGAAATGCACGATGTGCGGGCCATACTCGTCGGATACCCAGAAGGAGCCGTCGCTGAGCGCCACCAGGCCTTCGCCATCCAGCCCGTAGTCGTCCAGGCGCAGCGGGTTGGTCTCGGCGTCATAGGGCTGGGTCGGGTCTTCCAGTACCGGGGAGCCATCGGCGTTATAGGGCGTCTCTCCGGTGCCGCCCAGCGCGCTGCTGTTGGGCAGGCCGGTGATCAGGGTGCCATCCGGGCGCTTGAGCAGAATGGTATCGAGCAGCACCACCTTGCCCTCGGCGGTGACTTCATAGTGCCCGATGCGGGGCGTGTAATCCGGGGTGGGGAATTTCTTGCCCTTGCCCTGGCTGCCGGTGAAGCTGGCATTGGGGCCGCGGTCGGTGAGCGCATAAAAACGGCGGTTGTCGGCCGGGTCGCCGGTCATGGCGGAGCCGAAGCCGCCGTTGCGTACTTCGAAGGGTTGCTGGGTGTTGGCATCAATCAGATCGGAGCGCAGCACCGTGTAGGGCAGGGCCACGCCTTGCGCCGGGAAATTGTCGGTCGGCGAGGTGGGCGACGTGCCCGCGTCGGTGTCGTCGTTACTTGACGAGCTATCACTACAACCGGAAAGCAGAGCGGCGGCGACGGCCGACGCGATCAGGGTTTTCTTGAACACGGCAACGTTCCTTGGAATTTTTCAGGACGGGGCTTCAGGGCTGACAGAAAGTGCTGTCGTACTGGTAGACGAATGCGGTTTTGGTCTGGCCGTCGGGCTCCACCCAGTCGCTCAGGCCACGCAGGGCATCGAAAGCCTGCCGGGCACGATTCACGACCTTGCGTGTGTAGTCCGCGGATGGGTCTTCATATTTGAAGGAAATCTCGGCCACCGCCGGCGCCTGGTTGCCGGACGGGGTGCCGGCATACCAGAGGGTGATGCTGATCTCGCCGTCGTGCTGGCCCAGATCGATATCCACATTGCGGTAAACGCGCTCGGTCACCGTCAGATCACCGACCACGGACAAGGCCAGATCGTCATCCAGGCCGTAGTCATCCTCGAAGCCGGGAAAATGCGCATGGATATCGTCCATGCGATTGAGCTTGCGGCCGTTGGGCGCCTTGGTGGAATGGCTGTACACCACCTTGAACGGCATGTCGCTGGTGGCGCCGACATCCGCTTCCAGTTTGCTGTCCGCGCCCTTGGTGCTGGAGGAAAGATCCTCGAAATCGGCGATGTAACGATCCGGGCTGCGAAATTTCAGTGTCACTTGGGAGTCGCCGTTTTCCAGGCGCTCGCGAAAGCTATAGCCGAGCTGATCGAGTACGCAGGAACCCGCGGTGTCGAAAAAACGCACCTGACGGTCATGGTCCAGGGTGGCGGTGCCTGTGACGGTGCGGTCGATGGCGTCTTCGATAGCCGGTTTGGCCGCTTGCATCAGCTTCAGTACATCACTTTGTTCGTTCTGGTACTGGAACCGGCTGGCATCGAGAATCAGCTTGTATTCGCGCGAAATCACATCCGGGTTGGCCTGCACCGGCATTGCGCTCAGCACGACCAGCAGGCCCAGGCCACTGGCAAGAAAAATTCTCATTGTGATCGCCCCCCAGCGTGCAGGAATCCTGCAGCGCAAACTGCGACGCGATTCTAGGAAGCGAAAATGACGCGTTGATGACCGACGCTTGAAAAGCGCGCCGTTCCGCTCGGCTCAGCGGCTCGGGACCGCGATTCGGGTGGGCGCAGGCGAATGGCCACGCCGCCGCCGGGGTCGGTGTCGCTGTGCGAAAGGCGTGACCGGCGGCGTACGCCCCGCGACGGCCAGCATGGGCCGTCGCGCAGGTCGTGTTCAGACGCGCAGCTCAACTGCGGACCGAATCAAGGCTGTGCCGGTCCTGCGTCTGATTAGCCGCCCAGCGGATGCTGCGCTGGGATCCGGATCAGGCGACGTGCCCCTTTTTACAGACCGAGTTGGACGAAGAAATAGCCCCACAGTCCGGCCGCGATCACCAGCATGCCAATGAGCGCAATCCACACGCGACGATATTCGCGAATCAGCGACGCGCCGCTGGCATCGTCGGCAAGAAAACGCCCGATGGTGATCTCGGCCATGCGCTGGCCCTTCATTTCCTCGAAGCGCTCGATTTCATAGCCGCTGGGTTTGAAGGTCAGACACATCACGATGAGCGTGACAGTGCCCAGCGCGAAGGCCATCATCAGGTTGTCGATACCGGCCGGGTAGGAGATCAGCTCGTGGCGTTCGAGTTCGCCCAGCACGATGAAGCTGATCGAGCCGACCAGCATGCAGGCCAGCACCGCCGGCGCGCTCGCCCGGCGCCATTTCATCGCGGCCACAATGGTCGGCAGCCAGGCCACGGCGAAGATCGAGCCGGCATAGATGGAAATCCAGTAGATGCCGGCCGGACGCGCGATGGCGATCACGCAGACGATGATCGACACGACAATCTGCGAGATACGACCGGCCAACACGCTCTGTTTTTCGTCGAGTTTTTTCTCGAACAGCTTCTCGTAGAGATCGCGCGCCAGGGCAAAGCCTGTCAGCACGAACAGGGTGGAGGCCGTGGACATGATGGAGGCCATCAAACCGGCCAAGCCCACGCCGGCCAGTACCGGGTTGGTATGGTCCATGAAGCCCACGATCATGGCCCGGTCGGCGGGTTCGATGCCGGGCTGGATTACCTGCATGGCAGAGGCCGCGAGATACACCATCAGCTGCATGGCCGGGGCGAAGAACACGCCGATGACGGCGACCTTGAGGATCACGAAATCGTTCTTGGCCGGGAACACGCGCGATACCAGCGCCGGCGTACAGGCAAAGAACAGGATCCAGACCAGAAACTGCGAGATCGACCAGCTGATGCTGCGCCCGTCCGCGCCGGCGAGTGTCCAGTAGCCGGGCAGGCTGTCGCTCAGGCCGCGCAGGTTCTCCAGGCCGGCCTGGCCGATGAGCATGGGCGAGATCACGAAGGCGATCGCCAGCATGGTGAAGAACATCATGGTGTCGGTATAGACCACGCCGTACATGCCCGACAGGCTGCAGAACACCATCAGTGCGAAGGTAAAGGCGATGATGATCACCGGGAACGGCACGTCGATGATCTCGGCCAGCACCAGCCCGGCGCCGATGAGCTGGATGATGCCGTAGCCGAGCAGGCCGATCACCATGAGAATGAGCGCGACCACGCTCACCCACTTGTTGTTGAAGCGCCGATCGAAGAAATCCATCATCGTGCGGCATTCCATGGCCTTCATCTTGCGGCCGATCCATACCACCGCGATAAGCGTGCCCAGCCAGGCGCCGAACGAGCCCAGCGCGCCGATCACCAGCGGGCCTTCGCTATAGGAAATGCCGGCAATGCCCATGAGCGTGACCGCGCTCAGAAACGTCGCGGCCAGCGTGCCGGTCAGCAGCAGGGTCGAGCCCTGCTCGCCCATGACGTAGAAATCGTCGCGGTTCTTGATGAAGCGGGTCAGCCCCGCCGCCACGATGACGTATGCCGCGAGTACGGCAACGAATATGGTGAGTGTGATGTTCATGATTGTTCCCCCGAATATGCGCCTAGCGCTTGTCGCTGCGTTCGCGCTTGAGACGCTGGATGGTCGGGCGGTATTCGCGCAGCAGAATCGCGCCGACCACCACACAGCAGATCACCGTGGTCAGCAGGGCATTGCCGAACAGCATGAGAACGTAGGGTTTGAAATCCATGGGTCTTCTCCTGATTGCGGTGCGCTAGATACGCCCGGCCCGCGCAAGGGCAGCGTTGAGGAGCACGTCGGCGGCATGTTTGGCGTGCTCGGGCTCGATGGACTCGGCCTCGTGGTGGCTCAGGCCATCGGCACAGGGAACGAATACCATCGCGGTGGGGCAATGTTTGGCCAGATGAAAGGCATCGTGGCCGGCACCGCTGATGATGTCCTGCCAGGAACAACCCAGTGCCTGGGCGGCATCGCGCACATGGCGTACACAGCTGTCGTCGAAGGGCAGGGCCGGGCTGCGCCAGTGTACGGATAAGGCGTGGCCGACACTGCGCGCCGCGCCGATGTTTTCCAACAGGTCGCGCACGGCCTCGATCGCTGCATCGACCACGGCATCGTCGGGATGGCGCAGGTCGAGCGTAAAGTGCACGTCGGCGGCAATGGTGTTGCGCGAGCCGTGCGGGACGTGAAATTCGCCGATCGTGGCCAGCAGGCCGTCGATACCGGCCACGTAGTCTTCCACGGCCACGATCGCGGCGCTGGCTGCGAACAGCGCGTCGCGGCGGACCGGCATGGGCGTAGTGCCGGCATGGCCGGCCTTGCCGGTGATGGTTACGTCCAGCCAGCGGATCGCCTGGCCGCCGGTGACCACGCCGATGGTCTTGTCGTTGTCTTCCAGCACCGGGCCCTGTTCGATATGGGCTTCGAAATAGGCGTCGTATTCGCGGGCCAGCGGCGTATCGCCGGCTTCGCCGGTGGCCTGCAGGCTGTCGGCAATGCTCTGGCCGCTGGCATCCTCGCGTGCCAGGCCATCTTCGAGGGCCATGGCACCGGTAAACACCGACGAGCCCAGCATGGCGGGGGTGAAACGCGCCCCTTCCTCGTTGGTCCAGTTGGCGATCTCGATGGGCGCACGGGTTTCGATTTCGTTTTCGTTGAGCGTGCGTACCGCTTCGAGGGCGGCCAGTACGCCCAGTACGCCATCGAAACGTCCGCCTTTGGGCTGGGTGTCCAGATGGCTGCCGATGACTACGGGTGGCACGTCTTCGTGCCCGGCCCGGCGCGCGAACAGGTTGCCGATGGCATCCCGCGATATCGAAAGGCCTTCGGCTTCGGCCCATTTCACGAACAGGGCACGCCCGGCGGCATCTTCGTCGGTCAGCGCAAGCCGGCTGCTGCCGCCGTTGTCGGTGGCGCCGATCTCGGCCATCGCCATCAGGCTGTCCCACAGTCGTGGGCCGTTGGTTTCGAGCATAAGCGTGTTATTTAACTGTTGGAAACGGCGCGTGGTTGCACCCGCGTCGACCGGCGCGCTCGAGCGCCACCGTGGGCGATGGGCCGGCGCAACTGCCTCGTCGTGTCGTTTCATCTAGCGGTAATAACCGCATATCAGTCAAAGCACGCAATATTATCGGTATTATTAGCCGGGCTAATAATTACACGCCATCGGAAGCGCGCAATGGCCGATCGCTTGAACAAGACGTCGCTATCCGCAGCCGAGCACGGTCAACGCGACCTGGCCGCGCGGCTGGACTGGAACCTGATCCGCACCTTTCTGGTGGTGGCCGACGAACTGAATCTCAGCCGGGCCGCCAAGCGGCTTTTCGTGACCCAGCCGGCGATCAGCCAGGCGCTCAAACGGCTGCAGGGCCAGCTCGGTTATGCGCTGGTGCAGCGCCGCGGCCCGCAGATCGCGCTGACCGCCGCTGGCGAAGAAGTGCAGCGCATCGCGCGCGGGGTGTTCGCCGATGTATCCAGCCTGGAAATGCCGGCACGGGATGCAACGGATCAGGTGGTAGGGCGGGTCAAGCTGCTCACCGTCAGCCGCGTGCATTCCCAGCGCTATAACGATTTTCTGGCCGACTTTCATCGCCGCTATCCGCGCGTGGAGCTGGAAGTGGAGGTGCTGCGCGGCCACGACGTGCTTATGGCGATTCGCCAGAATACGGCCTCGTTCGGGCTCGGTCTGTGCCGGCTCGATACGCCTTGCGTGGAACGACGGCTGATCGTGCCGCAGCGCTATGCGCTGTTCTGTGGCCGTCCGCATGCCTTGTATGCACGCCGCGAGGTCGAGGTGTCGCGGCTGCTGCACGAAGATCTGGTCACCTTCACCGGCGACTATCTCGGCGACACGCTGTCGCCGCTGACCCTGTTTCGCGAACACCACGGTTTTCAGGGCCGGCTGGCCGCCTCGTCTTCGAACCTCGAAGAAGTCTGCCGGCTGATCATGTGCGGCTATGGCATCGGCTTTCTGCCGGAAGACGCCTTCCGCCGCGAAACCGAGGCCGGCATGCTGCGCAAGCTGCCGCCGGAAGAGGGGCTGGCGGATGTCGATATCCATCTGCTCTGGAACAGCCAGCGCCCGCTGCGGGCTGCGGAAGCCGTGTTTCGCGACGAACTGCTGGCTGCATTCGACCGCTACTAGCGACGCTATTCGCGGGCGGCGGCACAGTCCAGACAGCGCAGCGTGGTGGGGTCGTGCGCGAGTCGGGCCGGGGCGATCGGCTCGTCACAGTCCAGGCAATAGCCGAAATCGGCGCTGTCGAGCCGTTTGCGCGTGGCGGCCACGCGTTGCAGCGTTTGATTCGCGCGGTTGCGGGCCGCGCGGCTCATCGCCTGCGCCTGCATGGCGTCCATACGCGATAGCCGTCCCTGACGGGTCTGGTCCAGTTCTACTGCCGTGTCGGCATCGCGGCTCTCGTCGAGATAGGCACGGGCCTCGGCCTCGAGCTCGTCGAGCCGGGCTTCGAGACTTTCACGCGAGGGGGCCGCATTGCTCATGGCGCCAGTCTGACCCAATCGCGGCACGCCGCAAAGACGCTACGCGGCCGGAGCTTCAGAGGCCGCCGATGCGCAGACGATTGGCCTCGATCCGGGCCGTAGCGCCGTAGCGCCAGGCGTGATTGACGCAGCCGTGGCCGACCGGGGCGTCGGAATACAGGGCGATGCCGCGCGCGTTCGTGTATTCGGCGACGATCTCGACCAGCGAATCCATGCCGCAGGCCAGGTTACAGCGCTCGAAACGCCCGAGAACGAGGGCCTTCACACGACGGGTATCGACCGCGTCGAGCAGCTGCTGCAGGCAGCGCTCCAGGCGAAATTCCGCTTCGCCGACGTCTTCGAGGAGCAGGATGCTGTCCGCGTCCAGCGTCAACGCCGCCGGCGTACCGGCGACGCTGGCCAGGGTGGTGAGATTGCCGCCGACCACGCGCCCGCCGAGCGCTTCGGCCGGGCCGCCGTGATACGCCAGCGGCCACTCGCCGGGCTCACCCTGCAGACAGGCGGCCAGCGATGCCATCGAGGCCGTGCGGGCCTGCTGCTCGGCCGGCGTTTCGCCGGGCAGGGCCAGCTCGGTGGCAACCGAGGCATGGATCGCGGCGCGATCGTGGCGGGTGAACGCGGCCAGCAGCAGGCTCATGTCCGAATAGCCGACAAGCGGCACGTGGCGCGGAATGCGATCCCAGTCGATTGCCTGCACGAACTGGGCACTGCCATAGCCGCCGCGCAGGCACCATACGGCATCGACTTTCGGCGATTCGAAGGCAGCCTGCAGGTCGGCCAGGCGCTGGGCCGCGGTGCCCGCGAGATAGCGGTGATGATCGCGGGCGTGGGCGCCCAGCGGGGCGTCGATACCGGCCGCTTCGAGCACCGCCAGGGCGGTATCGATACGCTCGTCCTTCACGCCGCCGGCGGGGGCGATCAGCGCGATGCGCATGCCGGCCAGCGGGCGCAGTGCCTCGACCAGCGCAGGTGATGGGTTCGGTAGTGCTTCACAGGTCATGGGTCTGCACACGATTGCCCAGCTTTTCTGCTGCCATGTCGCGCAGGTGCTGGTGGTGGGTGAAGAACAGCACCTGGGTCTTTTCGGCCAGGCCGGCGAGTACGTCGAGGCCGGCCATGGCGCGCTCGTCGTCGAAGTTGATGAACAGATCGTCGGCGACCACCGGCAGCGGCGTCGCCCGCTGCAGATAATCCTCGATCGCGGCGATCCGCAGGGCCAGATAAAGCTGGTCGCGCGTGCCTTCGCTCATGCCCGGCGGGGTCACCCGCGAACCGTCGGCGCGTACGCCCACGATCTGCAGCTCGTCGCGCTCGTCGAAGTCGCCGGCCAGGCGTTCAAAGGAGCCGCCGGTGAGTTGGTTCATGAGCGCGGAGCCGCGTTCGATGAGCGGGCGCTGCTTGTCCATGGCATAGCGCTGACCGGCCCATTTGAGCAGGAGTGCTGCGGTGCCCACCCGCAGATAGCGCTCGGCGGCGTCCTGCATGTCGGCCAGCGCCGTCTGGCGTTCGGCCGCGGCGGTCACGGCGCGATCGTCGCCGCCGATCGTCTCGAAATCGGCACGGGCTTCGTTGCGGGCGTCACGGGCCGGGCCCAGCTCGTCGTCCACGTCCTTGAGCTGATCGGCCAGGGCATCGATCTGTTCGCGCAGCGAATCGAGATCGCTGGCTTCGACCGCGGCGATGAGGTTGTCCAACGCCTGGCCGTCGCCCTGGTCGGCGAGGGTTTCGGCGGTGGCGGCCTGTTCGTCTACCAGTGCCCGGCGGCGCTCGACACGCGCGATCACGGTTTCGAGCGCTTGCGCATCGGCCACGCCCGCCTGGCGACAGAGCGTGTCGATACGGCGTCGCGCGTCGGCCTGGGTGGCTTGGTGTTCGCCGATCTGTTCGCCGTGGCGTTGGCGATCGCTCGCCCGGGTCTGTAGCCGGTCGTGGCGAGTCTGGGCTTCGCGCAGCGCGGCACTGAGTCGCTGCACGCTTTGTTCGGCGGTATCGCCCTCGTTCGCGGCCCGGCCCGTGGCTTCGAGCACCTGCGCCAGCCGATTTTCGAAACGCCGTTGACGCGCGACAAGATCGGCGCGTTCGGCGGCGAGGTCGCGGCTTGCACGGGCATGCTCACGCGCGCTGTCGAGCACGTCGAGCGCGGCCCGGCCGGCCTCGACGTCCAGATGCGCGTCCAGCCCGAGCTCGGCCAGGGCCGCGCGCCAGCGTTGCTGCCAGTCGGCAAGGTCGGTTTCGGCGGCAGAGTGTTCGCCATGCAACTTATCGATACGGCGGGCGTAGTCGCCGCGTTCGCGATCGATACGCTGGCGTTCGTCGCGGCGGCGTTTTTCGCGTTCGACCTGTTGCCGGGCCTGTTCGATCAGCACCGCCAGGGCGGTGTGGGTCGATTGTTCGTGATCACCGAGCAGCGCGACAAGCTGGCTGCGCTGCGCGTCGATGCGTGCGGCCAGATCGTCGCGTGCAGCGACGGCTTCGATACGG
>DJIE01000128.1 GCA_002433465.1 Salinisphaera sp. UBA6602
GAGAGGTTATGCAGAGCTTCCCTAAGCTGGCGACACGAAACAGGAGTCTTGTATGCAATACGTCAACGCAAACGGCGCAGAAATCCCGGCGATCGGGTTCGGTACGTTCGAGCTGGAACCGGCGGACGCGGAATCGATGGTCGCCCACGCACTGGACGTAGGGTATCGGCATATCGATACCGCCCAGATGTACAAGAACGAAGAGGCGGTGGGCCGCGGCCTGAAGAAATCCGGACTCGATCGCGAAGACATCTTCCTGACCACCAAGGTCTGGACCGACCAGTTCGCCGACGGCGACCTGCAGGCATCCGTACGCGAAAGCCTGAAAAAGCTCGATACCGACTATGTCGACCTGCTGCTGTTGCACTGGCCGAATCCGGACATCTCGCTCAAGGAAACGCTGGGCGCGCTCAACGAGGTCCGCGAACAGGGTCTGGCACGCAATATCGGCATCAGCAACTTCACCACCACCCTCATCGAGGAAGCAGTGGGCCAGTCCGCCGCGCCGCTGGCTACCAACCAGGTGGAATTCCATCCCTATATCAGCCAGAAGCCGGTGCTGGACAAGGTCGCCGAACACGGCATGGCGCTGACCGCCTACTGCCCGCTGGCCCAGGGTCGTGTATTCAGCGAACCGACGCTGGAACGCATCGGCAAGGCGCATGGCAAGAACGGCGGCCAGGTCGCCCTGCGCTGGCTGATCCAGCACGGCGACGTGGTGGTCATCCCGCGCTCGTCGAAGAAGGCGCATGTGACCAACAATTTCGAGATCTTCGATTTCGAACTGACCGAGGAAGAGATGCGCGAAATCGAAGCGCTGCATTCCGAAGACGGCCGCATCATCAACCCCTCCTTCGCGCCCGAGTGGGATAACGCGGCCTAAAGAAACGTTCTGCCCGCGAAAAAGAAAAGGCCGCGCCCGAACCGGGCGCGGCCTTTTTGCTTGTCACATCGATAGACGTCACAGGCCAGGCGTATAGGCTGGCTCCAGCTAGCGCGCGCCGGCCGCGATACGCGTATGGGCCATGTCGACGGCCACCGCTTCCGGCGGCCGACGCTCCGCCCGGGCCTGTTCGAAGATTTCGTCCAGCGTGGTTTCGATCGACGCCACGCGAAAACGCACCCGCTCGGCGTTGTAGCCTTCGCTATCGAGTTCGTCGCTGACGTTGATCAGCCCGCCGGCGTTGATCACGAAGTCCGGCGCGTAGACGATGCCGCGCTCGGCCAGGCGCATACCGTCCTCGGGCGTGGCCAGCTGGTTGTTGGCCGCCCCGGCCACGATCGCACACTCGAGCTCGGAAATACGCCGCTCGTCGAGAATGGCGCCGACTCCGCTGGGTGCAAAGATATCCACGTCCTGGGCATGAATGCGATCGTTATCGACGATTTCGGCACCGGCCGCGGCCGCCTGCTCGCAGGCTTCGTCGTTGATATCCGAAGCCCATACCCGCGCACCCGCCGCAATCATGCGCTCGACGATCGCAAGGCCCACGTGGCCACAGCCCTGGACCGCAACCCGCAGGCCCTTGAATTCGACCGGCCGATCGGCCGCGCGCAGGGCCGCGCGCATGCCGGCGATCACGCCGTCGGCGGTATGCGGCGACGGATCACCCGAGCCGCCGGCTTCCAGACTGCGCCCGACGGCATGCGGGGTCACTTCGTTGAGCAAGGCGATATCCGACTCGCTCATGCCCATGTCCTCGGTGGCTACGTAGCGCCCGGCCAGCCCGTCGACCGCCCGACCCAGCGCATGCATGCCGGCCTCGCGATCACGCGGAAACGGTGCCATCACGACCGCCTTGGCGCCGCCACAGCGCAAACCCGCACAGGCGGCCTTGTAGCTCATCGCCTCCGACAGGCGAAGCACGTCGGTCAACGCAGCCTGTTCATTATCGTATTCGCGGATTCGCACGCCGCCGAGCCCCGGTCCAAGCGTGGTCGAATGGATGGCCACGATCGCGCGCAGGCCGGTGTCGGCGTCGCTGATATGACAGACCTGCTCATGACCCGTTGCGGCCATCTGCGTGAAAACGCTCAAGACTCACTCCTGCTCAATGAATGCATCAGCCAGAAGTCTGCCGCTCTGCCCGGCCGCTGTCGATGCCGGCGGGCGATGGTTGCGCCCGCGCGGGGCAACAGCAATACTGGCAAGGGTTTAACATGACGACAGGCACAGGCGGGCGTTCTGCTCGGGGCCGACGGCGCGCCTGCGCAATCCGCTGTTCGCTGCGCATCGCGCCGATGCTCGGGCTTGGGACATATATTATGGTCATACGTGCACTGATCGCTGCCTTTCTCGTGGTTGCAAGCGCTACGGCTTCGGCCCAGGCCGGCGGCATCGATGTCGAGCTCAACAAACTCGAACCGGTCGATGGCGCCTGTCGAGCCTATCTGGTCACTCAGAACCTTACGGATTCGACCTTTGAGGATGTCCAGCTCGACGTCGTGATGTTCGACAACGACGGCATCGTCGCCCGCCGGCTGGCCGTGCAGATCGGCCCCATGGCCCGGAACAAGACCAGCATCAAGGTTTTCGATATCAAGAACCTGGCCTGTGACGATATCGGCCAGATGCTGCTTAACGACGTGCTCCAGTGCCGTTCCGACCAGGGGGCACGCGACGACTGCCTGTCGCTGCTGTCGGTCTCGCAACGCGGCAACGTGCCGTTCATCAAGTGATTACGGCGACGCGATGCCCTGCCCGCCCCCGCTGACCACGTATTCACGACCCGGAGCGAACACGTGAACTCGTTACTAGACGCTATTTCCGGCGCCGCCGGCATCATTGCACTGGGCGGGCCCGTGGTTGTCCTGCTGCTGTTGATGTCGCTGGTGGCGATCACGATCGTACTGGCCAAGATCTTTCAGTTCCGGCGGGTGCGCATCAACGATCGGCGTACCGCCCGCAACGCCCTCGAACTCTATCGCGGCGGCAATGCGAGCGCCGCGGTCACCAGCGCAAAACGCTCGCCCAACCCCACGGCCCGCACCCTGGCCCGCGCGATCGAGCTGCGCCAGCGCAGCGGCGTCGCCGAGGGCATACTACGCGAAGATATCCTTCAATACGGCGGGGATATGCTCGAGTCGCTGCGCAGCCATTTGCGCCCGCTCGAGGTCATTGCCGCACTGGCGCCGCTGCTGGGCCTGCTCGGCACCGTACTGGGCATGATCGAAGCGTTTCGCGATCTCGAACAGGCCGGCAGCCAGGTCGACCCTGCCGTGCTCTCCGGCGGTATCTGGCAGGCATTGCTGACCACTGCGGTCGGCCTGGCCGTGGCCATGCCGGTGATCGTGGCCCTGAACTGGCTCGAGCGCACCGTCGATCGCTGTGCCCATGAAATGGACAGCGTCGTAACCCGCGTATTCACCGCCGATCTGACCCGTAGCACGTCCGCAGCCACCGCCCGCGACGATGACCACGAACACAGCAAGCGCACCCCGTTCGTTTAGCGCGCGCCTGCAGGCGTCCCGGCGGCGGCGATCGCTGATCAGCCTGACGCCGTTAATCGACGTGGTCTTTATCCTGCTGCTGTTCTTCATGCTGGCATCGAGCTTTCTCGACCTGCATTCGATCGTGCTCGACACCCCGGCCGAAGGCAGCGCCGCGCCGGCGGTGGAAGGTGCCCTGCTCGTCGACGTACGCCTGGACGGGGTGCGTTTCGCCGGTCAGTACGTGGGCATGGACGAGCTGATACAGCGGGTGCGTATTGCGCTGGCCGATGCGCCCGACCGGCGCGTGCTGGTGCGCCCCGCGGAGCGTGTGAAGCTTCAGGACGCGGTACGCATACTCGACGCGCTCTCCGCTGCCGGGGTGAAGCAACTCTCGTTGATGGAAGCGGCCGGCAGCGGCAGCCGGCGCTAGACGATGGCCATGCACTTCTCGCGCACTCGACGCTCGCGTATCAACGGGGACGA
Organism: Salinisphaera sp. UBA6602; assembly: GCA_002433465.1. Taxonomy (GTDB): domain Bacteria; phylum Pseudomonadota; class Gammaproteobacteria; order Nevskiales; family Salinisphaeraceae; genus Salinisphaera. Next base: position 3,916 of record DJIE01000128.1, read on the forward strand.
CTCGATCCTGCCGTTGACCAACGTGGTATTCCTGCTGCTGATCTTTTTCATGCTGGCGGGCAGCCTGGCCTCGCCGCAGGCCTTCGATATTCAGCCGCCGGTGTCGCAAAGCGAGGCCCAGGCGCGCCGGGACGGCCTGGAGATACAGATCGCCGCAGACGGCGAGATCGCGATCGACGGTCAGCCGATCGAACTCGACGCGCTCGAGGAACGCGCCCGCGACGCGCTTGAAGCCGACCCCGATCTCGCCCTGCGACTCAAGGCCGACGGTGACGGCGACGCCACCCGCGTGGTCGCCGTGATGCAGGCGTTGCGGGACGCCGGCGGCCACAAGCTGCGGCTGATCACACTGGCCCCGGAATAACGCAGGCATGGGTATATCCAAGCGCCAATGGTTATTCGCGCTGGCGATTGCGGCCGGTCTGCACGTGCTGCTGCTGATCGTGTTCCTGATGGGCGGATTCAATCGCAACCAAGCGCCCGAGTCGCCAGAGGGGGTCATGGTTTCACTCGATCGACTCGACCCCGGTCCGCCGCCGCAAGCCATGGCCGCCGAGGCACCCGTGGATGCGCCCAAACCCGAGGTCGCGGCGGCCGGCGCGCCGCCCGCAAGCCAGGCCAGCGCCCCCGATTCGACCGCCGTCGCGCCGCCGGAGCTAGCGGAAACGGTCGCCAACATCGGCCCCGAACCGGCCGAAAGCCCGGTGGCCTCGAATGATGGAACGCCGAGCCCGGCGGCCGAAACGATCGAGGCGGCGCCGACGGTCGCGCCCGCGGCCGAGCCGGCCAACGCCGTCGCCGTAGCACCTATCAACGCCATCGACGCGGTGGAGCCGAGCGAACAGGTCACCGCCCAGGCCCCCGAGATTGCCCGCACCGAGACCCGCGAGGTCGAAAGCGACGCCAACGGCGCCTATGGCACGAGCGACGAATCCACCGATGACTATATCGTGCGGCTACGGGCCTGGCTTTCACGCCACAAGCAGTACCCGGCAGCCGCGCGCCAGGGCGAAATAGAAGGCACCGTCCGGCTGTATATCGTGGTCGATCAGGACGGTCGGATCGTGAGCCGGCGCATTACCCAGAGTTCCGGTTCGGCCCTGCTCGACCGCGCCGCTGAACAAATGCTTACGCGCGCCGAGCCCTTGCCGCGGATGCCGGCATCCATGCGTCGCAACCGTCTGGAACTGGTCGTGCCCGTGGTGTTCTCGCTGCGCTAGCTGGGTCGCCCGCGCTTACCAGACCACCAGCTCCACGCGGCGATTCTCGGCCATGCCCACGTCGCTTTTGTTGCTCGCCCGGGGCACGGCATAGCCAACGCCCCAGGGCTTGAGTCGGTCGGTATCCACGCCGTAACGGGTGACCAGTGCGTTGACCACGGCCCCCGCCCTGCGCTGCGACAAGTCGATGTTGTAATCGAAGCTGCCGCGGCTGTCGGTATGCCCCACCACAAGCAGTCTCAGATCCGGTCTCTCGGCCATGAGTTTGGCAATCTCGGAGAGCGTGGGCCGCGACTCGGGCTTGACCTGGGTACTGTCGGTATTGAAAAAGATGCCGTAGAGCGCAACCCGGCCCTGGGTATCCAGATCGTTGGCCATCTGCGCGGCATTGACCGCGATGGCGCCGATTTCGCGCGGTTTCACCCGTAGCGTATCAACCTGCACCGCGACCCCCGGCCCGCTGGCGGCAATCTGGATGCCGACATAGATATCGCCGCCGCTATCGGCCTTGTGGGCCGCCATGTATTGCTGCTTGGCACCGCGACCGCCAAAACGCTCGGCGTCGATACGATAGCCCGGCGATGCGCGCAGAAAGGTGGGGCCGCAGCCGTCAGCCTCACAGTCGTAGACGATATCGAACCCGGCCCGGCCAAGGCGTTGCGCATAGCCGGCCGCCGCCTTTTCGATGTCGGCGTTGTCGGCCAGTTCGTAAGTGATGCGCGTCAGTGCACCTTCCACCGTGCGGGTGGCCGAGATATTACCGTTGATGCCGCCGCGCTGAGCGATACGATCGACGATAAGCGGATAGGTCGCAAAATCCTGCCGCTCGCTGGATACGATTCGTGCCGTGGGCGGCGCGGCAACGCCGGGGCTTGGCGGGGTCTGCTGCGCATTGGCGGACGCCGCGGCGCCGATCCAGACGAGGGCGAAAACGAGCAGGCGAAGCGAATACTTGGTCATGCGGCGATATTAACCGCGCTGCGTCATCCTGTCAGGCGCATATCGCCTATCGCGTGCGCGCCAGTAGCT
>DJIE01000066.1 GCA_002433465.1 Salinisphaera sp. UBA6602
GTGTTCGCTACCGTGCCACTTGTTATTGGCTTGGGCACGCTACGCTCTCACTTGTCTGTCAATCACGCGCAAAGCACGCCGGCGCGACCGTGACAGGTTGTGCAGAGCTTCCCTAGGTAAGGTCTATTACTAATGCTTTCAATCGCGGCAGGCGGTATGCACAACACCTTCTCTCAGCAGGCAAAGATATGACCCGCCGGCTTGCACGGGCCCTCAAGCTCGAGCGCGGCGAATTCGGGCCGGTGGCCTGGTCGTTTGCCTATTTCTTCTGCCTGCTGTGCGGCTACTACATCCTGCGCCCGCTGCGCGATGAGATGGGCATCCAGGGCGGGGTAGACGCGCTGGCCTGGGTGTTCTCGGCCACGTTCCTGCTCATGCTGGCGGTGGTGCCGGCCTTTGGCTGGGCCGTGGCGCGCTTTTCCCGACGCGGCGTGGTGATCGCCAGCTATGGTTTTTTCGTCGTCAACCTGCTGGTGTTCTTCTTGTTGCTGCGCGCCGAGGTCGCGCCCACCTGGGTCGCGCGCGCGTTCTTCGTATGGGTGAGCGTATTCAACCTGTTCGTTATTTCGCTGTTCTGGAGCGTGATGAACGACATGTTCGACCAGGCCCAGGCGCTGCGTCTGTTCGGCCTGATTGCGGCGGGCGGCAGTCTCGGCGCCATCGCCGGCCCGGGCCTGACCACGCTGCTGGTCGAATACCTCGGGCCGGTCAATCTGTTGCCTTTGTCGGCGGCGCTGCTGATTGCGGCGGTGGTCTGTGCGCTGCAGGTCATGCAGTGCACCGGTGGTCGCAGCGGCGCGCCGCCCGCCGCGCGCGTGCGCAGTGAAAGCGTATGGGCCGGCGCGACCCATGTGGCCCGCTCGCCGTACCTGCTCGGCATCTGTGTGTTCATCGTTTTCTATTCGGCGCTGTCCACGTTCTTGTATTTCGAACAGGCACGCATCGTCGAGAACGCCTTCGACGACAGCGCACAGCGTACCCAGGTGTTCGCGGCGATGGACCTTGCCACCAACAGCCTGACCCTGGCACTACAGTTCTTTGCCACGGCGCGCCTGGTGGCCTGGCTGGGCCTGCCGATCGCCCTGGCCATGATTCCCGTCGCGGTCGCGGCCGGCTTCGGTGCGCTGGGCGTGGCGCCCACGCTCGCGGTGCTGGTGGTCTTCCAGGTGGCGCGGCGTGCCGGCAACTATGCAATCACGAAGCCGGCCCGCGAAATGCTGTTTTCGGTGGTCAGCAGCGAAGACAAGTACAAGGCCAAGAACTTCATCGACACCGTCGTCTATCGCGGCGGCGATGCAGCCAGCGGCTGGCTTTTCACCGGTTTATCGGCCGTCGGGCTCGGCCTGTCGGCGCTGGCCTTCGCCGCGGTACCGTTGGCAACGCTCTGGGCGCTATGCGGCCTCATGCTCGGGCGCGCACGCCGTGCCCGCGAACAGGCAAACCACGAACACACCCCAAACCAACCGCACCGAGGTGGACTATGAGCCGAGATGATTCGATATTCGACAAGCCGTTCAGCCGTCGTCGCGTGCTCGGCTATGGCGTGGCCGGGGCCGGCCTGGCTGCGATGCCCTGGCAGCTTTCGCTGGCTGCACAGATCGAGGCCGAAGCCGCCGACCAGGCCATGCGCCAACGCGCAATCCCGGCCACCGGCGAAAAGATTCCGGTTATCGGCATGGGCTCGTCCGGTTCCTTCGAAACCCGCGACCCCGCCACGCAGGCGGACCTGGCCGAGGTGATGAAGGAGTTCGTGGCCATGGGCGGCACGCTGGTCGATACCTCGCCGTCCTATGGCAACGCCGAAACCAATATCGGCGATATCGCCCGGCAAACCGGCGTGCGCGACCAGCTGTTCATGGCCACCAAGGTGCGCAAGCGCAGTCGCGAGCAGACGCTGGACCAGTTTCGTGCCTCCATCGATGCGCTGGGCGAGCCGATCGATCTGCTGCAGATCCACAATTTCATTGGTCTGGACAACCAGTGGGCGACGCTCAAACAACTCAAGGAAGAGGGGCGGGTGCGCTATATCGGCATCACCCATTATCTGACCAGCGCCTTCGACGAGCTGGAGCACCAGATGGCGACCAAGGACATGGACTTTGTCCAGTTCAACTATTCGATCATCACGCCCGATGCCGAAAAACGACTGCTGCCGTTGGCCGCCGACCACGGCATTGCGGTGCTGGTGAACCGCGCCTTCAACGACGGCCGCATATTCGGCCAGACCCGGGGCCAGGCGCTGCCCGAGTACGCGAAGGAGTTTGACTGCTTCTCCTGGGCCCAGTTCGCGCTCAAATACGTGCTTGCCAACGAAAGCGTCACCGCCGTGATCCCGGCCACCAGCGACCCGAAACACCTGCGCGATAACATGCATGCCGGCTACGGCAAACTCCCTGATGCTCAGATGCGCAAGCGCATGCGGGAAACGATCGCCGAACTGTGACCGGGCCCCACGCGGCTGCTGTCAGAGGGACACTGGCGTTCTCGGCCTGGCGCTAGGTAAAACGGCCTGCATGAAAAACTCACCCGCGCTACAACCGTAGGCGCGGGTGAGTTCGGCTTGGCCGCCTTCGTTACGCGGCCTTGTCGAAATGCAGCGCGGTGTCCTCGCCGAGATCGACCTTGACCGTATCGCCGGCCACGAACTCGCCGGACAGTATTCGCTTGGCGAGCGGGTTTTCCACCAGCGTCTGGATCGATCGCTTGAGCGGGCGTGCGCCGTATACCGGGTCGAAACCGGCTTCGGCGAGCTTGTCGAGCGCGGCATCGCTGACCTCGAGCGTGAGTTCGCGTTCCGCCAGGCGCTGATGCAGTTCGCGCATCTGGATTCTGGCGATCGAACGGATTTCGCTCTGGCCGAGCGGGTGGAATACCACCGACTCGTCGATACGGTTGATGAATTCGGGCCGGAAGTGCTGGGCAACGACTTCCATCACCGATTCGCGCATGGTGTCGTAGCTGGTGTCGGACAGCTCCTGAATGAGCTGGCTGCCCAGATTCGAGGTCATCACGATCACGGTATTACGAAAGTCCACCGTGCGTCCCTGACCGTCGGTAAGCCGCCCGTCGTCGAGCACCTGCAACAGGATGTTGAACACATCGTGATGCGCCTTCTCGACTTCGTCGAGCAGGATCACGGAATAGGGCTTACGGCGTACGGCCTCGGTGAGATAACCGCCCTGTTCATAGCCCACATAGCCCGGCGGCGCACCGATCAGGCGCGCGACCGAGTGTTTTTCCATGAACTCGGACATATCGATACGCACCATCGCCGATTCGCTGTCGAACAGGAAGGTGGCAATCGACTTGCACAGCTCGGTCTTGCCCACGCCGGTCGGGCCGAGGAACAAAAACGAGCCGATCGGCCGGTTCGGGTCCGACAATCCCGAGCGCGAACGCCGGATGGCGTCGGATACCGCCGCGACCGCTTCGTCCTGGCCGATCACCCGTTCGTGCAGCGAGTCTTCCATGCGCAGCAGCTTGTCACGCTCGGCTTCGAGCATGCGATTGACCGGGATGCCGGTCCAGCGTGACACGATCTCGGCGACTTCTTCGTCCGTGACGTTGTTGCGCAACAGCTTGGTGGCCGCCGGTTTTTCCTCGGCTGCCTGGGCTTCGGCCAGTTCGCGTTCGAGCTGCGGGATACGCCCGTACTGCAGCTCGGACATGCGGTCGAAATCGCGGGCGCGCTGGGCCGCCTCGAGTTCCTTCTTGGCCTGCTCGAGTTCTTCGCGTTTGTTGGCGGCACCGGCAACCGACGCTTTCTCCGATTTCCAGATTTCTTCCAGATCGGAATACTCGCGTTCGAGCTCGTCGATTTCCTCGTCGAGCTTATCCAGCCGGCTCTTGGAACCCTCGTCGGATTCCTTGGACAGCGCCTGTTTCTCGATCTTGAGCTGGATGAGACGACGATCCAGCCGGTCCAGCTCTTCGGGCTTGGAATCGATCTCGATACGGATCTTCGAGGCCGCCTCGTCGATCAGGTCGATGGCCTTGTCGGGCAG
>DJIE01000120.1:0-2283 GCA_002433465.1 Salinisphaera sp. UBA6602
GATCGCATCGCCGCGTTACGCACCGACCTGGCCGATGATCTGCAATCGCTCGCGGCCCAGTACACGCGGCTGCGCTATGCGCCGGAACATGCGAGCCAGCCGGCCGATCGTGCGGCCTTCATTGCTGCCGCGCGGTCATTCCGGCCCGGCAAACCGGGGCGACAAAGCCGTCTTGCAAGGAATCCATGATGACCGATCCCCGCCGCTTCTGCCCTGTCTGCGCAAGCCCGCTCGTATGCCGCGAAGTCAACGATTTCGAGCGTCTGGTCTGTTCCGACGATCGCTGCGGCTATGTGTTCTGGGATAACCCCGTACCGGTCGTCGCCGGCATCGTCGAGCATGAAGGCAAGCTCGTCTTTGCGCGCAACGCCCTCTGGCCGGAGGGCATGTATGGCCTGGTCACCGGTTTTCTGGAACCGCGCGAAACGCCGGCAGAAGGCATCGTGCGCGAAGTGGCCGAAGAACTCGGCATTCAGACACGGATTACGAGCTTCGTCGGCGCCTACGGCTTTGCCCGCAAGAACCAGCTGCTGCTGGCCTATCACCTGATCGGCGAGGGCGAAATCACCCTCGACCCGGAACTGGTCGACTATTTCCATGTAGAAAAAGCCGAGGCCGAGTTCTGGCCCGGTGGCACGGGCCTCGCGGTACGCGACTGGCTGCGGTCGCAGGGCTACGATCCCCAGCCGCGCGAGTTACCCGCGGCGGTGAAAGCCTGGATGAACAGACCGCCCGATCAGCCCTGACCTGCTGCGCCGCGCCGATGCGATGTTCGGCGCGGGCAATACGGCATGGGCCGCTCAGTGCGGATGCACGGCGGTGACTTCCACCTCGACGAGCATTTCGGGCCAGGCCAGCGCGCTGACTTCAACCAGCGAATGCACCGGCATCTTCAGGCCCGCGAAGTATTCGCCTTGCACCCGCTCGTAGACGTCCTTGTGCCGCATGTCGGTAAGGTAGGCCACCACGCGCGCCACTTCGCCAAGCCCGGAATCGTTGTTTTCCAGAATGGTCACGATCCGATCGTAGGCATAGCGTGCCTGGGCCTCGATATCGCCGGGGTAAAGGGTTTCCCCGGTGTCGACATCTTCCGACCCCATACCGGACACGAAGATCATGTCGGCGGCGCCGATGTTGCAGACGGCGCAATCGGCGAACAGATCACGGTTCCAGGGGCTGTATTGTTTGTCCATCGGTTTTCCAGCGCGTTTGTTTTCATGGAATGCGCCAGGCTAAGACCTCAACCAAACATCAGGTCAAGCAGGACGGCCTGCGCGGGAATGGACGCCGCCTCGTGGCCCGCGCGCGGACAGCGGCATTGGCCGAGCGCAGGGGCGCTCGGCTCGAAGCACGTGGCGTGCCGGCAGCCAGCAAGCCAATCGACGAGCCAATCGACCGCGCGGCCATTCGCATCGCGGATTACCGTCTCCGCTAGGCCCGAAGGCTAGGTTGTCGTTCACCGCATGCGCTGGTCGGACCGGTACCGCACACAGCCTCGCGCAAGCGGCGATCAACGTATTGCGAGTGAACCCTGAACGGCTACGCCGACGCGTGTCAGGCCAGGCGATGATCGGCGCGCTTGAACCATTTCGCCATCAGGCGAAACATGAAGGTGAACCCTGGAAACATCGCAACGACTCGGCCCGACTCGCTCTTGTACCAGCTGTCGCAGCCCCCGGTATGCCAGACGGTCTTGGTCATTTCGCTTTGCACCCTGTCGGTATAGCGCTGCTCGGCCTCGGGCGTGACCTCAATGGTCTGCAGATCGTATTTTTGCACCTTCTCGACGCACTGCATGATGTACGCCATCTGCGATTCGATCATGAAAATGTGCGACGTGTGACCTATCCCGGTATTCGGCCCGGTGACGATAAACAGATTGGGGAAGCCGGGCACGGCGGTGCCCAGATAGGCACGCGGGAAATCCGCCCAGAAGTCGGCCAGCGTCTGGCCGTTGCGGCCGACCACGGGGTAAGAAATCATGCCGTCGCTGGCATCGTAGCCGGTCGACCAGACGATACAGTCGAGTTCGATTTCGTCGCCCTGGTGGGTGACGATGCCGCGCTCGGTAATGTGGGCAATGCCCTCGTCGCGGGCATGCAGGGTCGTGTTATCGCGCATGAGTGCCGGATACAGCGTATTCGACAGAATGATGCGCTTGCAGCCGATGGTGAAGTCCGGCGTGAGCTTGGCGCGCAGCGCGTCGTCGGGCACCTGTTTTTTCAGATGGCGCTCGGCTTTCTTCTGGGCCACCAGATTGAGCATGGTGCGCGAATACTTGAA
>DJIE01000120.1:2592-2766 GCA_002433465.1 Salinisphaera sp. UBA6602
GAGCATGGTGCGCGAATACTTGAAGCCGATGATACGGCTCTCCAGGCCCAGATAGATTCCAGTTCGCAGCAGCCAGTAAAGCGGCTTGATCGTGAGCAGCTTGCGCTGCAGGCGGCTGAACTTGCGGTCTGGACGCGGCATCACCCAATGCGGCGTGCGCTGAAAGACATGCAA
>DJIE01000120.1:3092-3744 GCA_002433465.1 Salinisphaera sp. UBA6602
TGTTCGACTTCGGGGGCAATGGCCGGAATGACCTGAGCCGCACTCGCCCCGCTGCCCACGATCGCCACCCGCTTGCCGCGATGATCGTAGTCATGGTTCCAGTCGTTGGTATGAAAACTCTCGCCCTGAAAACGCTCCCGACCGGGGAAATCAGGCACGACCGGCGTCGACAGCGGCCCCGACGAATTGATCAGAATACGTGCACGCACGCTGTCGTGGCCTTCGATATCGATTCGCCAGACGAGTTCGTCGGCGTCCCAGCGCACGCCGGATACGTTGGCATTGAGTCGGGCCTTGTCTTCCAGCCCATACTTGCCGATGACGTAGCGCGTGTATTCCGCCAGCTCCTGCTGTTCGGCAAACATCCGAGTCCAGGGATACGGCTCCGCCGACAGCGAATACAGCGGCGATTGCACGTCCACGGCCGCGCCCGGATAGCTGTTCTGACGCCAGGTGCCGCCCATGAAGCTGCGGCGCTCCAGCATGAGAAAATCATCGATGCCTCGGCGCTGAAGATTGATCGCGGCGGTCTGGCCACCAAAACCGGTGCCGATGATCGCCACCAACCATATTCTGTCGGTATCCTGCGTCTTGAGTTCCATGCTGTAATCTCCGGGATGTGCTCGCGGCGGTGGTCGCCTGTTAACGGCTC
>DJIE01000230.1 GCA_002433465.1 Salinisphaera sp. UBA6602
CACCATGTCGCGCAGCGCGCCGGTGCGGTTGTAGAAGTCGAAGCGCTGGCCCACGCCCAGATTCTCGGCCACCGTGATCTGTACGTGGTCGACCGCGCCGCGTGCCCAGAGCGGCTCGAACAGGGAATTGCCGAAGCGCAGCGCGAGCACGTTCTGGACGGTCTCTTTGCCCAGATAATGGTCGATACGATAGATCTGGGATTCCGCGAATACCGCGCCCACGGCATCGTTGATGTCGCGGGCCGAGTCGAAATCGTGGCCGACCGGCTTTTCCAGCACGATACGCGAGCGGGCGTCGGTCAGACCGGCATGCTGGAGCTGCTGGGCGACGGTGCCGAACAGCGCGGGTGCCGTGGCCAGATAGAACACGCGGCTGCGTTTGTTGTCGGCATCGAGTGCCGCACCCAGGTCGTCCCAGCCGGTATCGGCCTGCATATCCAGCCCGACATGATGCAGACGGGCGGAAAACCGCTGCCAGACCTCGTCCTTGAGTTCCTTGGCGGACAGCTGGGATTCCAGCGTTTCGCGTACCCAGTTCCGATAGGCGTCGCTATCGATATCACCGCGCGATACGGCAACGATCCGGCTGTCGTCGCTGAACTGACCGTCCGCGTCGCGATGAAACAGCGCGGGCAAGAGTTTGCGCTGCGCCAGATCGCCGGTGCCGCCAAAGATTACGAGGTCGAAGGGATCGACCGGGACGAATTCAGCCATCGAAGCACACCGCCTGCCATGAGCACTGGGTCATCATGGCATTTAACGTATGCAACGATTGATCCAATCGTTGAGCTATCGTCGTTTGCGCCCGGCGAGTGGGCGCGCGAGTGCGTGGCGGCAACGCATCGAGCGCGCGCCGAGCAGCCGCGCCGGTGGTTGGCGGCGAGGCCGAACAGCCCCGCCGCTTGCAGTGGTGCGCCTAGCTGCGCACGAGCACCAGCTTGCCGGCGTGGTCGCCGGACTCCATCAGCCGATGTGCTTCCACCGCTTCTTCGAAGGCAAAGGCGCGATCGACGATCGGCTTGAGCTTGCCCGCCTCGAACAGCGGCAGCAGGCGATCGTCGAACATCTGCGCGAGCATGATCTTGCGCTCCAGCGGCAGGCTACGCATGGTCATGGCCACGAGACTCAGGCGACGCATGAGCAGCTTGCCCATATCGATATCGCTCTTGCGCCCGCCGATCAGCCCAATCTGGACCTGACGGCCTTCCGGGCGCAGCGCATCGAGGTTGTCGGCCAAGGCCGGGCCACCCACGAAATCCAGCACCACGTGGGCGCCGCCGGTCTGCTCCTGCACGGCCTTGGCCACACCGTCGCTGCCGTCTTCCAGGCCAAGATCGTAGGCCCTGTCAAAGCCGAGCGACTTGAAGCGCTGCTCCATTTCATCGAGGCGCGCCTGTTTGCGGCTGGTGGCGATGCTGCGCGCGCCCATGGCCTGAATGAGCTGCAGGCCGGCCTGGCCCACGCCCGAGGTTGCGCCGCGTACCAGCGCCCACTGGCCCGGGGCCAGTTCGCCCATCAGGAACAAACCGCGATAGGCGGTGAGAAAGGCTTCCGGCATGGCCGCGGCCTGCTCGAAATCGTAGTGCGGCGGAATGGTGAGCGCTTCGCGTTCGTGCACCACCAGCTGTTCGGCATAGGAGCCGCCGCCGATCAAACCCATCACCCGTTCGCCGACCTTGCGCGCGGTCACGCGATCGCCGACGGCAATGACCTCACCGGCATATTCCAGGCCGGGACGACGTACGTCGAAACCGTTCGGCGGCGGGTAGCCGCCCTTGCGCTGCAATACGTCGGCCTGATTGATGCCGACCGCGCGCACGTCGACCAGAATCTCGTCCGGCCCCGGCTCGGGGGCGTCTATCGTCTTGAGTTCGAGCGCTTCCGGGGCGCCCGGTTCTTCTACCAACCATGCCCGCATGGGGATCTCCTGAAATCGAGTTTTATCAACCCGGCACAGGATATAGATAATTCCGCGCGTTGATGAACCCGCCGCGTCTACCCCGACGCCGGGCCGGTCATCCCGTATCGCTTAGCCGTGCGACAGGTTCAAGCCAATCACGCCGACAAGCACCAGCGCGATGCAGGCGACGCGCCATGCGCTCATCGGCTCGTGGAACAGGACCACGCCGATGATCGTGATCAGCACCGTGCCCAGCCCGGCCCATATCGCATAGGCGACGCTGACCTGCAGATGGCGCAGCGCCAGCGTCAGACAAGTGAAGGAAGCGACATAAAACACCACGATGCCAAGCGACGGCCACAGCCGCGTAAACCCTTCGGATAGCTTCATGCAGGTGGTGCCGATCACCTCGAACAGAATGGCGAATGCCAGCAGCAGCGCGCCTTGGCTCATATCGGATTGTCCTTGACCGAAATAACGAGGGCGCCGGCGACGATACGCGCGTGGCTTACAGACACGCCGCGCCGCAGCATTGCCGCGTGGTGATGCACATCGAAAACCCGGCACGGATTCAGCCGCGATTCGTAAACGCTGCGTCAGAGTACCGGGGCCATGAGGCTGTCGCCAACGTCGATCGCGCTGCGCCGACGACCGCCGTCGCCTGTTTTGGTTACACTGAATATCGAGATTTTCGGATAGACCGGCTCGTACAGCGCGGGCCCCATCGGGAGAGAAAGCATGACCAAGACCTTGAGTTTTATCAGTGCCCTGGCGCTTACCGTGGCCATGAGCGGCTGTGCCAACTGGAGCTCCGGCGATACCGGCACCGTGCTCGGCGGCATTGCCGGCGGCGCAGCCGGTTCGCAGATCGGCAGCGGCCGCGGCACCACCATTGCCACGGTCGTGGGCACCCTCGCGGGCGCAGCACTTGGCCGTCGCATTGGCGACAACTTCGGCCAGCGCGACCGCCAGCAGTTCGGCAGCGCCCTGGAAACCAACCAGACCGGCAACACGTCGAGCTGGAACAACCCGGATACCAACTCCAACTATTCGGTGACCCCGACCCGCACCTACAACAGCGGCAACCAGCCCTGTCGCGAGTTCACCATGAACGCCAACGTCGACGGCCAGCCGGAAAAGGTCAACGGTACCGCCTGCCGTCAGGCCGACGGCACCTGGAAAGTGCAGTCGTAAACCACGGCCGCAGCGGATCGAAGCCGGGCACTGCCCGGCTTCTTTTTTGTAAGCTGGCGTTTTTGAGCCAAGAGCCCGACGCCCATGCCGCAAGATCGCCCCACTCGACAGGACTATCCCTGGTTCTGCGACATGCCCACCCGCTGGATGGATAACGACGTGTATGGCCACGTCAACAACGTGACTTATTACTCCTACTTCGACACCGCGGCCAACCGCTACCTGATCGAAGTCGGCGGTCTGGACATACACAACGCCCCGGTTGTGGGTTTCGTGGTCGAATCGCGCTGCCAGTACCACGCGCCGGTCGCCTTCCCCGAAAAGCTCGAGGCCGGGCTGGTGGTCAAGCATCTGGGTAACCGATCCACGACCTACGGCATCGGCATTTTTCAGGCCGGTGCCGATACCGCGAGCGCGCACGGCGATTTCGTGCACGTGTTCGTCAATCGCGAAACCAATCGTGCCGAGGCCATTCCGTCGGCCCTGCGCGACGCGCTGGCGGCGATCCATTTACCCGGCGACACGGCCGGATAAACGCCATGAGCTCGGCGACACTCGAAGCCCGCGACTACAGCGCGATCGTCACGAATCCCGATGACGGCGTGGAAATCGCGATCACGGTGATGCAGCCGGCGCTGGCCGCCGGCGCAACCGCGCCGCTGATCCTGCACGGCCACGGTTTTGGCGGCGCACGACTGACCAATCGCCACGAGCGCTCGGTCTATGAAGTGCTCTCCGGCGGCATCCTGCCCTCGACCGAGGCCGCACGGCGCGCCGCGAACGACGGCTATTTCGTGATCAGTTTCGACCAGCGCGGCTTCGGCGATTCCGGCGGCTGCGTGGAAATCATGAACCCCGAGGTCGAGGGCGTGGATATCAGCGCCATTCTCGACTGGGCCGAAAACGACATGCCCGAGCGCGAGCGCCTGGCCTATCGCAACGGCGCTCCGATCATCGGTGGCCTGGGCCTGTCCTATGGCGGCGGTTTCCAGCTCATCGGCGCCTGTATCGATGACCGCTTCGACGCGCTCGTGCCCACCGCGACCTGGTACGACCTCAGCTATAGCCTGGCACCGGATAACGTGGTCAAAACCGCCTGGGGCGCGGCCCTGGTGGCCCTGGGCATCCCCACCTCAGGCGTACGCCTGGATCCGCTGCTCTATCGGGCGCTGGCCGAGGGTCTGGCCTCGACGCTGACCGGCCGTGGCCTGTCCCAGACCGTGATCGACCGGCTCTACAACAGCAGCCCGGCCTCGTTCTATGACGGGCATATCGCCCGCGATGGCCAACGCGAACCCTGCCAAACCCGCCGCACGCCGAACGTCGACGTGCTGCTGGTCCAGGGCGTGGGCGACACCCTGTTCAACCTCAACGAAGCCGCAGCCAATGCCGCTGCCCTGCGCGCGGCCGGCAACGACGTGCATCTGATCGCCATGCAGTACGGCCACAGCCTGCCGTTCCTGCAGGATATCGATCGTATCGCCTACCAGACCGATGCCAGCCTGCGTATCGACGACGACTATATCGACACCAGCGAACTCGAGCTGGCCTATCTGGACTGGAAGCTCAAAGGCAAGACGCCGGCCCGCGACGTGCCCCGTAACATGATCGTGCTCGACGACGAAACGAGCCTGTTCTTTGATACGCTGCCCGTGGGCACCGGTGAAGCCGGCCCCACGGTGGAATTCGCCGGTCAGGCCACGACCGGCGGGCTCGATCTGCTGCTGGGCATCGTGCGCCGCCAGAGCGTATCGCGGCTGTGGTCGCTCACCACGGGCACGGCCGGCAACGCCTGGACGGCCATCAAGCGCGTGTTCGACCGCGACAAGCCTGCAAGCGGCGACGAAACCGCGCTCGTCGCACGGCTCGTCAACGCCCTGCCCTCGGATCATCTCGACGAACTGGCCAGCGGCGGCAGCTTCATCGAGCTGATGACCGTCGATGCCGAAAATCAGGCGATCGCCGGGATCCCCCAGATCGATATCGACATCAGCGGCAGCGACCGCAATCCGATCGCATTCGTCGGACTCGGGGTGAAGCGGGCCGGCCATGCCACCACGGTGCTGCTCAATAAGCAGGTGCGTCCGATCCGCGGCGGCGGCCGGCGCGAACTCGATCTCAACGGCGTAAGCCATCGCCTGCATGCCGGGGATAGACTGGGTCTGCTGGTGTACGGCTATCATCCCCAGTATCTGGCAAGTTTTTCTGCGATTCCGGGCCGAATTGACGTTAAAGGACGCATCGCACTGCCGATCGTCGACGTAGTTTGACCCGCCCGCCTCACGATCGCGCAAGGAATCGTTCATGCGTTTAATCATCGAAAAGGAGTCCGCATGAGTGCGCTTGCGGCGTTTGGCATAGGGCTGGCAACGGCCGCGATACTGCTTACCCTGGTATGGATCATCCAGCTGTTCACCCGCAATGCCGGACTGGTGGATGTCGTATGGTCGGCGGCGGTCGGCCTGATCGCTGCCGAATATGCCCTGCTCGGCGATGCGCCGGCACCCGCACGCATTCTGCTGGCCGCGCTGGCACTAACCTGGGCGCTGCGCCTGGCCGGCTATCTGGCCAAACGCATGCGCGGTGCCCCCGAGGATTCGCGCTATGCCGCGGCCCGTGAGGCCTGGGGCAAGAAAGCCGACCTCTACATGCTCGGCTTCTTTCTGTTTCAGGCGGTGGCAGCTTCGATTCTTTCGATACCGTTTCTGGTCGTGGCCTATATGCCCGAGGCGCCGTCGCTCGGCGTCGCGCTGGCCGCCATCGCGGTATGGTTCGTTTCCGTGGTGGGGGAAGGCACGGCAGATGCCCAGCTGCACCGCTTCAAGCAAAAGCCGGAAAACCGCGGCAAGGTGTGCGCCGAGGGGCTTTGGCGCTATTCTCGACACCCGAACTATTTTTTCGAATCGCTGCACTGGGTGACCTACGTGGTGCTTGCCATCGGCGCGCCATACTGGTGGGCGACACTGGCCAGCCCGGTGATCATGGCCTGGCTTTTGCTGCGGGTCTCGGGGATTCCCACAATCGAAAACAAGCAGGCGTCGGAAAAACGCGAAGGCCATGACGAATACGTGCGTCGTACAAGTGCGTTCATTCCCTGGCCGCCAAAAAAATAATCGCACGATCAAGGAGAACGTTGTTGAGTAGTCTGGCGATAGATTGGTGTGAACGTGGCCTCGTGCCGGACCCGATTGCCCGCGTGGGCATGCGTCGGCTCATCGGCAGCCGGCTGACCAGCCGCGAGGCGCGCGATCCGGAATGGCGCAGCAATCATATGCGCCGTTTTCTCGAGCGCGCCTCGACCGGGCCCATCGCCCAGCACACCGAGGACGCCCAC
>DJIE01000224.1:0-12955 GCA_002433465.1 Salinisphaera sp. UBA6602
TGGCGGCTTTTTAGCGTCTACAGATAACGCATCCACGGCTGCGGCGAGCGCCGTTTGAGCCGCCCGAACCAGGCACAGGCCAAGCCCAGCGGCGGCGTGAGCAGGATCGCGATCAGCCATACATAGCCCATGGTCGGCACGCTGAACAGGCTGCCCTCATTCGCGCCTGCGTAGTACAGCGCACCGAGGTTGAGCAGGTGCAGTACGTACAGATGCAGCAGATAGAAGAACAGCGGCGCGCCGCCGAATACCGCCAGCATGCGCGCTGCGCCGGCCGGCACGCGTTCGAGCGCGGCCAGTAGCAGCGTACCGATACCCAGCGTGAACAGGACGAAATCGGCCGACGGCGGATACTTGGTCAGATTGAAAAACGACATCGCCGTGCGCAGCCCGCTGTCGCCGGCCTGCCAGGGCACGGGTTCGCCGTAGCCGTTGATCACGCGTAGCACGACGAACGCCGCCAGCAGCGCGAGGCCCGTGCCCCACAGCAGGCCCGCCCGCACGTTCGGGTCGCGATCCTTGGCAAACCATGGCCCCACGCTATAACCGAGCGCGATGACGCCAATCCAGGGCAGCAGCGGATAGGAGGTTTGGGCGGCGATGCCCAGGGGCAGATCGATTACGCCGCGATCGTGCAGGATGGTCCAGAACACATAGCCGAAGTCGCCGGGTGCGAACGCGATCGGGTCGAGCAGGTTATGGCCCAGCACGATGATCGCACCCAGGGCAGCGAGCGCGAGCCGGGGCAGATGCACGAGCGCGGCCAGCGCGATCATGCTCAGGCCGATCACCCAGATCACCTGCAAGTAGAGTTTTTCCGGGGGCAGGGCGAAGGTCCAGGCGAAGCTCACCAGCGTGAGTTCCAGCACCACGAGGAACAGCCCGCGCTTGAACAAGAACGCGCTCACATCGGCGCGGCTGCGCTGGGCGCCATAGAGCCAGGCCGACAGCCCGGTCAGCGCCACGAACACCGGCGCACACAGATGCGCGGCCAGGCGCGAGAAATACAGCGCCGGCGTGACCTCGTTCACGTCCATGGGATCGGACACCTGCGCATGCAGGAAGAAGAACTCGCGGGCGTGGTCGACCAGCATGAGCAGCATCACCAGCCCCCGCAATGCGTCGATGGACTGGATACGCGCCCGGCTGGCGACCCGGGCCGGGGTGTCGAACCCTGTGGCGTCTGCGGCGCCAACCGTCTGATTCATGAGTGCTTCTCGTCGAAAATGCGCGATGTTATATCATCGCGATCCGACATGCCCGGATTGACGCAAGCGACGACGCCTGCTGCGCTCAGCGTTCGAGATTGGTTGCCGTCACCGGGGCGGCATCGTTGCCCCAGCTGCCGCGAATATAGGTCATGACTGCGGCCAGATCCCGGCCGTCCAGATCGTAGAACGGCGGCATGCCGTGCGGGCGCGGATTGCCTTCGGTCGCGGCGGCGAAACCGCCTTGACGGATCATGTTGGCTGCGTTGATCGGGTTGTCCATCGTGACCACACGGTTGCCGGCCAGTGCCGGCGCGCCCTCACGACCCTTGCCGTTGTCGCCGTGACATTCCGCGCAGTTGTCGGCGTAAATCTGTCGGCCTTCGGCCATGGCTTCGCGCCGTCCGTTGTCGCTCATGCGGATCAAGCGCAGCGGCGAATCCACCGACACCGCCGGTATCGATCGCAGATAGGTCGCCATGGCGCGGGCGTCGTCGTCGTGCATGTATTGCAGGCTTTCGAAAACGACGTCGGCCATCGGCCCCATCATCGCGGCATGTTCGCGCTTGCCGCTTTGCAGGAAGGCCGCGGCTTCCGCGAGTTCCATATGCTGGAGCCCGGCCTGCTCCGGATCGGCCAGCGGCGGCGCATACCAGCCGTGAATCATCGCACCCGGCGCGTCGTCGGCATCGTTGGTCGCGCCCAGGCGCGCCCGGGCGCGATGGCAGGCATCGCAATGGCCCAGGCCGGCCACGAGTTCGCGACCCCGGTTCCAGTCATCGCTTTGCTTCGTGTCGGTTTCGATTTCGCCGGCATCGAAATAGAGCATCTGCCAGACATTGAGCAGGCTGCGATAGCGATAGGGAAAGCCCAGCTCGTGGTCGCCATGACGTTGTTCAACCGCGGGCACGCTTTGCAGATAGGCATAGATCGCGTCGATATCATCGCGCGGCACGTGGGTATAGTTCGGGTACGGGCAGGCCGGATACATTGGCGAGCCGTCGGCGCGTTCGCCGTTATGCAGCGCGTTGTAGAAATCGTCTGCGCTCCAGTCGCCGATGCCCGTGCTCGTATCGGGCGTGATATTGGGGGTGACGAACGTGCCGTAGTCGCTGGCCAGTGCCAGCCCGCCGGCATAGTCCGCGCCGCCCGGTGCGGTATGACAGCCCGCACAGTTGCCCAGCCGGGCCAGATATTCGCCGCGTTCGAGCCTCGCCTGATCGGCCGCGCTGGCCGTGCAGGTCAGGAATGCCAGGGCCAGGCTGGCCAGCACGAGAATACGATTGCGAAACACGGTCTAAGACTCCGGCACGGGCACACTGCCGCATTCCAGCGGCGGATCGACCACGGCATTCGCCACCGGGCGCGTATCCTCGGGAATCGGCTGGGACGCCAGCCAGGCCGCCACCGCCTCGACATCGCGCCCGCTCAGGCGCTGGGTGATATCGGCCATGCAATCGGGCGCCGCGGCGTGGCGGGTACCCACCTGCCAGGCACCGAGCTGGGCCATGATGTACTGGCGCGGCAGCCCGATCAGCCCCGGGGTGTTGGGTTCTACGCCGGTCAGACGATCGCCGTGGCAGGCCGCACAGGCCGGTATGCCGGCCTGTTCGTCGCCGCGGTGTACCAGCTGTTCGCCGCGCTCGGCGAGGGCCGCCGTCGGCGCGGCGGCCGGTGGCGGGTAGGGCGCATGCTGGTCCGCGAAGTAATCCGCGATCTCATAGAGATAGTCGTGAGACAGATGCGCCACCATATGATTCATGCTGCGGTTGCGCCGGCGGTAGTCCTGATAATTCACCAGCTGGTTATAGAGATAGCCGGCGGGCTTGCCGTGGATCCGTGGCACGTAGCCGTCTTCGAGTTCGACGCCCTGGGGGCGGTGGCAGGCGGTACAGGCTTCCAGCCGCTCGGCCATGGGGTCGTTGTTCGCTGTGTCGTGAGCCGCGGCGCTCGTGGCCAGGCACGCCAGCCCGCCGAGCAGCGCGCCGATTAGAAGAACTCTTATAGCGGGCACGGTCGCGGCATCCTTGAATCGAGAGGGCGGCATGGCATTGCTCGACTATTATCGGCCGATACGCCGCCGCGACCAAATCGGAGGCCGGTAACGGTCGACGTTCCGGTGGGCCGACGCGTACGTACGCAGCGATACGGATAGCGCGTAATCGGGGTGCCCCTTACGGTTCATCGCCGAGCGTGCTTCAACAACCACGCCGCGTGCCGATAGGAGTATGTATGGCCGATACCCGTGACGATGAACAGCAGCCGCCCCAGCGCGAGGTGATGCGCCTGTTCGAGCGACCGATTCAGATTCGTTCGTTCATCATGACCGCGATTCTCGTCATCCTGACGCTCTACACGCTCTACTTCGCGCGCTTCATCTTCATACCGGTCGCGCTCGCACTGATCTTCAACCTGCTGCTGGGCCCGCTGGTCACGCGTATGCAGCGGCTCTATATCCCGCGTTGGATCAGTGCGCTGTTGCTGATCGGCAGCTTTGCCGCCGTCGTGGTCTACGGCTGCTACATGCTCATGGGGCCCGCGCAGTACTGGATCAAGCACGCGCCGGAAGCGTTTACCTCGTTCGAGGAGAAAACGTCTCAGCTGCAGCAGCAGATCCAGGACATGAACGAAAGCACCGAGGAGATCAAGAAGGCCGCCACCAAGATGATCGGCAAGGCGGCCAACCAGGGCCAGACCATCAGCATCAACGACGAAAGCCTGCGCGATCAGATCGTGACCAATCTGCAATGGTCGGCCGGCATTCTGTTCATGACCCTGATCATGCTCTACTTCATGCTGTGCGGACGCGGTTTCGTGTTTCGAAAGTTGCTCATCATGACGCGAACGGGGCGAAGTCGGCGCAATGCGGTTCGTATCGTGCGCCATCTGCAGAGCGATATCAGCCGCTACCTGCTCACCGTGACCGCGATCAATATCCTGCTCGGTACCAGCGTCGCGCTGGTGTTGTGGCTGATCGGCCTGTCCGACCCGATGCTCTGGGGCGTGCTCGTGGGCGTGCTCAACTTCGCCCCCTATGCCGGTGCGGCGATCTCGCTGGCCGCGATCACGCTGGCGTCGTTTGCCACCTTCGACACCCTCGGGCATGTGCTGGCCGCGCCTGCGGCCGTGTTCGCGCTCAACGTGCTCGAAGGCAATTTCGTTACGCCGGCCATCCACGGCCAGCGTTTCGAGATGAGCCCCTTGATGGTGTTCTTCGCGCTGTTCTTCTGGGGCTGGCTGTGGGGTGTGGCCGGCATGCTCATGGCCGTGCCGCTGCTGGTGGTGTGCAAGGTCACCTGCGATCACATCGAAGAGCTGCGCCCGCTGGGACGCCTGCTGGGGCGTTAGACCGCGTTTTCGACCTGGTCGACCAGCCGCGCGAGGCGGGTACGGCTTTGTTGTAGCGCGTCGAGCTTCTGGTCGAGCGCGTTCAACTCGTGCGCCAGCGTGGCGCGCACGCGATCACAGGGGTCGAAATGCGGCGCGTCGTCCACCAGGCACGGCAACAGTAGCGCCACGCTGTCGAGTTTGAGGCCGGCCTCGTTGAGCTGCCGTACGAGCGTTGCCTGGCGCAGATCGGCCTCGCTGTATTGGCGGTAGCCGGCGGCACTGCGACGGGGCGTAAGCACGCCACGGTTTTCGTAATAACGCAGCATCCGCTCGCTGATACCGCTGTGCTTGGCGAACTCGCCGATATGCATGGCACTCAATAGGTATTGACCTTGACAGTACTGTCAAGGCGCAGGATCGGTTCGTCAATCACACGATGGATCGTCGTCATGTCTTGTTCGTTCAAATGCCTGTGCATGCTGTTATTGGGCGTCTGTGCGCCCGGCTTGCTAGCGGCGCCAGCCGCTAGCGACCGACCGGCACGGCCGCTGGTTATCATCATCCACGGCTATGCGGCCACACCGTCTGATCACTGGTTTGGCTGGCTCGAAAACGCGCTGGCCGATCGCGGGATCGAAGCCCGTCGTATTGCCCTGCCCGACCCCACGGCCCCCGAGCCCGGTGCCTGGGCCGAACGGCTCGATCGGCTGACCTGCAATACGCAACGGCCGGTTTATTTCGTGGCCCATAGCCTGGGTGGTATCGCCCTGCTGGCGTCGTTACAGCGGCGTATCGATGCCGACCCGGCAGGCGCGCACTGGGCCGGTCTGGTGCTGGTATCGGCGTTCGCCGACCCGTTGCCTGCCCTGCCGCAACTCGACGCCTTCGTCGCGGCGCAACTCGATTTCGACGCGATCCACGCGCATGTCGATCGCCAGCTTGTGATAACCGCGCGCGATGACCCGATCGTGCCATTCAATTTGAGTATGGCATTGGCCGAGCGGTTGCACTCGCCGTTGCTGCTCGCGCCCGACGGTGGCCATTTTCTCGGCCGCGACGGCTATACGCGGTTGCCCGCGGTGCTGAGCGCTCTGCGCGATATGATCGGTGCGGGCAACGATCGGTTCTGGTGTAACGCCAGCCTTTAGCCAGGCCCACATCGGCCGGCGGATTGCGTTGCGGCGCAGCGCGGTTTTAGAGAACTTTGCCGGGGTTGAGCAGCCCGGCCGGATCGAGCGCCTGTTTCATCCGTTGCATGAGCGCGATCTCGCCGGGGCTGCGGGAATAATCCAGAAACGGTTTCTTGAGCAGGCCGATGCCGTGCTCGGCAGAAATGGAGCCGCCGTATTCGCGCACCAGCGCATAAATGGTGCGCTCGACGGCTTCCAGTGGTTGTGGCTGCTGGTCGATACTGACCGACAGATGCACGTTGCTGTCGGCGATATGGCCCCAGCCAAGCACGCGCGCGCTGGGCCATTGCGCCATCAGTCCTGCATATGCGCGCTCGATGAACACACCGATATCGCCGATCGGCACGCTGATATCGAAATCGATACGCGGCGAGAACACGCGGCTGAACTCGCCGGCCAGGCCGCGCAGTGTCCACAGCCGCTCGCTGTCTGCCAGCGAGTGGGCCAGCACCGCGTCCACGACCAGACCCTCGGAGAGGGCGCTGGCGATGGTGTCTTCAAAGCGGGCCTGATCGGCCTCGGGATCCGTGCCGAGCGTATCGAGCAGAATATAGGCCGTATGGTGCTCGTCCAGCGGCGGGCGCATATCGTTCGCCTCAAGCGCGAGACGATAGAAGTCCGGCCACATCACTTCAAACGCCGATAGCATGGGCCCGAGGCGCGCTTTCGCAAGGGCCAGAAAAGCGAGTACCGAATCGTAGTCCGAGACTGCACACAACGCGGTGCATTCACTCGTTGTGGCCGGGAACAGGCGGAGTACCACGCGCGTTATGATGCCGAGGGTGCCCTCGCTGCCGATGAACAGATGCTTGATGTCGTAGCCGGCGTTGTTCTTCTGCAT
Source organism: Salinisphaera sp. UBA6602 (assembly GCA_002433465.1). Classification (GTDB taxonomy): domain Bacteria; phylum Pseudomonadota; class Gammaproteobacteria; order Nevskiales; family Salinisphaeraceae; genus Salinisphaera. The sequence continues at coordinate 6,570 of DJIE01000224.1, forward strand.
CTTGTTGAGCGACGTCACCACGCTGCCGTCGGCCAGCACCACTTCCAGACCCAGCACCAGATCGCGTGCCATGCCGTAGCGCAATACCCGGTTGCCGCCCGCGTTGGTGGCGATATTGCCGCCGATCTGACAGGAGCCGCGTGCGCCCAGATCCAGGGGAAAGAAAAAGCCGGCCTCGGCGGCGGCCTGTTGCACCCGTTCCAGTGGCACGCCGGCCTCGACCGTCATGGTGGCGGCGGCGGAATCGATTTCCTCGATCGCACGCATGCGTTCGAGGCTGACGATCACACAGCCGTCGACCGGTGTCGCCGCACCGGTCAGGCCCGTAAGCCCGCCCTGGGCGACGACCGCGCAGTCGTAGCCAGCGCAGATCTCGAGCGCGCGCGAGACGTCGGCGGCGTCATAGGCATAGACGAGCGCGGCGGGCTGTTCATGGTCTGCGAGGGCCACGCCCCAATCGCTGCGGTGGCGGCTGGGGATGTGCTCGGGCGCAACCACGCGGCCCGGTTCGAAGGCGGCTTGCAGATCGGCGAGTAGGGCCATGGGGCGTTTCCTCTGCTGGCGCTTGTAAGCGGTCGAGCGCCGGGGCTGTGGTCAGCCCGGCGGTGAACAGGTTCTCGTGTGCCGTGTGCCTAGCTCAAAAAGCGCACGTACAGGTAACACAGCGACAACACCGCGAGCGTGATGATCGCAAGCGCACTCCAGGCGTTGAGCCATGCCGAGGGCCGATCCTCCGGCGCGACCGAAGCGCCGTTGATCGTGAAATGATTCAGCGCCGCCAGCAGCGGGCTGATCACCGCCGACGTAATCATGGCGAAGTTGATGAACAGCCAGAAGTTGCTCATCAGAAAATACAGAATGAGTACCGCCAGTAACGAGAGCGCCGCCATGGCCATATAGAGCTCGCCCTGGCGCTGCCCGACCCGAGCCTGCTCGGACTGCTGCTCGGATCGGTCGCGGGCCAGGCTTTCGAACACGGCGACCACCACGCGCGGAAAGCCGTCGAGCACGGTCAGCAGCGTGGTCAGTAGCACCGTGAAGATGGAAATGCCGACCACGAAACCGCTCCACGGCCCCAGCGTGGCGACATAAAGATCCACCACTTGGTTGGCAAACCCGACCGAGCCGGTGGCCAGATTGATGTTCTGGCTGTGCAGTACCCCGGCGCCCATGATCACGAAGCAGGCGGCAATGAGGGCAGAACCGATATAGCCGATATCGAAATCGGTTTTTTCCTGCCGGCTGTCGGCGCGGGCGCCGTTGGTGTCGTTACGCGCAAGCGACCACAGCGAGTTGACGATGGACAGCGACAGACCGGACGGCATGAAACCGAGTACCGCCACGAGCGTTACGAACGTGGTGTGGCTCAACAGCGGCGAAACGGCCGTGCTGGGGTAGAAGCTCCAGTCCACGTTCGGCAGTGCCAGCGCGGTGGCAATGATCGTGGTCACGCTGAGAATGGCGATGAAGAGCTTGTTGACGGCATCGACAATCGCATAGCCGCCGACATAGATGATCACGCAGCAGGCCGCAATGAGCACCGTGGCAAACGTCGGCGCGCTGAGCGGAATACCGAGCAGATTGCCGCCCACGCCGGCCGTGGTGATCGCAATCGCGGCCACGATGATCGCGAACACCGGGATCTGGACGAGGCCGAACAGGGCCACCACGGCTTTGCCGAACGTCTGTCGGTAGCCTTCGACAAGCGAATTGCCGGTCTTGCTCGCATAGAGCGGGCCGAAATAGAAGCAGGGATACTTGATCAGGATGGCGAGCAGGATGAAGGCCAGCAGGCCGGTGCCGTAATCAGCGCCCGCCCGTGTGGCCTGGACGACATGGGAGGTGCCAATCGCCGCGCCTGCGAACAGAAAACCCGGGCCGATGGCGGCCAGATACCGGGATCGCCGGGCAGCCGGCGGCGCCGCGTCCGATGACGTATACGGCTTACTGTGATGGTCACTCACTTCATATCTCCTCGAACGCACCGCTTCGCACCGGCCTCGGCTGGCTTGAGCAGCTGATATTTTATTGTATTTTCGCGATTTTTCGCGATTTTTGGTTATAGCGTGCCCGCTTCAGAACATGGGCGATCCCGGTATGTCAGCGATGCGGCGCCTCCGATACGAGTCGCGCGTGCTTGTACGGTCAGCTAGAAAAGCGAGGGCCGCGCGCACGTACTGCTGTGGCCGCCAGCGCGGCCGCGCACAACCGGCGCCGAGCGGCTTTGGGGCCGGGTTGGCTCATGGATGACATCTCCTGGGCACGCTGAAACGAAAACGAATCCGCCCATCACGCGGTCACGTGTTCTGGCGGGATGTTGTCGAATCGGGCTGTTTTTGTTTTGTCGCCTGCTTCAATACTATGCGTCGATGCGTGCGGGAATGGCGCATAACCAGGGCAAATTCGCGCAATAGCGCGTCGTCAGTGCATAAAAAATAGAATAGGCGCGTCGCTCATGCAGTTGGATAAATTCGACCGAAAGATCCTCGCTCATCTCCAGCGCGACGGCCGCCTGACGAGCAACGAACTGGCCGCGCTCGTCTCGCTGTCGCCGTCGCAGTGTTCGCGGCGCCGGGCACGGCTTGAAAAAGAGAGATTCATCCAGGGTTATCGCGCCGAACTGAGCTTCGACAAGCTCGGCTACGACATGCTGGCGATGATCTGGGTAACGCTGGCGACCCATAACCGCGACAACGCCACGCATTTTGCCGAGTTCCTGGCCGGCCTGCCGGAAGTGCTGGAGGCCCATGCCCTGACGGGCGATATGGACTATTTGCTGAAAGTGGCGACCACCGACCTGCAAGCGCTCTCGCGGCTGGTCAACGACCAGCTACTCGCGCACGAAACGGTAAACCACGTGAAAACGGCGATCGTGCTGCAGACGCTAAAAGACTATCAGGGCCTGCCGCTTACCTAAGGTCGCAGGAATACGAAATAGCCCAGAAAGATTACCGCCAGTGCGAGCATTAGCGGATGAATCTCGCGGTGGCGGCGCGCGGCGGCCATGGTGATCGGGTAGACGATAAAGCCGAGTGCGATGCCGGTGGCGATCGAATAGGTCAACGGCATCAACAGCACGGTGAGAAAGGCCGGCACGGCGGTTTCGAAGCGATCCCAGGCGATATGGCGCAGCGAGGCGGCCATGAGCACGCCCACCACGATCAGCGCCGGCGCGGTCACCGCTTGTGTAACCACCGCCAGCAGGGGCGAGAAGAACAGCGCCAGCAAAAACAGCAGGCCCACCACCACGGCCGTAAAGCCGCTGCGCCCGCCGGCCGCCACGCCCGAGGCGGATTCGATATAGGCGGTGGTCGAGGAGGTACCGATCAGGCCGCTCGCCGTGGTGGCCAGGGCATCGGCAAACAGGGCACGGTCGGCCCGTGGCAGCTTGTTGTCGCGAATCAGCCCGGCCTGGCGGGCCACGCCCATGAGCGTGCCGGCCGAGTCGAAGAAGTCCACGAACAGCATGGTGCCGATGACCACCGCCATCTGCGGGGTGAACAGATCCGGCAGGCGCGCAATGGCCGCCCCGGCGACCGGGCTGATATCCGGCACCGGGCTGACGATATGGGCGGGCAGGTCGATCAGCCCGGTGAGCATGCCCACGACAGCGGTGAGCGCCATGCCCAGAAAAATCGCGCTGGTCAGGCGCAGCGTCATCAACACGACGGTGGCCAGCAGGCCGAAGATCGCCAGCAGCGTCTGTGGGTCGGTCAGCGGGGCCAGGCCCACGAGCAGGGCATCGTCGTTGACGATGATGCCGGCATTGGTCAGGCCGATGAAGGCGATGAACAGGCCGATGCCGGCGGCCACGGCATGCTTGAGCTCGTCGGGAATGGCGTTGATCACCCGTTCGCGCAGGCGCGAGACGGTCAGGGCCATGAAGATCAGGCCGGAGACGAACGTACCGGCGAGGGCGGTCTGCCATTCGATGCCCATGCCGAGCACCACCGAGAAGGCAAAGAAGGCGTTCAGGCCCATGCCCGGCGCCTGGGCGATCGGATAGCGCGCCAGCAAACCCATCACCAGCGAGCCGAACGCCGCCGCCACGGCGGTGGCGGTGAACACCGCATCGCGAGGCATGCCCAGCCCGGCCGCGTCGGGCACCGAGGCCAGCGACAGCACCGCCGGGTTCACGAACAGGATATAGGCCATCGACAGGAACGTCGTCAGCCCGGCGATGCTCTCGGTACGCCAATTCGTGCCGAGGTTATCGAAATCGAAATAGCGGGCAATCGCGTTCACGGCGGATCCTGCGCTGGGGCCTGGGGGCGGTAGACGTTTTGATAGGGCGCGCATGATACAAAAAACATGCCGGCCAGGCCCCGGCTCTATCACCGGGTGGCGCGCAGGATGCGCTTCGCCCGCGATCCCGGTCAGGGCGACCCGGCTTCGGCACGTGGTCGACGGCGCTCCATCTGGCGGGCCAGACGGCTGCTGCGTGCCACGTCCGAGAGTGTGAGCACGCCCTCGACTTCGCGCGGGTGGCTCATCTTTCCGTCCGGCGTGACCAGCGCCACTTCGCACTTCGCCGCGCGCAGCCGGCCGACGATATCGAAGACCATGTCGTCGGCGGCGACGACGATATAGTCGGTTTCCATATGCTCGTCGGCCCAGCTGCGGATCTTCGCGCGTCGGGTGAGCCGATAATGGCGGCGGGTAGAAAAGATCGCCTGAATTTTCTGCTCGGCGTCGAGCACGAGCACGTTCGGGGCCTGGCGCCCGAAGCGCTTGAAGCGACGGCGGATTTCCGCCAGCCCGCGGTTGTTGCCCACCCGGATCACGCGCGGGTCGGCAAACTCCGAGGCCTTCTGCAGCATGAACAGATTGGTTTCCAGCGAGGCCGGCACCGGGTGGTTGCGCCGCGAGAGCTTGAAGGTATAGATCGTGTCCGCCATGAGGAACTGGCGAACGTAGTAGGCAATCGACACCACGATGATCATGGGAATGATCACGTGATAGTCGCGCGTCATTTCGAAGATGATCACGATCGCGGTCAGCGCTGCCCCGGTAGAGCTGGCTACTACCGCGGCCATGCCCAGGACCGCCATGGTGGCCACGTCGAGTTCGAACCAGGGCGCGAAATGCTGCATGGCCACGGCAAACGCGCCGCCGAGCGTCGCGCCCAGATACAGCGCCGGCGAAAACACGCCGCCGGAGGCGCCCGAGCCCAGGGTCAGCGAGGTGGCCAGCAGCTTGCCGACGAACAGCAGCAGCAACAGCCAGGGCGAGGTGAGCGCATTTTCCAGAATATCCTGGATCGTGGCATAGCCCACGCCCTCGACGTAGTACTCGCCGGTGAGCGTCATGAAGGCATACATCATCACGCCCACCAGCCCCATGCCGATCAGGTGGCGCGAATAGTCGTTGCCGGGCATGCGCTCGAACAGCCCCTCGAATACATAGATGCTGCGCGTGAACACCAGCGCCGCCAGGCCCATGAGGATGCCGAAAACCACATACACGCCGAACAGTTCCGGCGAGTTCAGGTCGAGTGCCTGATTGGCCAGCGCCGGAATATCGAAGGACGGGGTATTGCCGAACAGCGCCCGCCCGACGAAGGAGGCCGCGCCCGTGGCCAGGGCCACCGGAATGAGCGTACGCCCCGAGGTTTCCGGCAGGATGATTTCGATCGCGAACAGCAGCCCGCCGAGCGGGGCGTTGAAGGTAGCGGCAATGCCGGCCGCGGCACCGGCGGCGATCAGGGTATTGCGTTGCCATTCGCGTAGCAGCGTGACCTGGCCGATACTCGACCCCAGCGCCGAGCCGATCTGGATGATCGGGCCTTCCCGCCCCACCGCGCCGCCGGTGGCAATGGAAATCGAGGAGGCCAGCGCCTTCACCCCGGCCACGTTCGGGCGAATCACCCCGCCCTTGTAGTAGATGGCGTCGATGACTTCCGGCACGCCGTGGCCCTTGGCCTCCGGGGCGAAGTTCTGCACCAGAAAGGTCACCGCCACCGAGCCGAGCATGGGCACGATGATGATCCAGGCGCCGAACGGGCTCGCCGCGGTATGTTCGTTGGCGTCGTAGATGCGCGACAGCTCGCCGAAGAAGGCAAGGTTGTGGAATACGGCGATCAGGTCGCGGAATATCGATGCGCCGTAGCCGGCCGCCACGCCCACGCACACGGCCAGCAGGCTGAGTACGAGGCTGGAACGTTCGATAGTGCGCGACCGGGCCAATGCAATCCCTGCTTTGCTGGGTGTCGAGTCGGCCGCCGCGGCGACGGGTGTCGCGCGTGAAGCAGGTCTGGGTGGCCCGCTTCGCTGGGCATGCCGTTTGGCGGCCGTCCTGAGGTGTGTGGAGTATACAGCAACCCTGCCTCCAGACGAAGCCTCACGGGGCTGGTGTCGGGCTTGTGCAGGGGCTCGGCGGCGTCCCTT
>DJIE01000224.1:13288-46025 GCA_002433465.1 Salinisphaera sp. UBA6602
GTGGAGCCTGTTCGAGGCGCGTCTCTACTTGTCGAACATATGCGTGGCATGGGTGATCGCGCCGCCGGCGCGGATGGCCGCTGCCACCACCGCCGTTTCGCTGAGTTCGGCGTCACTGGCGCCGGCGTCGCGTGCTGCCTGGGTATGCAATTCCAGGCAATAAGGGCACTGGGTGGTCATGGCCACGGCAAGCGCAATGAGTTGCTTGGTCTTGGCGTCGATCGCGCCTTCGGCGAACGCGGCCTTGTCGAATGCCCAGAATGCGTCCATGCCCTGGGGCGCGCCGCGGTCGAGCTGGCCGAGGCGTTCCAGATTCTTGCGGTCGTACATCTGCTCCTCCGATAGTGATTATGGGCGGTGCCGATGTTCTGGTTTGGTTCTGGCACCGCTGCAATCGACCCTGCGCGCACCGCGACGAAGCTGTCAACGCAACCAAGGTCGCGTTCGCGGGGAAACCTTGGCGCCGCCGGGGTGTCGGTGATAAAGCATTATTTCGAATGGAAAACGTCGCCATGCGATACCACGGCAAGATCAATCGCCCTGCCATCCGGATCGCCGTGCTCGTGCTGCTGATGCTGGCGTGCACGGCCGGTGTGGTGCTGGCCGCGGCCCAGGGCCAGTCCGGCCCGGCGGCCGGGCGGGCCGCCACACCCGACAACTTTGCCCACTATCGCGATACCGGCGCGGGCTATGCGTTTGATTATCCGCGGGCTCTGCTGCCCGCCGAAGCACAGGGCAACAGCGACACCCGGGTGTTGCAGGGGCAAGGGCTAAGCCTGCGTGTCTCCACCACGGCGCTGGGCGGGCGTTCGCTACGGGCGCTGGCCATGAATGCGCTGGACGATCCAAGCGCGGCCAGCGAAACCCGCAACACCGACGGCAGCGTGGTGCTGGTGCAGGACGAGCCGGGGGCCGAGCGCGCGGTCAAGGCGATCGCTCTGGCTGATGAGCGCGTGGCCGTGATGGTGGTTGACGGCGCCTCCGAGGCGGTCAGCGATACCATTCTGACGAGCTTCGTGCCCGTATCGGCCGCAGCGGCCGACCCCGAAGAAACCGATGCCGAGGCCCGCTATCGCAATCCCGAGCTGGGTTTTTCCATCGAACGGCCCAAGGGGGCGCAGGTATCGCGCGACGGCGACGACAGCGTGTCGTTCAAGGTGCTGGGCCCGGGCAATGCGGCCGCCAGTGAGATCAGTGACGGGTTCGTGCTCACCGTCATGCGCGACCACCGGCCCGGTATCGCGACCCTGGCCGAATACGCCGAAGCGGTGCGTGCCGACGGCGCCCCCAGCGCCGATACGCGCCGGGTGGGTGATTACGAGTCGCTGCACTACAGCACACAGAGCGAAATGGGCGATACGGTTTCGCATTGGCTGTATCGCATCGGCGAACAGCGCCAGTACCAGGTCACCGCAACGGTCAGCGGCGATCCGGACCGTTATCGCCGCCAGATCCAGACGATGCTCGAGAGTCTGCGCTTCGACTAGCCGGCGGGCGGCGCTGCGGCGTGGGGCGCGTGGCCAGGAAGGTGGCCACGCAGGCCAGGCCCAGGGTCACGCCGATCGCAAGCGGCCGATAGTCGATATGCCACCAGACGATAGCCGCGCTGGCGGCGATCATCGCCAGCGCGGTGATCTTGGCACGTAGCGTAAGCGCGCCTTCGCGTTCCCAGTTGACGATGGCCGGGCCGGCATAGCGGTTGGCGCGTATCCAGGCCGCGAAGCGCGGCGAGCCGCGCGAGGCCAGCGCCACGGCCGCGAGCATGAACGGCGTGGTGGGCAGCAGCGGTAGAAACACCCCGAGCACGCCGAGCGCGAACAGCAGCGCGGCCGCGGCGACCAGCAGATACTGCTTGAGCGTCATGCGCTCACGCATCGTGACCACGTCAGCGTTGGGTTAGAGTAGCGGCTGGGGCGAGGCATGGCGCGATGCTACGCCGCGTGTATCGGCGCTGTCATGCCGACGCAGGGCCGGTCCGGGTCGCGTCGTTCGTGTTTGGCAGGTATCGAGGTCAGGGAGAACATGGTGCACCGTCATAATGCCGAGCAGCTTTCGTCGAACGAGCAGCCGCCCGCCGACGGCCGTGGCCGGCGCGCGTCCACGCCCGTGGCTATTCCCTTCAAGGGCTGGCGCGATGTCGCGATGCGCGTCTATCACGCCTTCAACGACAACAACCTGTCGATCATCGCCGCCGGGGTATCGTTTTACGGACTGCTGGCCATCTTTCCGGGCATTGCCGCGTTCGTGGCCATTTACGGGCTGTTTCTGGATCCGGCCGGCGTGGTCGATCAGCTCAACCAGCTCGACGACGTGGTGCCGCCGGACGTGATTTCCACCGTCACCGGCCAGATGACCCAGATCGCCGCCAAGCCGCAGGCCTCGCTCGGGCTGGCGGCGTTCTTCACCCTGGGCCTGGCGCTGTGGAGCGCGCGCAAGGGCACCACCGCGCTGATGATCGCGCTGAACGTGGTCTATGCCGAGCGCGAAACCCGCAATTTCTTCGTCAAGATCGCGGTATCGCTGGCCCTGACCTTTGCCATCGTGCTCGGCCTGAGCGTGGTGGCGGTCATGGCGGCCGGCGTACCGCTGCTGTTCGCGGCCCTGGGCTTTGGCGACTGGATGGTGGCTGTCGGCCGGGGGCTGGGCCTGGGCGGTGCCGCGCTGGTGCTCATGACCGGCATCGCCGGGCTGTATCGCTATGCGCCCAGTCGTCGCCCGCCCAAATGGCGCTGGGTGTTCGTGGGCGCGGCCATCGTGACCGTGTTCTGGATACTCGGTTCGCTCGCGTTTTCGGTGTACGTGGCGTTTTCCAACACCTATTCGGCCACCTATGGCTCGCTCGGGGCCGTGGTGGTGGTGCTCACCTGGATGTATATCACCGTGCTGATCATGCTCATGGGCGGCGAGCTCAACGCCCAGCTGGAGTTCCAGACCGCGCACGACACCACCACCTCCGGCGGCAAACCGATGGGCGAACGCGGCGCCTTCGTGGCCGACAACATCGCCAAGCGCGCCGACGATATCGACTTTGAAGACAAAAAACCGGGGCCGGGCTGATGGCACACTGCGAAGATCTGTTCATTGCCAGTTCCGAAGCGCGGGACGAGCGTATCCACCTGCGCGAAAAGCGTTCGGACGCGCCCGCCGCCGATGCCCCGACCAAGGCCGTGCTGTTCGTACACGGCGCGACCTATCCCGGCGTGATGTTCGACGTGCCCACCAGCAGCTGGCTCGACCATGCGGTGGCCGACGGCTATAGCGCCTATGCGCTGGACGTGCGCGGCTACGGCGCCTCCACGCGCAGCCCGGTGCTCGACCAGCCCGCAAAAGACAACCCGCCCTTTGCCCGTGCGGAAAGCGCGGTGGCCGATATCGCCGACGCCATCGCCACCATTCGCGAACGGACCGGCGTGGACACCGTGGACCTGGTGGGCTGGTCCTGGGGCACGATGACCACCGGCATGTATGCCGCCAGCCGCCCGGGTACGATCAACCGGCTGGTGTTGTTCGCCCCGGTCTACAGCTGTGAGCGGCTCGACCGTATCAACGCCCTGGAAGATCGCGACAACCCCCACCGCCTGCGCCCGCTGGGTGCCTACCGCACGGAAAACGCCGAGCAGGCCCGCGAACGCTGGGATGCAGAAATCATCGCCGACGATCCGGACAGCTGGCGCGACCCGGCGGTCCTCGATCGCTGGTACGAGCAGATGCTGCGCGACGAACCGGCCGATTATGTGCGTGCCCCCAACGGCGTGCTCGTGGACCTATGGGAAGCCTTCAACGGCCGCGCCCGCTACGAAGCCGGCGATATCGACGTGCCGACGCTCGTGATTCGGGCCACTCAGGACGCGACCGCGATCCGCGACGACGCGCTGGGGCTCTTCGATCGGCTGGGCAGCGCCTATAAGCAGTACGACGAAATCGGTCGCGGCACGCACTTTTTGCTGCTCGAACGCCGTGCGCCGCAGCTGTTCGATCGTGTGAGCGCATTTCTGGCCAGTCCGCTGTCCACGGACTGACCCGGGCCGACCGCTAGTGCCCGTTTAGTGCCCGAAGCCGGGTCGGCGTTTTAGCCGAACACGGCACGCAGGATGAAGTAGAACACCGCGGTGAACAGCGCCGCGCCGGGCAGGGTGAGCAGCCAGCCGAGGAAGACGCGGCCGAGCACGCTCAAATCCAGCGCGCGAATGCCGCGGGCCAGGCCCACGCCGAGCACGCCGCCCACCAGCGTCTGGGTGGTGGATACCGGAATACCGAACCAGGTCGCCAGCACCACGGTGGTGGCCGCGGCCAGCTCCGCCGAAAAGCCGCGGGTGGGGGTGAGCGAGGTGATCTTGGCGCCGATGGTGCGAATCACCCGATGGCCGTAGGTGGCCAGCCCGAACACGATACCCACGCCGCCGAGCACCAGAACCCAGGCTGCCAGCTCCGATTCGCCGCCGATCTGGCCCGGGTTGTTCAGCACGTTGATGATGGCCGCGACCGGGCCGACGGCGTTGGCCACGTCGTTGGAGCCGTGCGCGAACGCCATGGTGGCCGCGGTGAATACCTGGGCGAAGCCGAACACGCGCTCCACGTTGCGATAACGATCGGAGCGCTGGTGGGTATCGAGCAGTTGTACCCGGTTGAGCAACAGTCGGCTGATCACCGCCGCGACAATGCCCAGTATGACCGCGCCGAGAATGCTCATCGGCGTCGACAGTTCCAGGCCGACATGGCTCAAGCCCTTCACCAGCGTGACCAGACAGATCACGAACCCGGCCAGAAACACGTACAACGGAATATAGCGGCGGGCGCCCTCGGCCGGATTGTCGTGGTTGAGCACCAGCCGGCGTATCGACTCGAACAGCAGAAAGGCGAGCGTGCCGGCAATGATCGGCGAGGCGATCCAGCTGGCCACGATCTTGCCGATCTCGGCCCAGTTGACCGGCTCCGTGCCCACCGAGACCAGGGCGAAGCCGAGAATACCGCCCACGATCGACTGGCCGGTGGATACCGGCATGCCCAGGGTCGAGGTCAGCAACAGAAAACAGCCGGCGCCGAGCAGCGCTGCGAGCATGCCGTAAACCAGTAGCTGCGGCGTATCGGCAAATACTTCCGGCCGGATCAGCCCGCCGCTGATGGTCTGGGTGACTTCGCCGCCCGCCAGCCAGGCGCCGAGAAACTCGAAAATGCCGGCGATGATCACCGCCTGGGTGATGGTGATCGCCCCCGATCCGACCGATGTGCCCATGGCATTGGCCACATCGTTCGCACCGATGCCCCACGCCATGAAGAAACCGAAAACGCACGCCAGAATGAGGAACAACTCGGCGTGCTGGGCGATGATCGACATCGGGCGATCCTTGTAACGAGGGCGCGGGCCCGAAAGTGTTTAGCGGGTGGCGAGAATCTGCAGGCGCGAGCCGGCGCGCTCGGCGCGATCCGCCACCGAGCCGATCGCATCGATCACACGGTAGATGAACATCATCTCCAGCGGTGGCAGTTCGCTTTCCAGCGGCAGCAGCTGGCGACGTATGGCCACCTGCTGCTGGTCCGAGGTGTTTTCCAGCCGCCCGAGCTCGGCGACCATGTCGGCGATGAGTTCGCCCACGCTGCGCCCGAAGCCGGAGTCCAGCAGCTCGCCGAGCTCCTCGAGCACCTTGCGTGCCTGCGCCACGCTGGCATGCGTGGTTTCCAGATAGGCACGAATCGGCGCCTGCAGAGCGTCCGGGAACTGCATACGCCGGCCCGTCATCAGCCCGGATATGTCTTTGATCTTGTTAACGATCTTGTCTTGAGCCTCGACCAGGACCAGCAGGTCGGCACGCGAGATCGGCAAGAACAGCGTGCTGGGCAGGTTGAGCCGGATACGATCCTTGAGATCGTCGGCCGCATGCTCGCAATCGTTGATCTGCTGATGCAGCGCCTCGGCTGCGTCCCAGTCACCGGCCTGGCTGTGCGCGATGAATTCCAGCAGCAGCGACGCGCCTTGTTCCACCTGGCGCATATGGTCGGTCAGGGCGCCGAAGGGCGACTTGCCGAACAGGCTTGGAAAAGGGCTGTTCTTGGTAGGATCCATGAAGGCTCCGGGTGAGTCGGCGGTTCATGCTCGGCGCACAGTATGTCAGTCGTATGACCGGCGCTGGTGACCTGCCGCATCATAGCGGTGGGTGTCCAGCCCGCGACGAACGGGCCTGGGCACGCGCTTTCGGCCTATGTCGCTGGTTTATAACGTCGTGGCAGGGAACGTTTGCGCTGAAATGTGTCCGATATGCTTCAGCGTACCTATCAGACGAATTTCTAACCCAATGCTCAACCCCGTACCGTCCGGCGTCGGTCGCAGCGCGCTATTGCGCTGGCTCGGCTGGCTTGTGATTGCCTACACCCTCGTGCTGTCGCTGGTGGCCCTGCGCTACCTCGACGTCGGGGATCTGGCCACCGGCGGCGCGGCCCGCAGCTTTGGCGTGGCGATGTTCTTTGCCCATTTTCTGTCGGTGGCACTCATCGGCCTGTTGCCGGTCATGCTGCTCGCCCTGCTGGTGCCGTACCGGCACGTGATCGTGCCGCTGGCCTGGGCAATCGGCGTGGTGCTGACCGGCCTGCTGCTGGTGGATACGCAGGTCTTTCAGCAATACCGGTTTCATCTGAACGGCGCCCTAGTGTCCTTATTCTTCTCGGGCGCCTCGGAAGAGACTTTCGAGTTTTCGCTGGCGATGAAGATTCAGGTGGCCCTCATTTGCCTGGGCGTGGCCGTCGCGCTCTGGGGCGTGGGCTGGGCCGTTTGGCGGCTGGTGGCTGCCACACGCCAGCGCCGCTTCGGCTACGGCATGGCGGCTGCCTGCGTGGCGCTGCTGCTGGGCACCAACCTGTTTCATGCCTATGCCGATGCCATGGGCGACGGCAACGTCACCCGCCAGACCCGTCTGCTGCCCGGCTACGAGCCGCTCACCGCGAAGGATTTCCTCGAAGAGCGCGGCTTCGACGTGGCCGAGGCCAGCTGGGGCGGCGATACCGCTCTGGACGGCTCCATCGACTATCCACGGGTGCCGCTGCAAACCGACGCCCCGGCCGAGCCGAAGAATATCGTGTTCATCGTCATCGACTCCTGGCGGTTCGATGCCATGAATGAACAGGTGTCGCCGCATATGGCGCGTTTCGCGGCCAATAACCAGCGCTTCATGAACCACTACAGCGGCGGCAACGCCACGCGTATCGGCATGTTCACGCTGTTCTACGGCATTCCCGGCACCTACTGGCACAGCATGTTGCAAACCAATACCCGGCCTGTGCTGGTCAGTCGTATGCTGGACCTGGGCTACGACTTCGGCATCTTTCGCAGCGCGCCGCTGTCTTCGCCCGAATTCCATCGCACCATCTTCTCCGGCATGAAAGAGCTGCGCATGGAATCCGAAGGCAACGATTCGCCCACGCGGGATATCGACGCCAACCGCGATTTCATCGACTATCTCGAACAACGCGATCCCGACGCCGAAAAACCCTTCTTCGGCATGGTCTTCTACGACTCGCCGCACGCCTACGACCTGCCGGACGATGCCCCGTGTCCGTTCCAGCCCAGCTGGGACAGCGTCAACTACCTAGCCCTGGACGAAGACACCGACCCCACCGGCCTGCACAACCTCTATCGCAACTCGGTGCATTTCGTGGACGGCCTCGTCGGCAAAACGCTGGACACGCTTGAAGCCAAGGGCCTGATGGACGACACCATCGTCGTCGTCACCGGCGACCACGGCCAGGAGTTCAACGATCTGGGCCTGAACTACTGGGGCCACAACGGCGACTACAGCCGCTACCAGACCCAGGTGCCCATGATCGTGCACTGGCCCGGCCGTACCGAGGCCGGCACCCAGACCGACTACATGACCAGCAGCCTCGACGTCGCGCCCACGCTGCTCGAGCACGCGCTCGGCGTGAACAATGCGTTTGACGCCACCAGCGTCGGCCACAACCTGTTCCAGCCGGCCGACCGTCTGCCGATGATCATGGCCCAGTACCGCGGCCATGCCGCGATGACCGAAAACGGCTTTATCGACTTCCCCGCTATCGGCCGCCCCGAAGCGCTGGACCGCGACTATCGGCCGCGTAAAGACAGTCCTTCACCGGCCGCTATTCAGGCCACGCTGGAACAGATGACGCGCTTTCGGGATACGGACTAGCCGTCGTGCAGGTCGCCGCGCCGTTTCAAACGAACGGCGACCAAACGTGCGGCAGAAAGCGATAGCCCGCGCCATCGGCCACCACATGGCCGATGCCGGGGAAGTCGATATGGTGGCCGGCGATCAGCTCGCCGCTCGCCGCCACCTCGGCGAACAGCGCCTGGCGCGAACGCACCGCCTGTTCGGGGTCGATATCGAACATCACCTGCGCATCCGGGCGCGGAAACTGAATCTGCGGCAGGTGCACGATATCCGCCGCGATCAACAGACTCTCGCCGTTGGATTCGATGCGATAACCGCTGTGGTCCGGCGTATGGCCGGGCAGCGGATAGCGCGTGATGCCGGGCCGGATGGCGTCGCTTTCGATGGCGCGCAGGTTCGCCGCGCAGGCATCAAACACCCGCTGTGCATTGGCGAAATGGCTACGCAGCATCTCGCCGGCATCCTCCGGCACCGCGCCGCGCCAGAAATCCAGCTCGCCGGCCGGCACGAGCACCTCGGCCTGGCCAAAGGCCAGGTTGTCGTCGCTATCGATCAGCCCGCCCAAATGATCGGGATGCGCGTGGGTCAGAATCACGCGGTCGATATCCGCAGACGTCAGCCCCATTTCGCCGAGCCCCGCGCCCAGCCGCGCACCTTCATCGCCCACCAGACCGCCCAGCCCGGTATCGATCAGAATCCGCTCGTCGCCCGTATTCACCAGATAACAGTTCAACGTGATCCTCGGCGGCGTCTGCCGCCGGCTCGCCGTGTGCAAGTCCTGCACCGTCGCCTCGTCCAGATTCGAGATCAGCCCGAACCCGCCCTGCAGATAGGCATCCTGAATCGTGGTGACGACGAAATCGCCCACGCGCAGATGGTGGATATTGGTGGATTGGGTCTGGGGTTGTTCGTGCGGCATGTCGTGTCGCTATGGGCGGGTCAATACGAACAGACTTGGTGATAATAGCGACGCTTTAAATACTGCTCAGGTAAGGAGCCTCGACTCGCGAGAAAACGCGTTTGGTAACGATCATCAATCAAAATCGATGATGCGAGGTCGCTCGAAGCGGTTAGGAAGTTGGAGGTCGGAAGTTTCAGCGCTGTCGAATCGCCCGGTGATTTGCGTGCCCAAGTGATTGGGCGCGATGGCCGACCAGTCCATTTGGTCGCGAAAATCGTGTCGATTGGGCGCTATTAACTCCTTACGGCGAAGACGTCCGGTAACGACGCCCGGCGCTATCTCGACCCGTGCCGCGAACTCAGCGATGGCGCTTGCCGAGAAATCTCTATCGGCGATGAACTCGTCCCAATCGACTGATGGGATCAGCGTTTCTTGAGCGTAAGAGTCAGCCTCGTCTTCCTGTTTGGCAACGTTTGGGTCAGCGATTCCTTCGAAATCCACGAATGTTTGTCGCTTCTGATGCTTGAGGATATGGCAAAGCTCGTGAAAGAGCGTGAACCAAAATATATCTGCCCATTTCCCTCGTAAGCTCATCATGAGCACGGCTTTGTTCTGCGATCGCATCCAGAAGGTTGCGCCCGTTAAATACGTCTTTTTCAAATGCGGCCGCAGTACGAGGGCAACGCCGCACTCCGCGAGGATTGCGCATAGCTCGGCAATTGCTTCTGCCGTATTACGATGGCTTACGAGTGCGCGAATGGCATTGACCCGAGCCTCGAGCTTTTGCCGGTCGAACGACGCTGTGAGGATTCTTTTTGCGTCGTGCTCGCCGCCTTTGATCCAGGCCGCGACGGCCAATTGCGAAGGTGCGCGGTGCTGCGCGTGTCGGAAAGCCGGCGCATAAGTACCCACGTTTTCAACATTAGCCAGGGAGGCAACGCCGAAGAAACGCCGTAGCTCTCTAATGCGTTCGTCTTGTTTGCGCGAGTAACTTACCCAGCCGAGGTCAGCCATTTCCTTGAATGGAAACTCGCGCATTAGCGGGCGCTCTTTTGTAAGCGCACACGCTTCTTCTTGGCGTGCGAGTGCGAGCCGGTACTCGCTCTCGAGTCCGGTCCAGATATGCGCCGGCACGCCTAGCACTGTTTCCAGCTGGATCGCAGTATCCGGCGTGATGGATTTAATTCCCTTGATGATTTCGTTGATTGCCTGCGCGGGGCGTCCGGTGCGTTGCGCAAGATCCTTCTGCGTCAGGCCGGCGTCC
Source organism: Salinisphaera sp. UBA6602 (assembly GCA_002433465.1). Lineage (GTDB taxonomy): Bacteria > Pseudomonadota > Gammaproteobacteria > Nevskiales > Salinisphaeraceae > Salinisphaera. The sequence continues at coordinate 23,592 of DJIE01000224.1, forward strand.
TCCAGCACTTCCTGCAGATATTCGCCGGGCGCGATCGCAAGATCGGAGTGAAGAGTCGTTTCAGTCGCCATAGTGCTTACTCACCTCCTCAATGCGAACAATCGTTAGCGAGTCGCCTTCGAGCGTGAAAATCAGTCGATAGAAGCCATTTAGTTTGACCGCATATTGGCCGTCGCGATCACCTTTCAATGGGTGACACCGCAAGACAGGCAGCGCGATCAGCTCGTCAATGTCGCGAGCGCTCTTGATGATATTGATACGAAGGACATAACGGCGGGCCACCTCGTCGCCGAATTTACGAACCGCTGTCTTCTGCCGCTCGTAGCATCTTTGGAGTTGGTTCGTTCTGAACCGTATCTCCATGACTTTCCCTGGTGCGGATGGGAGGGCACCCGTCCGTCACAGGCGCCAAGCGATTATTCACCCCTAGGGTGAAAATATCAACCAGGAGGCGGTAGCGAACTCTGAGAAGCCGGCGCGAACCGTGGTGAAGACAGGCTCGGCCACGGCCGCGCGGGTTACCAAAAAACCATCACGCGGCGGGGCTCTAGCTTATAGAGTGCGATGGGTCGCCTACGAAATGGCCCACACCTGTTTAAGGCGTTTCACGGTGTGATCCCATTTGGGCGTCTTTGGCTTGCAGACCGTGTTCTGGTTGCCGAACAGCCCGACCTCGTTAACCGCATTACGCCGGTCGACTGTGTACTCCCATTCCAAGGGCACAAGATATTCCGCGTTGTCATCCGAGCGCATTGCGTCGGCCTGTGGATAAGGCTCGGGTAGTTCGTCGGATGCGTACGTGCCGGAGCCATCCGGTGCCTTGAAGACGTAACGATCGGCGCGGACCTTGTCCCCCGCCACGCGGCCGACGCCCACGAAGCCGACGCCCGGCATGTTCACCCAGACACGGTCGCCCTCGGAGAGCATGTCCAGCGTACGTGAATACCAGAGCGCGCCGCCGCCGCCGATGAAGCCGAACTGCCGCGCGGCCTCCCACGGCCGATCCTCGCTAAACGAGACATAGTATTCGCCGTTCCATGTCTGTTTCGCGCCCGCTCGGCTGACCGCTCGATCCTGATTCTCCTCCGGGTCGATCATCCATGCCCGGCTCAGGTAATGATTGCCAGCGTCTTCAAAGGCGGAAAAGAACAGCGCATTGATCGCGATGTTGGCGTGGTCGTTCAGGTAGTTGATGATTCGCTCGGTGCTGGCGTCCAGCTTGGTGGCGACCACGACCAGCTGATGGGCGCTGTTGAGCTGAATATCGGTGCTATCGAGTGGCACGCCGAAGCGGTGTTCGAAGGCGGCCTCCAAAGAATCGTGAGTCCGCCCGTAGCGCTCGGCGAACTCGCGATAGATCTCGCCGATCTGAGAGGCGTCCAGATCGACGACCCACGAGGCGTAATCGATCGCCTGGGCCACCACCTCGCGCGGTGTCTTGTTGCGTTTGAGCTCGATGATGATGACGTTGCCATCGCCGTCCAGCGCCAGCAGGTCGATGAACTTGTCGAAGTCGGTCCGTACCTGCCGGCCGATCAGCAGCCAGTCCGCGTCGAGGATGGCAATGTCGTGCATCACTTGCTCTTCGAGCAGCGACTCGTCGGACAGCCCACTCGGCTGGAGCTTCTCCGGCTTGTCGCCGATCTTCCAGATGCCTTGTTCGATGGCCATAGGTAGCGCTAGCGATTCGTGGTTAGTGAATGGCTTGTTCGACGACGGCGTCTGCCGTTCTCCAGCGGGTTTTGCTGACTTGGAGTAGGCGAGCTTTGAGTTGATCGCAAAATGAAAAAAGCTCGTCAATTCTCTTAACGATACGTTTCTGCTCTCGTAACGGCGGTAAGGGGAATGCGTATAACGCTACACTGTTCGCAGAAAGGTTGGGTTGCGCTGAACCGTTGTTAAAGCGAGCGATTTGATCGCGTCCAAAGGGGCTAATTAAATAATAAAAAATGTAGCGTTGCATCGCCGGGATATGGGGGCGCACGATCATCAGCGATGACGCGATTGCTCCAGTAGAGTAAGGGGACACGCTAGCCGTCTTGCCTAGGGTCGCGCCGCGTAAGCAATAAACTAAGTCATTCGTCCGAATTTTACCGCTTTTTAGGTGGTTGAATTTCTCTTCAGTTATGAAATTCATATTCGATTTAGAAAGCGTTCCATCCTTCTGGATGTGCCCGGTATTGATCCAAGGTAAGCCTTCGCGAACATATTCATCGCGGTTTGGATAATTTTTGCTCCTGTCGCCATTTATTAGTGTATTAATGTGACCAAATTTTACCCATAGCCAATTATTAGGGATTTTGAATTGTTTTTCATTTGACGTAATATCTGGCAGGGATTTGTTTTTAATGTTATTAGTATTGATGTTTTTGAACAGTACCGACGCGGGCTCGTCATTTGCTGATTGCTTCGCGATACGACCCATAATGCCAAGTTGAAGAATGGTCTGCTTTAGCCGCTCAATGCTCTGTTCGGTCGTAAACAACATGTCGAAGTGGGCGGCGAGGCGGGCCCAGTTTTCGGACAGTTCGTCGGCGTCGTTGGATTGCGTGAGCGTTTCGAGCAGGGAGTCGACGAGCGTTTCGTGGGCGGCGTGCTGATCGCGGGTCTGCTGCTCCAGCCGGTCGCAGAGCGCCATAAGTTCGTCGACTTTCTGGACGATGCGGTGTTGTTCGTTCTCCGGAGGTAGTGGCAATAGGGCCAATCTAGCTTTGTCAGTGCCAAGCCGCGGAAGGTTCATCCCGTGAGTTGAGCTATTGGCGTAGTTTTTAAAGGCGGGAGATTTAAGAGCGAGCTGTAAGTAGTCCGGCGCCAAGCCGTAAAATCCTCTTAAGGGCACGATTTCAGTTGTGCAAACACCACATTCATCCGCGACGACTACTTTATCTAGATAAGGCCTGAGCTTGCCGTAAAGCACGTCGTTTTTTTGGAAGCGATTCTTCGAGCTCTTGAAAGGGCGCTGATCTTGGCGAATTTTTTTTACAAGTCGAGAACTCTCTTTTTCGATGTCCTCAAGCTCAAGAACCCAGGTCTCACCGCTGACGTCGTTTGGCTCTGCTTTCTCGGTTATGCCGTAGTTCGTGGCCTCGCCTAATCTTATCCACGCCCAATTCGGTGGTAAGCAGTATGGTTGATCCGCTACGTCTATTTGCGGTAGCCGTTTCAGCCGCTTGATCGCGCCCGTCTTTACTAGTTGCTCTCGTTCTGCGGCTATTTTTATAGCGAGGTTTGACGCGGACTCATCTGTTGGTTCCTGCTGTAATAATTTGCCGCGCACTGCTAGATCAGCAATCAGTTCGCGTAGTTTTTTAATTCCTGTTAATTCAATTCCGTTCTGGCTACCGCGCCCGCCGGTCGACTTGGTGGTAACCGCCCCAGTCCACAGATCAAGGTGCTCGGTAATGAACTGCTCTGCACTCATGCCGAACGCCGCTCCTGTTCGGGGTCTTCCTTCCGCGCCAGCGCGTCGCCCAAGATGGTCTTTAGCTCGTCGCGCAGCGCTTGAATTTCGGCCTGCTGCTGTTCGTATCGCGCCAGTAGCTCGTCCGGATCGTGGATTTCTTCCTTGGCCTGGAACGGGTTCTTGATGTCCAGGTTGTAGTTCCGCTCGCGGATGTCGTCGATCGAGACGTTCCAGGCGTGTTCGGTTTCTATGCGGGCGGCGAAGCCATCGGCCTCGGTGCCCCACCAGTCGATCTCGGCCTGGAATTCCTCGAACCGCATGGGCTTGGTCTTGCTGTAGTTCTTGTAGCCCTCGGGATAGGGGTGTTCGTAGTACCAGACGGTTTCGGTCGGCTGGCCCTTGGTGAAGAACAGCAGGTTGGTCTTGATGCCGGTGTAGGGGTTGAACACGCCGTTGGGCAGGCGAACGATGGTGTGCAGGTTGCACTCCTCGAGCAGCTTTTCCTTGAGGCGGGTCTTCATGCCTTCGCCGAACAGAAAGCCGTCCGGCAGCACGATAGCGGCACGGCCGCCTTTCTTGAGTAGTTGCAGGAACAGCGTGAGGAACAGGTCGGCCGTTTCGCGGGTGCGGAACGCCTGCGGAAAGTTGTCCTCGATGCCGTCTTCTTCCATGCCGCCGAAGGGCGGATTGGCGATGATCGTATCCACCCGGTGTTTCGGCCCCCAGCCGATCAGCGGGTAGGACAGGGCGTTGTCATGCTGGATCTGGCTCGGTGTATCGATGCCGTGCAGGATGAGATTCGTGGTCGCGAGCAGATGGGGCAGCGGTTTCTTTTCGATGCCGCGGATGGTGCTTGCGATCGTCTCTTCGTCCTGCGGGGTTTGTACGTAGTGACGGCGTTTATGCTCGATGGCGCCGGTTAAGAAGCCACCGGTGCCGCAGGCCGGGTCCATCACGGTTTCGTCCAGCTTGGGGTCCACTCGGCTGACCATGAATTCGGTCACGGCACGTGGGGTATAGAACTCGCCCGCGTTGCCGGCGCTTTGCAGATCCTTGAGGATCTGTTCGTAGAGGTCGCCCAGATCGTGGCGCTCGCTGGATTTGTTGAAGTCGACGCCTTCCTGGATCTTGTTCACGACCTGCCGCAGAAGCTGGCCGGACTTCATGTAGTTGTAGGCATCTTCGAAGACGTTGCGGATGACCACGCCCCGGTAATCGTCGCCTTGCGCCTGCAGGTTCTGCAGGCCGGGGAAGAGCGTGTTGTCCACAAAGGCCTTGAGCTTGTCGCCGGTATCACCTTCCGGATCGGCCGCCCAGTTGCGCCAGCGCAGGTGCTCGGGCAGCGGCGAGCGGTAGTCGTCGTCGAAGGTTTCCCATTCGGTCTCGCGATCGTCGTAGATCTTGAGAAAGAGCATCCACACGAGCTGACCAATGCGCTGTGCGTCGCCGTCGACGCCGACATCCTTGCGCATGATGTCCTGGATGGATTTTACGGTCGTGCTTATGGACATGTCTTTGATTCGAAAACTCGTTCGCGATGATGTTCTAGGTACCGAGCGTGCGCCGGCTCAAGGCGGCGCAGGCGCATATCGGAGCGGATGCCGAAGGCTGCCGCGTCGGCGAACTGACGGCTGATGCGGATTGCGCCGCTCTCTTCGAAAGTGATCAGTCCGGCATCGAAAGCTGCGTCTAGGTTCGCGGTCAACAGCAGGCCATTGTAAACGTCGAGTCGCTCTTCATTGGTCGAAACCTTCCACGGTTTGGCGTGAGAGGCGCGGAGCATGGCGAGGTTATTGGCACCGGTGACAGCGCAGCTGCTCCAGTAGTCGATAAGCGATTTCCGGAATTTGCCTTGGTCGAGTCGGGCGTCGATGAGTGCTTTGCGGGTGGTGCTGTCTGAGGGTAAATCTTTCAGCTGCTCATCGATTTCGTCGTAGGCGGTTAGACCGCTTTGATAGGCCGCGGGATCAATGACCGCGAGTAGCGCGTGTAATGCTGCTTCCGAGGCGATACTTGTCTCGAAGCCATAGGTGATTTCCTCTTTGCCGGTATGAAGGCGCTTGGCATAACCTGCCATATTCGAGTTGTGGTATGGCTTCAGCCAGTCGACCGAGATGCCCTCAATCTCGTTGATTTGAGTGCTTTTGGCCTTCAGCGCCGGGTTCAGAACAAGCGGTGCGTCACTCATGGCGACGGAACCGTCCTTCCCGGCCGTCTTGAGATAGACGCGTACGCCGTCCGCAGTTTCCAGCCCTTTTATACGAGGCCGATCGCGTTCAACCTGTAGTCCTACGCGCTCTAGCGCGCGCCGGATCTGATGTGAGTCGAGCATTTAGGCATATAACTCCTGTTCGAGATCGCGCACGGCGGCGAAGTATTCGTCTTTGCCGCCGAATGCGTTGATCAATTCGATGGGCGAACCCATCCGGTTGAATGGATCGAGCTTGAGGACCTTCACGTCCTCGATGTGCTCGATTCCGGTATCGGTGTACTTGGTGAGCAGCGCATCGAGCACCGCGCGGCTGGCGCCTTCATAGCGGTTGAAATAGTCGTTCTTGCGAACCTGCGCGGCGCGCTCGCGGCGACTCAAGGGTGGCTGGTCGTAGACGATATGGCAGATCACGTCGAAGGGATCGGGTTCGGCCCCCAGTTTCTTTTGCACGTCCTCGATGAGGTCGTGCCAGAACACGCCGTTCTCGGCCAGTTCGTCGATGATGGCCTGCTTGCGTTCCGCTGCATTCCACTGGCGCAGGAAGTCTTCCAGCGAGGTGAATTGCTCGCGAACCTTCTTGCGGGTGTAGTCCTTGAGGCTTTCTGTTATCAGCTTGCCGTCCGGGCCCAGATACTGAACGCGCTCGGCGACGACATTCACCTCCACGTTATCGACCACGTAACGGGTGCGGCCGGTCTTTTTCTGGTCGTCTGGATGCCAGTCGGTATCGTCGGACGCCCATTGTTCGCCGGGCTCGGCGCCATAGACTGCCGCATCTTCAGCGATGGCAGGCATATCGGGGCTGTCGGTTTCTTCGTCATCCGGAACGACGGATTCGCCACTGGTGGGTTCGTAGACTTTGACCGGGTCGCCGTCGAAGTCCGGGTCCGCGAACAGCTCGGTCGCTTTCTTGAAGTCCAGAATCGTGAACCAGTGCTTGTTGAACTCGTCGTTGATGCGCGTGCCGCGTCCGATGATCTGCTTGAATTCGGTCATGGACTGAATGCGCTGGTCGAGCACGATGAGCTTGCAGGTCTGGGCGTCGACGCCGGTCGTCATCAGCTTGCTGGTGGTTGCGATGACGGGGTATGGCTCTTCAGGATTGATGAAGTTGTCTAGCTCGGCCTTGCCTTCGGCTTCGTCGCCGGTAATGCGCATCACGTATTTGCGATTCTCGCGGACGCGTTCCGGGTTGAGGTTGATCAGAGCCTGTCGCATGCGTTCGGCGTGGTCGATGTCCTCACAGAAGACGATGGTCTTTTGGTACGGGTCTGTCCGGGTGAGGAACTCCGTCACCTTGGATGCGACCGCCAGCGTCCTTTTTTCCAACACCAGGCTGCGGTCGAAGTCTTTCTGGTTGTAGATTCGGTCTTCGATCAGGTGGCCATGCTTGTCGGTCTGACCTTCGCTTGGGCGCCAGCCTTGCAGGTCTTTGTCGAGGTCGATACGGACCACCTTGTATGGTGCGAGAAAGCCGTCTTCGATGCCTTGCCTGAGCGAATAGGTGTAGACCGGCTCGCCGAAATAATCGATGTTGGATACGGCTTTGGTTTCTTTCGGCGTCGCGGTGAGGCCGATATGCGTGGCGTTGGAGAAGTGGTCGAGAATGCGGCGCCACGCGGAGTCCGCGTCCGCGCTGCCTCGATGGCATTCGTCGATCACGATGAGATCGAAGAAATCCTCCGAGAATTGCTTGTAGATGTTCTTGTCTTCTTCGCTGCCCGATACGGCCTGATAGAGGGCGAGATATATCTCGTAGGATTTGTCGACCGTACGGTTCGTGACCTTGGTCATGGCCTGCCCGAACGGCTTGAAATCGTTGTTCTTTGCCTGGTTGACGAGCACGTTGCGATCGGCGAGAAACAGAATGCGTTTCTTTTCGCCCGCTTTCCAAAGACGCCAGATGATCTGGAAGGCCGTGAAGGTCTTGCCGGTACCCGTGGCCATTACCAGCAGGATGCGATCCTGGCCTCTGGCAATGGCTTCGACAGTGCGGTTGATAGCGATCGTCTGGTAGTAGCGCGGCGTTCGGCCGCTTCCGTCGTCGTAGTACGGTTCTTCAATGATCGGCTGCTCGGCTTGCCCGATGCCCTTGTATTGGCAATAGCGTTGCCAGAGCTCGCCAGGCGTTGGGAATTCATCGAGCGAAAGCGACGTTTCGGTCTGGTCGGATAACCCTGTGCGGTCGTGGAAAACAAAGCCGTCGCCGTTGCTTGTGAACACGAACGGTACGTCGAGTGCGTCGCTGTAGGACAGCGCCTGTTGCATGCCGTCGCCTGGCGCGTGCGTGTTGTCCTTGGCTTCGATGACCGCGATGGGCTGATTCTTCTGATAACTCAGCACATAATCGGCGCGGCGGCGTTGCCCTCGTGCATGCAGTCGCCCACGGACGATAATACGGCCCGCTGTGAAGGACTTCTCCTCTCGAATCTGGGTCTGCAGATCCCAGCCAGCGCGTGTGAGCGCTGGCGTGATGAACTTGCTACAGATATCGCGTTCGGTTAAACCGCGCTTGTCCACTTCTCCCCCAAACCAACATGCTTTGCCCGCCCGACTGGCCATTGAATGGCCCTGGGCATATATATATTTTGCTCAAATCTATACAGGTTTAAAGCGTCATGTATAGATTTGTGGCTAATTCTATACACGATGGTTCGGGCAAGCGGCGGAGCTACCGAGGTTTAGTTGGCGGTACCGGCATCAATATACCCAGCGGCGCTACTGGGCAACGTCATCGGTTCAGATTCTCAGTTGCTTGCCGGAATCACCGTCAACGACCGCACCCCCTGCGCGCCACGAACAAGCACGCCTTCGATATCCGCGGTGGCCGAGGGGCCGGTGTGGAAGACGGTGTAGTTCGCGCTCACGAAATCGTCACGCTGGTAGGCGCGGTGCAGGTTGGTGACGATCTCGGCCGGGTCGATCAGTACGACGAGGTGCTGGGCGAGATAGGCGATGGCGTTGACCGTGAGTTCGGCTTCGGTGAAGGCCACGCTGCCGGTTTCGGCTACGCCGAAGCGGGCGCGCAGCACGGCGATATCCACGTCGTGGACGGTAGCCGGGTCGTCGCTGTTGGTGAGCGTCCGGTTGCCGGCGACTTCCGGCACGTTGGAGGCAATCACGGCGTCGGCGAACGGTTTGCCCAGCTTTTCGGCCAGCGCCTGCTCTACGGCATCGACGATGCTCTGGCCGTCGCCCAGCGCATGCCAGCTGCCGCCCATCATGGTCAGGCGTTCGGCGAACAGGTCGACGAGGCCAGCGCGTTCCTGCGGGTAGTTGTCGTCGTAGTTCGGCACCGTGGGTGCGGGCGCGTCGAGGCCGGGTTTGGCGCTGCGAACGGCGCCGAGGATGTCGTCGCGGCTGCTCATGGATTAAAGCTCCGGGTCGTCGTCGGTCGGCTGGCGGATGGCGATGAGTATCAGCGAGGCCGGCAGATAGTGGTTGTCGTCGAGCGGTTCCTCAACCGCGGCCAGACGCCAGTCGCCGCTGTTGACGAGTTCCAGCCAGCGCCCGAGGGTGCGGAAATACCAGGGGGCGTCGTCCTGGAAGCCGCTGCCCAGGCAGGCACCGCTGGCACTGCGCCAGCCGTCTATATAGGGCCGGTCGCCGCAGGCGGTGAGCGGGTGCAGGGTCTGGATGACCAGCAGCCCGCCGGGGACCACCGCGCGGGCCGCGCCGGCCAGGGCATCGTCCACGCTGTCTTCGCCGAGCAGGGAGAAGTTGCACACGGCCATATCGAAGGGTTCGGCGAACTGGGCGTCGGCCAGGTCTTCGTAGGCACAGACCTTGAGGTCGACGTTCGGGTTGACGCACTTCTCGCGCGCGGCGTCGATGAGCTCGGGCACGGCATCGATGCCGGTACAGGCGATGTCTTCGGCGGCCAGTGCGCGCAGCAGCCAGCCTTCGCCGCAGCCGATGTCGAGCACGCGCTCGGGCCCGCAGTCGAGCACGGTATCCACGATGGCGCGGTCGGTGGTGCGGCGGCTGGCGATGCCGTGCTGATGAATGGCGTGCACCCAGGCCGCCGCGTTGTCGTGCCACGCTTCGAGAATGGCGTTCTCAGCAGGCAATCTCTGGGTGTCGTGGGCCATGGCGTTAGTTCTCCGGGGTGTTGCGGCTTGCGCCATCCCGGTTGAGACGATGGCGCTTGTACCAGTCGTGGAAGGTGCCGTTGTCGGGCGGGCTGGGCATTTCGCGCCCTTCGCCCCAGGCGTTCATGCGGTTGTAGATCGCCCAGCGCGGCAAATGCTTTAGGGCAGAGTTGGTGGCCTTGATCGCGGCGCGATAGCCCTTGGGGCTGGCGAGTACCTTGCCGGCCGCGGCGAGTCCGGTTTTCTTGGTCCACGGCAGGTGGCCGTTCTCGGCCAACACCTGACGCCAGCCGAAGATCTGTTCGTGGATATTGATCTTCACTGGGCACACGTTGGTGCAGCTGCCGTTGAGCGTGGAGGCAAACGGCAGATTGGAATAGCGGTGGGCGTCGAAGGTGGGGTTGAGGATCAGCCCCAGCGGGCCGGCATAGGTCGCGCCATAGCTCAGCCCGCCGGAGCGCCGGTACACCGGGCAGGTGTTCATGCAGGCGCCGCAGCGAATGCACTTGAGCGACGACCAGAACTTCTCCATGCCCAGGCGCTTGGAGCGGCCGTTGTCGACCAGCACGACATGCATCTCGCCGCCTTGCTTGGGGCCGCGGAAATGCGATGTGTACTGGGTGATGGGCGAGCCGAGCGCCGAGCGCGACAGCAGGCGGATGAATACGCCCATGTCTTCCACGCGGGGCACGAGTTTTTCGATGCCGATGGAGGCCACGTGCAGGTTGGGCACGTTGGCCGACAGATCGGCGTTGCCTTCGTTGGTACAGACCACGAAGCCGCCGGTTTCGGCCACGGCGAAGTTCGCGCCGGTCATGCCGGCATCGGCGTCCAGAATCAGCGGGCGGGTGGCATCGCGCTGGGCGCCGGCCAGATAGTGGGCATCGTCGTTCTCGGGATCGGAGCCGAGCTTGTCGGCGAACAGGCGCGCCACGTCCGAACGCATCTTGTGAACGGGCGGCACCACGATATGGCTCGGGTCTTCGCCGTCGAGCTGCTGGATACGCTCGCCCAGATCGGTCTCCACGATCTCGATGCCCACGCCGTCCATGTAATGTCGAAAGCCGCACTCTTCCATGAGCATGGACTTCGCCTTGATCACGCTCTTCACGCCGTGATCGTTGAAGATCTCGTGGATGATGCGGTTGTGCTCGGCGCCGTCCTTGGCCCAATGCACGTGGATGCCGTTGGCCTTGGCGTTGGCCTCGAACTGCTCGAGATAGGTGTCGAGGTTGGTGAGCGTGTGCGTCTTGATGTCGCTGGCCAGCTGGCGCAGCTCTTCCCATTCCTCAATAGTATGGGCCTGTTTGTCGCGCTTGCTGCGCATGGCCCAGACGCGGGTGTCGTGCGATTTGGCGTGTTCCGGTGCGTTCAGAAACTGCTTGGCCGAACGCGCATGGTCCACGCGCTTGCCGTCGGCGGCCTTCGCCGGGCGCGGCTGGGGCTCCGGCGTGGCGCGTTTCATGGTGGCCGCGGGATTGGGTTCGTTGCCGTTCATTGGCTTGCCCCGTTGAGGATTTCAGCGATGTGCTTGAAGCGGATCGGCGCGCCGATGCGGGCAGCACAGCCGGACTGGTGCATCAGGCACGACGAATCGGCGGAGACGATATATTCCGCGCCGTTGCGGCCGTGGTCGGCGATCTTGTCTTGGCCCATCTGGGTAGAGACTTCCGGCTCGGTCACCGAGAAGGTGCCGCCAAAGCCGCAGCATTCGTCCGGCCGGTCGATGGAAACCAGCTCGATGCCGGCGACCTTTTCCAGCAGCGCCCGCGGCTTGGAGAAATATTCGCCGTGCAGTTCGCTGGGCTTGCCGTGGCCGAGATTGCGCAGGGTGTTGCAGGAGTCGTGATAGCCCACGCGGTGCTCGAAACGCGCCCAGGGGAATGCATCGACCTTGAGTACGTCGTGCAGGAACTCGACCAGTTCGAGCGTGTTCTCGCGTACGTGTTTGACCTCCGGCGTCTGCTCGACGGCGGTGAGGTTGTCGCGTATCTGGTGCACGCAGGAGCCGGACGGCGCCACGATCAGGTCGTATTTCGCGAAGTTCTTCACGAACAGCGCTTCGGTGGCCCGTGCTTCGTCGTGGCAGCCGGAGTTGACCATGGGCTGGCCACAGCAGGTCTGGTCGAAGGGGTAGTCGACGTTGCAGTCGAAGCGTTCCAGCAACTCGAGCGTGGCGATACCCACGCCGGGGTAGAAAGCATCGATGAAGCAGGGCACGAACAGGCCGATTTGCATGGGCTCTCCGAAAAGTCGCGAGCGGAACGAGGCCGGACGGGCGGCCGCAGACTCAGTCTAACGCGCGTGTTGCCGGATTGTCCGGCCGGGTCGTTGCCTTATACAAAAGTCGAAAGGGCCGATGCCGATGGCCTTTCGAGCTACGGCATGCCGCCGGCCCGTCCGGCGACGCCCGCCCGACTATGGCAACTACGCGACCGACGCCGCGCCGGTTTCTGCGACGGGATAAGGTTGGCTAGGACGCCGGCGCCGGCCCCTGGATGACGTGCACCAGGGCATCGGGGCGTATCCAGCGCTTGAAGGCCGCCTGGATCGCCTCGGCATCCAGCGCCTGGTACGCCCGTGCGGCACGATAGGGCGCGTCCAGCGGCAGGCCGTTCTCCACGCGCGAGAGCAGCCCAATGCCGATGGCGTCAGCACTGGCTTCGCCCAGCGGTACCTGGCGTACGAGCCCGGCCTGGGCACGATGCAGTTCGGCAGCGGATACCGGTGCCTTGGCCATATCGGCGAGCGCGTCGGCAATCAGGCGGTTGGCTTCGGCCACCTTGTCCGGCTGGCTGCCGTATTCGAACGCCAGGCGGGCGCGGGTACGGTCGGCCTGCAGGCCGGAATGAATGTAGTACACCAGCCCGCGCTCGGCGCGCAGCTCGCGATACAGCCGGCTGGCGTAGAAGCCGCCGGTGAGCACCTGGTTGCCGAGTTCGAGGGCGCGGTAATCGTCGTCCGTTGGCTGCAGGCCCAGGGTTTCGGCGACCTGAACCGTGTCCTGTACGCGGGCGCTGTCGGGCACGTGCACGGTGGCGGCTTTATTGGCGGGCACTGCAGGCAGGTCCACGTCGGGCGTGGGCCCTTTGGCTTTCCAGGCGCCAAAGTTCTTTTCTACCGCCTTGCGTACCTGGGCGGTATCAACGTCGCCGACCACCACCAGCGTGGCCAGATCGGGGCGGAACGTCTTGTCGTAGTAGTCGGTGACGTCGGCCAGAGACAGGCCGTTCACCGTCTCCGGCGTGGCATGACGCAGGCTCGGATCGTCGTTCGGCAAGAGCGCGCGCTTGAGCGCCTGGCCGGCATGAAAATCCGGGCTGGTCAGCTGGCCGGCCACCGCGCCGGCCGTCTGGGCCTGCACGATCTTGAAGGCATCTTTGGGCAGCGCAGGCGCCAGCTCGTTTTCGGCGAGTAGCGCCAGGCCGCGGTCGAAGTGTTCGGGCAGCACGGTCAACGAGAAATCGCTGCCGGCGCTGGCCCGGGCACCGATCGCATCGAGTTCGGCCTGATAAGCCACCCGGTCGTGCTTTCGGGTGCCGTAATCGAGCAGGCTCGACAGTACCCCGTCGATGCCTTCCTTGCCCTTGGGCGCCTGCAGATAGGGTTCGTTACGGATATGGCCGTAGACGTGCACGGCATGGGTGGCATCAGTGGGCACCACGATTAGACGCAGGCCGTTGTCCAGCGTGCTTTGTTGCGGAGCAACGCGCGGCGTGGGCGTGTCGATGCTGGCCAGCGGTTTGGCGGCCCAGTCCGGCAGGTCGACATCGGCCGCATGGCTTGGCGCGAAGGATTCGCCGCCGCCGAAGCCGTCGCCGGCGGCGGGCGCGCCCGAGCCTTCGGGCGTGAGCACCGTCAGCACGCTCTGGTCTGGATCGAGCATACGTTGTGCCAAGCGATTGACCGCCTTGGCGTCGACGCGGCGAATGGCGGCCAGTTGGGCATCCGGCGAGGCCAGGCCGTCGATCGCAACCGCCTGCGACCACTGCTCGGCGAGCCCTTCGATGGAATCGCGGGCAGCGGCGTTGCCCGTCGTGAGCTGGCGCTTTGCGGCTTCGACCTGTGCTGCGCTTACGCCCTTGTCCGCGATATCGCCCAGCACGTCGCGCATTTGCGCCACCAGGGCATCGCTGTCGGCGCCCTTGGGAAAGGCCGCGGCTGCATAGGCAATGCCGGCCTCGCGCAGGCCGTCGAGGGCGAACTGGGTGCCCAGGCTCTTGCCGGTGGCCACCAGCCGGCTATAGAGCGCGCTGCGCGGGTTGTTGAGGATGGTGGCGAGTACATTGGCGGCGGCGTACTCGTCGGCGCTGTGCGTGCCGGGGGCACGAAAGGCGAGGTAGGCCAGGCCATAGCCGGCATCGGTGGCCATGCGGATAGGCTCGGCATCCACCGGCGAGAGCGCAACCGGCGCGGTCTTGGGCAGTTCGTGCGGCTCGATATCGCCGAACAGGCGGCCCACGGTGGCCAGGGTCTGCTTGGCGTCGACGTCGCCGCTCACGATCAGGGTAGCGTTATTGGGCGTATACCAGCGCTCGTGAAAGGCCTTGAGCATCTTGCCCGTGGTCTTGTCGAAGGAGGCTTTCGTGCCGAGCGCGTCGTGGGCATAGGGCGTGCCCGCGAACAGCTGCTCGCGCAGGCGGGTATAGGCGACATAGTCCGGGCTGGACAGGTCACGGGCGACTTCCTGCTCGATGGCGCCGCGTTCCTTCTCCCAGGCGCTCTGATCGTTGGCGACCGAGCGCATGCGCTCGGCGTGCAGCCGTAGTGCCACCTCGAGATACTGGGCCGGCACGGTGAAGTAGTAGCGGGTGACTTCGTCCTGGGTATCGGCATTGAAGCGGCCGCCCATGGCCGCGGCAATGGCCGAGATCTGGGCTGCGGACAGGTCGTCGGTGCCGCGAAACATCATGTGTTCCTGCGCATGCGCCATGCCGGGAAAGCCGTCCGGGGCATCGCGCGAACCCACGTCGTAATTCATCATCGTGGTCACCGTGGGCGCAAGCCGGTTCGGCACCACGATGACCTGCAGACCGCTGTCCAGCGTCGTACGGCGTACGGCGTCGTCTTGAGCGGGGGCTGCCAGCACGGGTAGGGCGGCAGCCCATAGGCACAGCAGCAGCAAGGGGCGTAGACGGGTCATGGGGCCTCGCTCATCGTTCGACGCAATATGGTTGCAGGCTACAGACAACCATTTGCCCCTGCGAGTGCCCGGGCGGCTACTTTTTGCCGAAAATTTCCTCGCGCAGCGCGCCCTGGGGCATGCCCTGATGGATATCGATCTTGCCTTCGGCGTTGCGATACACCAGCCCCGGCGTGCCCTGGATGCCCAGCGACGACATCAGCATGTTGTTGGCGGCGACCTTTTCGCGCAGTTCGGCCGGCATGTCCTCGAGCGGCTCGATCCCGCCACGGCTGTAGTTTTCCTCGTGCCGGGCCAGTGCTGCGCTCGGGTCGTCGGCGCCGAGAATGGCGGCCGCCTTGCCGGGGCTGGAGGGCTTGATGATGCCCACCGGAATATGGCGCAGCTGTACCTTGCCGGATTCGACCCAGGGCCGGGCGACCTCGTAGAACTTGTGGCAGTACGGGCAGTTGGGGTCGGTGAACACGTAGATCACGCGTTTGGCGTCGTCGTCGCCGTCGGCCACCCAGTTGGATTTGTCCAGCTTCGGCCAGGCGCTCTGGATATCGGGCTGGGTGATGGTGGCGTCCAGCACCTCCTGGCTCAGGTTCTTGCCGTCGGCGTCGAGCATCGGGCCGATGATCACGTGCTCGCGATCCGGGGTGAGGTAGAGCGTGAGCGGGCGGTTGCCGGCACGCGCGGCATAGCCGGTCATGCCGCCGGGGGCATCGAAGGCCTCGACGATGGTCAGGCCCTTGCCCTCGAGATTGCGAATCGGCGCCGGCCATTGCGGCGCGGCGACAGCCACCGCGAGCGGCAGCGTGGCAAGCAATAGACCGGCAGCGATTAAGGGCCGAGCAAGGCGTGACATGAAGACTCCTGAACAAACGGGTGCGCCTGTGGCGATCGCGCCAGTCTATCTGAATCGACGATCGCGACGGGGCCAACGGCGGCCGATGTTTGCTGCAATGCAACAAAACAGCATAGGATCGGTCTTAGCGCGCACGACGTGCGATACGCGCGTTCAGCGCGAGGGTTTGTAGGTAAATGCGATGAAACGACTTCACGAAATGCGCAACGATGGCGGCAGCCTGCTTTCCGGGCTGTTCGACCGTCGTTTCACCACGGTCATTACCACCCAGATGGTGCCCACCATCTATACGTTGGGCCAGCTGCTGTCGGGCATGGCGACCGTCTACGTCATCTTCTGGGCGTTTCAGCAATGCTGGATGAGCGGCCTGGCCTGGCTGTGTCTGCTCGGGCCGGCCATGTTTCTGGCCCTGGTGGTCACGATTCGAGTTATGCTCGAATTCGTGCTGACCGTGTTCCGGATCGCCTTTTTTCTGGAAGCCCTGGGCGGGCAGATCGAGAGCATCGCCGGCCAGACCGAAGATATCCATCAGGACCTGCCGCGTATCCGCTTCTGGCGCAAATCAGCACGCGGCAAGTAGGCCGACTGTCACCGGCGCCGCGGACAAACTTCTGCCCTCGGCGCCGGTGGCAGGCTTCATGACTGCAGGCGTCGGCTCAGACGCCGCCGTCCACGTCCAGAAACGCGCCGGTGGTGAACTTCGCCTCGGTGAGATACAGAATCGCCTCGGCAATATCCTCCGGCTGACCGATCCGGCCCAGCGGAATGGCCGATTTCGCCTGCTCGGGTTTGTCCGGCAGGCCGCCGCTGGCATGGATTTCGGTATCCACCACGCCCGGCCGTACCGCGTTCACGCGAATCTGGTCGCCCGCGACTTCCTTGGCCAGCCCTTCGGTGAGCGTGTCGATCGCGCCCTTGGAGGCACCGTAGTCGATATACGTACCGGCACCGCCGCCGCCGGCCGCATGGCTGGCCGCCGAGGAGACGTTGACGATCGCCCCGCCCGGGCCGCCGTAGGACGTGCCCATGCGCCGGATCGCCTCGCGCGCGCACAGGAACGGGCCGACCACGTTCACCGACATCATCCGCGCCACGCGTTCGGCGGACATATCCGCCACCTTGGACGGTTGATCGACGATGCCGGCGTTGTTCACCAGCGCGCTGATACGACCCAGTTCGTCGTCCACGGTCGCGAACAGGCGTACCACGTCCTGTTCGTTAGCCACGTCGGCCTGGATGGCCATCGCCTTGCCGCCGTCCTTTTCGATTGCCTTGACGACCGCGTCGGCGGCCTCTTTATTGCTGTGGTAGTTCACCGCCACCGCATAGCCGTATTTCGCGGCCATCAGGCAGGTGGCCGCACCGATGCCCCGGCTGCCGCCGGTGACCAGCATCACTTTATCCATGACTCAACTCTGCAGAGAATGATGGCTACAGGGTAACGCCTGCCCTTTACACACGCATAAACATGAGCACGGTCATGATCGAGCCAATGGCCACGATGCCGATTCGGTGCCAGCGCGGCGCGATGTGATAGCCGAACGCCGCGCCGATCCAGCCGCCGAGCATGGCGCCGCCGGCCATGAGTGCGGCCAGCGGCCAGTCGATGAGCCCGAACGCCGCATACACCGATACCGAGATGGTGGTGAGGGTGGCCGACATCACCGCCTTCATCGCCACCGAGGTCAGCAGCCGGGTCTGGCCGAGCAGCCCGAGCAGGGCGATTACGATGATGCCCACGCCGCCGTTGAAATAACCGCCGTAGGTACAGGCGAGATAGAGCGCGATGGTCGCCACCGGCGTGCTGGCCTCGCGTTCGGCCATGCGCTGCTTGAGCCAGGGGGCGGCCGCGAAGATCAGCGTGGCCACGCCCATCAGCCAGGGTACGATCGCTGCGAAGGCGCGGTCGCCGGTGAGCAGCAGCAGCGAAGCGCCGCTGATACCGCCGGCCGCGGCGATCGCCACCATCGCCGGCAGCGACAGCGCGGCCGGCGGGGCCACATCGCGACGGAACCGGAACAACGTTGTCGCATAGCCGGGCAGCACGGCCGTTGCGCTGGTGGCATTGGCCACGGTCGGCGGCAGGCCGTGAAACAGCAGGGCCGGCAGAGTGATGAAGCTGCCGCCGCCGGCCAGCGCGTTGATCGCGCCGGCCGCCAGGGCCGCGACGAAGAGCAAAGCGATATCCAAGAGCCAGCTCGCGCGATGGAAAGAGCGTGCTCAGTCTAAGCCGTCGGCGGCTGCGGTGCGCGCCGCAGCCGACATGTTGTGCCGCTCAGGTGTAATCAACACCTGTGGCGCGAATGTTCGGCTTACAGGCGTTCGTCGCCTTTGGTCATACGGGCGATCAACGGTTGCTTGAGGCCATGGGTGTGTACGAACGCCATCGCGATATGACCGGCAATCAGGGCGAACAGAATCCAGCCGAGAAAGCCGTGCCATTGGTTACCGAGATTGCTCATCCACTCGATCTTGGTTTCCATGCCGTCGAAGATCTGCACGCCGAGCGCCGAAAAGGGGCGCGTGCCGCCATAGGCGCGGATGACCGCGACCACGGGGACCGCGATGAGCAGCACATACATGGCGACATGGCCAAGTGCGGCTGCGCGCTGCAGGCCGCCCGCATGCGACGGCCGGCGCGAGAGGTTGAGCAGCCCCCAGATACCGCGCAGCACTGCCAGGATGAGAATCAGCACGCCGTTGGAGAAGTGGTAGCCGAAGAAGAAGTCGGTGACCGGCGTATCGTCGAAAAAGTAGTGCAACGCTGCAGATGTCGCCTGCCATACGAGTAGCAGTGCCATCGCCCAGTGAAAAAATCGACTGACCAGACCGTAACCGTATGCGTGGTCCATGACTCGAGTATCCATGCGAACCCCTTTGCGTGCGTGCCGATGGTGTCGGTGAAGCGAGGTGACGGGGCGTTGCGCCTGGCAAACCGTACAAGGCACGACGGCGCCGCCGAGCGCTTCGATCAATTCCCCGTGGAAATCCTAGCGTAATCGGCTTGCCAACGCGTGGGCAGAACGTTGCCGCAACGTTTGCACGAACGCGGCCGGGCCGGATGACGGTGCTCGGCGCCGACGGGGTCTGTCCGGCTTGTTCGGTTTGCTTCGCGGCGGTCAGGCGCGCCGGCGGCGTTCGCTCGGCGCGATGCCGTAGACGCGCCGATAGGCGGTCGCGAAGTTGGCGGCGCTGGTATAGCCGGCAAGTTCGGCGGCGGTCACGACGTTGACGCCGTCTTCGCGCAGGGCACGATCGGCAGCCTGGAGACGGCGTTCGCGCAGAAACTTTTGCACGCTCATGCCATAGCAGACGTTGAAGTGGCGCTGCAGGCTGCTACGGCTCATGCCCGCCTCGCGCGCGAGTGCATCGACGGTCAGTGGCGCCGCCGATGGTTTGTCGACGAGATCGCGCATGCGCCGTAGCCGGCGTGCATCGATCGGCCGCGGCGGCTCGTCGGTGGCGGGCATAGCCAGTAGCGCGGGCAGGGCTTCGGCGACCATCGCCAGGGCCAGGCTTTCGCAGCGCAGCCGTCGCGCCGGGCCGGCGCTGTCGCCGCTGCTGTCTGCGGCGATGAGCAACTGGGCGCTCGCGCACAGCGCGCTGCTGGGCTGCCAGGGTTGCATGCAAAGGTGCGGCGTATCCAGTAGATGCATGCTGCCGCGGCCGTCGCCGAGCGTGACCAGGCGTTGGCGCAGCCAGTCGTGCGGTACGGTCAGGGTGAGGCTTTGTTCCCGGCTGTTGCGTCGCGCACGGCGCTCGAAGATTGTCGGTTCGTGCAGATGCACGGCACAGGCATAGCGCGTGCCGGCCCCGGCCGGTAATGGGCGATCGCCGAATCGCACATCGACTTCCCCGGCGAGCACCAGAATCAGCTTGAGGCCCGGGCACAGCTGCAGTCGGGAGCGCATGTCCTGGCGGTTGCGCACGCTGGCATGTCGCAGTACCAGCCCGCCCGGCAGGGCATCGACACCGAACTGGCCTTCCAGGGGCGGCGAGTCGTCGGCGACGCGCGTCTGGTAGTCGCGGCCCAGATGCGCCGCATGCCGGTTGAGTTCGGCAGCGCCGATGAAGCGTTCGAGACGGGCAGGGTCGGTCGCGGTGTTCGAATGCAAAGACATTTGAGCGTTTCGCAAAGGTTTGGGCGGCAAGCCTCTGAAATAATGCGCGGCACAAAGTGTAAATGCAAAAGATTCGCATTCGCACACGGTTGAACTTGCAAGCGCCCGGCGTTGCCGCGCGTGGTTTCACATTGGGGGGAATATGAACGGCTGCATCAAAACCCGGCAATCGCTTGGTACACCGCTGTTGCTTGGCGTGGTCATACTCGCTTCGGCCATGCCGGCCGCGGCACAGAAAGACGGCGCTGCCGGTGACGAGCCGCTTCAGCTCGAAATGGTCACCGTCGAAGGCAATCAGCTCTACGACATGCTGCCGTCCGAGCAGACCGGCGGCTATGCGGTGGATGCGGCTACGGTGGGCACCAAGACGCCGGCCGCGCTCAAGGATATCCCCCAGTCGATCAGCGTAATCACCCGTGAGTCGATCGAGGATCGCAACGTGGATACGCTCGACGAACTGGCGCGGCGCACGCCGGGCCTGCGCGTGCTCACCAACGATGCCGGGCGTTCGTCGATCTATTCGCGCGGCTACGAATACGACGAGTTCAATATCGACGGCCTGCCGGCGCCCATGGCCAGCATCAACGGCACGCTGCCCAATCTGGCCGCCTTCGATCGCGTCGAGGTAATGCGCGGCCCGTCCGGGTTGTTCAACAGCAGCAGCGAGCTGGGCGGCATCGTCAACCTCGTGCGCAAGCGCCCGACCGAGGACGCCCAGGGCCACGTGATCGGCCGTTACGGCAGCTTCAACCAGTACTATCTTGAAGGCGACGCCTCCGGCCCGCTGACCGAGGACGGCCGCCTGCGCGGGCGCGCGGTGGTCGCACAGAGCGATACCGACGGCTTTGTCGACCACAACGACAACAACTCACAAACCTTCTACGGCACCCTCGAATACGATATCGATCCGGATACGATGGTGTCGGTGGCCTATCTGCGTCAGCAGCGCGATATCACCGTCAACAACGGCCTGGCCACCGATGCCGACGGCAGCCTGCTGGACGTGGACCGCTCGACGTTCTTGGGCGCCGACTGGAACGATTTCACCGCCACCACCGACGACTTCATCTTCGAGCTGACCCATCGCTTCGAGTCGGGCGGCTTCGGCCGGGTGGGCGCGCGTTATTCGAACCGCAACGCCGACTACAACTATGCCTTCGGCGGTGGCCCGGTGGCCGCGGACGGCACCGTGCCGGTATCTGCCACGGCCGGTGATATCGACCAGAACACGCTCGCCGTGGATGCCAGCTACAGCCAGCCGTTCGAAACCTTCGGCAACGTCAGCGAATTCGTGGCCGGCGCCGATTACAAGCATTACGACACCGACTCCATTCGTGGACGGGCACGCCTGGGCCGTACCGACGCCGATGATTTCGAAGACCTGGCCTATGTCGACGTGCTCGCCAGCGGCTCGCTCACCGACAACACGACCAAGCTCGAAGAAATCGGCCTCTACACCAAGCTGACCTTCCGTCCGGTCGAGCCGCTGGCCCTGATCGGCGGCGTACGGGTGAGCGACTACAAGGTCGAGCTCACCGACAACACGGCAGGCACCACCGGCTCGCGCGACGACAATGGCAAGCTCACTCCCTATGCCGGGCTGGTGCTGGACGTGGATCGCCACCACGCGCTGTATGCCAGCTACTCCAAGGTGTTCAATCCGCAGACCGCCTACGACATTAACGGCGATCTCATCGAGCCGCGTGAAGGCACCCAGTACGAAACCGGCGTGAAGGGCAGCTATTTCAACGGCGACCTCAATGCCCGTGCCAGCCTGTTCCGGATGTACGACCGCAACTATGCAGCGGGCGTGCCCGGCGAGAACTACAACGAAGCCATGGGCCAGCGCCGTATTCAGGGCGTGGAGTTCGAGCTTGACGGCTCGCCGATCGAACAGCTGGATATCATCGCCGGCTATACCTATCTGGATACGGAAGTCGAACGCGGCGCCGACGAGGCCACCTTCGTGCTCATGCCCGATCACATGTTCAACCTGTGGACCAAGTACGCTTTCGATTCCGGCCTGCTCGATCGGGTTAGCATCGGCGCCGGCGTGACCGCCTTCAGCGACTTCAGCTCCCTGCAGGGCGTGGAAGCGCCGGGCTATGCGGTGGTCGATGCCATGGTGGGCTACCAGTTCACCGACAAGCTTTCGGGGGCAGTCAACGTGAATAACCTGCTCGACAAGAAGTACTACAACCGCGTCGGCAGCACCGGCACGTTCAACTTCTATGGCGAACCCACGAGCGTGGTCGGCTCCCTGCGCTACGACTTCTAGTGCGCCGGGGCCAGATCGCGAAATCCGGGGCGGGGCGCGTTGCGCGCCTCGCTCTGTGTTGTGTGCTGGTGATGGGCGGGTTTGCGCCGGCCCTGGCCCAGCCCGATCTGGAGACCGTGGCCCACCCCGAGGCCGCGGCCGCGCTGCGCCACGAGTCGATCGTCGATCCGGCGACCGGGCAGGTCTATGAACTGTTGATTTCGCAGCCGCAAGCGCCGGCGCCGGATGCCGGTTATCCGGTTGTGTTCCTGTTCGACGGCAACCGCACCGCGCCGGCCGCGCTGGCATGGCTGCAGTCACATGAGCTGGCCGATCGCGTGCTCGTGGTCGGCCTGG
>DJIE01000016.1 GCA_002433465.1 Salinisphaera sp. UBA6602
CGGGCAGGGCATCGGCGGCTACAATCAGCTCGTCTTCGATGCCACGCCCAAGCAACTGCGTACCCAGCTGGCCACCACCGAATACGCCACATCGCTGGCCCTGGGTCATCTCAAGCACGAGACCGACAACCAGCGCGGCGCCGGCCGCGGCGCCGAGCTGACCACGCAATCCTACGGCAGCCTGCGTGGCGGCCAGGGCGTGTTGCTCACTATTAAAGGTCAGGCGAGAGCAGGTTCATGCCGCCCGTTGGGTCGCTGAACTGGCTAATTGGCGGACGACGACTACGTCTCCGAGATTTTTATCGCGCCCATAAAAAAGCCCCCTAGGGTAAGGGGGCAAGGTGCGAGAAAGGCCGTTAGGCCTTTCGGAGGAGATTCGGTTTCAGCGTGTTTGCTGATGTTGCGTTGCAGTATACCCGGTCTACGACTTTAGTCAAGTATCCGTTCCGGAAAAAATCTGGTTCGGTTTCTATCGGTCCGATTGCTTTTCCTGATCGCTATTATCGGCATCCGCGCCAGTTACTTGCGGCTGTTCGCCGTCTTTTTCTTTGCGCTTGAGGTTGGCCAGGAATTCGCGCCGTACGGTTCGCCAGATCGGGACCTGATACTGCGAGAGCTCGCGCAGGGCGGCGAGCGGGTTGTTAACGTCCAGCAATCGTGCCACACGGTGTTTGAACTGCTGTTGCTGCTCGCTGAAGAACTCCAGCGACAGTTCAAGATAGGAACTCACGGTGCTCTGCATGGAGTCGCCGTAGAAGCGGATGATGTTGCGCAGCACTTCGGTCCGAAAAATCGGGTCGCCGCCTTCTTCCTGCTCGCTGATGACCTGGAGGAGGATGCTGCGGGTAATGTCGTCGCCGCTGCGCTTGTCGATGACGGTGAAGTGTTCGCCCCGGATCACCAGCTGGCGAATATTCTCCAGCGTGATGTAGCGGCTGACTTCCGTATCGTAGAGTCGTCGGTTCGGATACTTCTTGATGATGCGCGTGTTGTCAGTCATCCCGTGCCCCGTCATACAAAGAAATAGCGCAGCGCGCAGCTTGCTGCATCGCGGCAATACGATTGTGCCAGATCGGCGCGTGCAAACGTAGGGCGTTGAGTCGGCGGCAATAAAAACGCCCGCGCGGGGCGGGCGTTTCGGGCCGGTGCGACGGGTGTGTCAGCGGCCGAGCTGGCGCTCGCGGATTTCGTCGAGGCTCTTGCAGTCCACGCACAGGGTCGCGGTCGGCCGGGCTTCCAGGCGCCGGATACCGATTTCCGTACCGCAGGTATCGCAGAAACCGTATTCATCGCGATCGACGCGGGAGATGCCCTGGTCGATCTTGCGAATGAGCTTGCGCTCGCGGTCGCGGGTACGAAGTTCAAGGCTGAACTCCGATTCCTGGCTGGCACGGTCGGTCGGGTCGGGAAAGTTCGCCGCCTCGTCCTTCATGTGATGCATGGTGCGATCGACTTCTTCCATGAGCTCCCGTTTCCAGTTCATCAGGATTCGGCGGAAGTGATCGCGCTGCGCCTCATTCATATACTCTTCACCCTCTTTCGGGGTGTAAGGCGTAAATTGCTGAGGCGCCTCGAGTTTCGATTCTTTCTGAGTTGCAGGCATGCGGCCCTCGGGTCAGATAACAGCGCGTACGTTTAGCATGCTGGAGTACGGCCGTGCAACGATTTTCTTGAGCGGCGTGCGATCCTGGCACGGTTCTGGCAGACTTGCGCCTCTCGCAAACTCCGGCCGTCTCCGGCTTTTTGTCCATGACGCTTGGCGCGCTGCTATTCGATGTCGACGGCACTCTGGCCGATACCGAACCCGAGGGCCATCTGCCGGCCTACAACCGGGCGTTCAAGGAGCACGGTCTGGACTGGCGCTGGACCAAGACGCTCTATCGCAAGCTGCTTCTGATTTCCGGCGGCCGCGAACGCATCAATCACTACCTCGACAGTTACGAGCCCGAACTGGGCCCGAACGACGAGCGCGTGCGCGAGGACCGCGACAACTGGGTCGCGGAGCTGCACCAGAGCAAGTCGCGCTATTTCCGCGACCGCTTGCGCAAGGGGCGGGTGCCGCTTCGGGCTGGCGTGGAACGCCTGATTCGCGAAGCGGGCGAGTCGGGTCTGCGTATCGCCATCGTGACCAATGCCACCCGAGCGACACTCGAGCCGTTCCTGGCCTATGCGCTGGGCGACGAGTTGTTGGCCTATATCGAACTGACCGTATGCGGTGACGAGGTCGACAATAAAAAGCCCGCGCCCGACGTTTACCGTATGGCCTGTGAGCGCCTGGGTTGTGCGCCCGCCGAGTGTATTGCCATCGAGGACTCGAATGCAGGCGTAAGGGCGGCCCATGGCGCGCACGTGCCCGCGTTGGTCACCGTGAATGCCGATACCCGCGATCAGGTCTTCGACAGCGCCGCGGCGGTGCTGGATTCGCTGGGCGAACCGGATCTGCCGGTGACCATTCTCAAATCCCCCGGCTTTGATTTCGACTACGTCAATCTGGACGTGCTGCGGCGCATCAACGGCGAAGCGGCGCCGGCGTCTGCCGATTAATCGCCGCGTTTGACCGGGGCGGTACCGCCGCTCGGGTGACACTCCAGATACAGCAGCGTGGCGCCGACCACGGCGGCCGGCATCACCACGAGATTGGCCAGCGGCAGCGCGGTCATGAACGTCACCAGGCTGCCAAAGCCCAGGTGGCGCCAGCGCCGCGCGCGCATGCGCAGGATCTTGTCGTCGAAACGCAGCCCGCGGTTGGCCATGGGCTGGTCCAGATACTCGAACGAGAGCATGAAGGCACCGAACACGAACCACATCGGCGCGATGGCCAGATTCGCCCCCGGTATGAAGAACAGGGCAAGGCTCACAATGCCCAACATCAGCGCGCGGCCCAGGTAATAGCGTAGCCGCCGCAGCTCGCCGAACAGGCCGTCGGCCATTTCGCCGGCCAGGCTCATACCCGATTCGGGCGCCTGGCCAGTCACCAGCTTTTCCACCTGGGCCGACAGCAGGCCGTTGAAGGGGCTGGCAATCAGATTGGCGAGCAGGGTGAAGATATAGCAGAACGCCAGCGTTGCCAGCAGCACGCCGATCCACCACAGCAGGGTCTCCAGCCACGCGAGCCAGTCCGGCAGGCCGGATAGCCAGGCATGCAGCCAGCTGTCGAGCTGCCAGCCGAGCAACGAAACCAGGCCGGCGATGAGCACGATATTGATGAGGATAGGAATCACGACGTAGCGGCGCAGTGACGGTTCGCCCAGCATGCGAAACCCTCGCAGCAGATAGGACGGGCCGGCGCTGAATTCGGTAATCGGATTCATCGTACGTTCGGGTAGCTCGACTAGAATTTGGGCAATTCGACGCGCGCCGGCGTCCACTCGGACGGTCGCGCGGCTTCGAAGCATGAGTGTAGAACAACCCAGGGAAAACCCATGAACAATCCGAGCTTGCGATGGTTTGCCGTACTGCTGTGCTGTATGACGCTGGCGCTGAGCGCCTGCTCCCAGGACGACAGCGATCAGGCCCAGGCCCAGCTCGAACAGGCGAACGCCGAACTCGAGGCAGCCCAGGCGAAGGTCGACGCCGCCGAAAAGGCCCAGGCCGAAGCGAAGGCGCGCGAAGATAAAGCGGCGGCGGAAAAAGAGGTCGCCGAAGCCAAGACCGAAAAACGCGAAGCCGCAGAGCGCCAGACGCAGGCGGCCAAGAAGTCGGATAGCGCCACCCAGCAAGCCCGTGCCGAGGCCCGCGAAGAGGCCAAGAGCAACGAGCAGCCGGTCTGCGGTGATTGCGGCACGGTCAGCTCGATCACGCCGGTCACCACCAACGGCGACCCGAGCCTGATTGGCAGCGTCGCCGGTGGCGTGGCCGGCGCCGTGGTCGGCAGCCAGATCGGCAGCGGCTCGGGCAAGACCATCGCCCAGGTCGCGGGCACCCTCGGCGGCGTGTTCGCGGGTCGCGAAGTGGAAAAGCGCATCAAGCGCAAGACCATCTACCAGGTGGCCGTGGCCATGGACGCCGGCGGCTCACGCACTGTGAGCGTGGATACGGCGGATAGCATCAGCCCCGGAACCCGCGTACGCGTTCAGGGCAACAGCCTGATTCTGATGCGCTAGACCTGTCGCCTCTGCCGGTGCCGCCAAGTTTGGCACCGGCAGGGCGTCGATCGCTTCAGGGCAGATGCACCGGCGTGCCGGGGTGCCAATTGTCGGCCCGGTGATCGACGATCACGCTGGTATCGATACCGCCACGCATCCAGAATTCGGCGTGCAGGCGCATGAAGCGCGGCTGGGTCGCGGCTACCAAGTCTTCCAGGATCTGGTTGGTCACGGCCTCGTGAAAGGCGCCTTCATCGCGGTAAGACCACACATAGAGCTTGAGCGATTTCAGCTCCACGCAGCTCGCCTCCGGCACATACTCCAGATACAGCGTCGCAAAGTCGGGCTGGCCGGTCTTCGGACACAGGCAGGTGAATTCCGGAATACGCATACGAATGGTGTAATCGCGCTCCGGGCTCGGGTTGGGAAAGGTTTCGAGATCGCGGCTCGGTTGGGTCGACATCGGTTCTCCGTCGTGCGCGCTTTGGTCGCTAACAAGTGGGCTAAGGAAGCTCTGCACAACCTGTCGCGGTCGCGCCGGCGTGCTTTGCGCGCGATTGACAAGGAAGTGAGAGCGTAGCGTGCTTGGTGCACGCTAGCGAACACTGACGCCGATCAAGCGTGCGCAAAGCCGGCGGCCCCGAAGGGGTTCGGCCTCACAGACGCCGC
>DJIE01000160.1:0-9115 GCA_002433465.1 Salinisphaera sp. UBA6602
GGCAAACCGGTCGAAATCCGCCTGCGTGAGAATGAGCTCGCGCTCGATAGGCCGGCCGGCATGGAAGTTTTCGAGCGCGTGATCGCGCCCGGCGTCATGAATTTTCACGCAGCACCTGCTTGGTGACCTTGCCGAGCGCGTTTCGCGGCAGCGCATCGACCTCGACGAATGTGGCGGGCACCTTGTAACCGGCCAGTCGCTCACGGCAGAACGCGCGCAGCGTATCGACATCCGGCGGCGGTGCGTCCGGCCGCAATCCGTAGAACGCGGTACCGACTTCACCCCAGCGCTCGTCCGGGGCGGCGACCACGGCCACTTCCGCAATCGCCGCATGCTGGCCGAGCACGTACTCCACTTCGGCGGGATAGACGTTTTCACCACCCGAGATATACATATCCTTCAGGCGATCGACGATGTAGTAATCGCCCTGGGCATCGCAGCGGGCGATGTCGCCACTGTGCAGCCAGCCCTGTTCGTCTATGGCCTGGGCGGTGGCATCGGGCTGACCCCAGTAACCGGGCGTGATATTCGGCCCGCGGATCCATAACTCGCCGGCCTCGCCGCAGTCGACGTCATCCCCCACCAGATCGACGATGCGCACCTCGGTGAGCAGCTGCGGGCGGCCGACAGAGCCGATCTTTTCGAGCACCCTGTCTTCGTCGAGCAGGAAAACCGTCGGGCCGGTCTCGGTCATGCCCATGCCGGTACGCACATGAATGCCGGCATCGACATACTGCTGTGCAACCGTCAGCGACAGCGGCGCACCGCCGCAGCCCCAGGAGCGAACCCGCTGCAACCGCTCACCGCTGAAGCCGGGCTGGGCAAGCAGGGCCTGATAGACCGCAGGCACACCGAAGAAAACCGTGGCTCTGTGCTCGAGCACCTGCAACGCCTGATCCGCATCGAAACCGCGCGGCACCAGCACGCAGCCGCCGGCCAGAAATACCGCCGATGAGTAGAGATTGATACCGGCGGTATGAAACAGGGGCAGCACGTTGAGCAATACGTCGCTGCTGGTGAGCTCTACCGCCAGGCCGATATTGAAATAGTTCGCCATCATCATGCGAAAGGTCTGGATCACGCCCTTGGGCTTGCCGGTGGTGCCCGAGGTATAGAGCAGATACCACGGCGTATCGGGATCCTTGTCAGGATGCGCGCTCAGATCCGGGTCGGTATCGGCCAGGTCGTGCCCATAGTCGCGCTGACCCTGTGCGGGCGTGTCCAGCGCGATCAAGGTCAAACCGGGCTGGCGTTGCGCGAGCGTAGCCGCGGCGTCGGCGAACTCGGCGCCGAAGATCAATGCACGCGGCGTGCAATCGGCCATCAACACGGTGAGTTCCGGTACCGCCAGGCGCCAGTTCAATGGCACGAGGATCAGACCGGCCTTGGCACAGCCGAACAACATGGCGAAGAACTCTGCGCGGCTGTGACCCAGCCAGGCGATCCGATCGCCCTCTTCAAGCTCCCAGTGCTCTCGGGCTGCGGCCGCCAGACGTGCCGCCCGCTCGTTCAAGCCGGCGTAGTCATAGCATTCACCGCTGTCCAGATCCTCCAATGCAGGTCGGTCCGGCGTTACCCGCGCCCGATGACCCAGCAGGTCGAACATCTGCATTTCTGCCTCCGTCGTCGTTGTTCTTGTTTATCGCGGCTTGCGGCCAGTGGGACGACCGCAGCACAGGATCTGGAGCGGCAATCGCAGCCATAGCCGTCATCGCTTTAGAAAGGCCGCCATGCCCCGGTCCGCCTCGTCGCTGACGATTTGTTCGAGGAAATGCCGGTATTCGGCTTCCAGCCCGGCGGCCACGGTGGTTCTATCGGGCCGGGTCAGCGCCAGGGTGTGGGCGACGCTGCCCGCACGCGCGGCGCGAATGGCGCGTGCTACATCGAGCGCGAGTGTGCCGGTGTCGTGCGCGCCAGCTCGATACTGGGCCAGCCCCAGACGGTAGGCCTCATCGGCGTCCAGGCGCCGATTGGTCAGCTGTATATCCAGCGCTCGGGCGCGGCCAATGCGTTCAGGCATGAGCGTTGTCCAGCCACCGTCCGGGCTGAAACCCACCACCGTGTACCAGGGCGCAAAGCTCGCGCCATCGCCCACCACGGCGATATCGCAGGCCAGCACCAGGCCCACCGAGCCACCCGTGACCATGCCGTGCACGGCGGCCACGGTCGGCATGGGCATCGCGAGCAAGTCCAGCAGCGTCGCGTTGAGTTCGCCGACCACCTGCTGGGCATAGGCTTTTCGATCCGAGCGCGCGGTATCGTAGAAAGCGGCCACGTCCCCGCCGGTGGAAAAAGACGGCCCGCTGGCGTCCAGAATCAACACGCGCGCATCGGATGCACGGATCTCGGCGAGCGCGGCACGCAGGTCGCAGAGCAATTCCGGCACAAGTGCGTTATGGCGTTCGGGACGATCGAGCGTCACGCGCGCGATACCGTCTTCGATAAAGCGGCGCACGGCACTCACGGCTTTCGATCCAGGCCGTCGATCGCAAGCCCATGGCGAAACAGATCGGAGATCGTGGCCACGATTTCGTCGAACGAAACGTCCCCCTCCCAGAGCGCATAGCGCAAGCCAAGAAAGTTCGACATCCCCATCAGCGCCCATACCCGGACTTCGTTATTACCCGAGCGAATCTCGCCCTTGCGGGTTGCGTCGGCGAGCATGCGCAGATAACCGCGCCCGAACGCTTCGTAGTATTCGCGGTAAATCGACTCATCGACGAACTGCGCTTCCTGCAGCACGCGATACAGGTACGGGTTGTCGTGCAGATATTCGAGAAAGGCACGCAGGCCTTTTTCTTCTGCCTCGAGACGATCCCGCGCATTGACGACTTCGGCGGCCAGGCGTGCACGCACCTGATGGCCCATATCCCGCACCAGCTCGCGAAGAATCTCTTCCTTGCCCGCGAAGTAGTTATAGAAGGTGCCCTGGGCAACGCCGGCATCGCGGGTGATATCGCTGATGCCGGCACGGTGATAACCCAGCGTGCCGAACGTCGATTCTGCCGCCTTGAGTATGCGAGCACGCGTACGCGCGCCACGCGCCGTCTTCGGCGCACCCGGCCCCGGGTCGACTATGGCATTGGCATTGGCATTGGGGGCAGACATGGCACCAACCTTACTGCATGAATACTGAATCACTAGTCACTTATAAACTAATTCAGCGACTTCAACCACGTCAATAAAACAATCAACCAATACCGAGAATCCGGCCGATTATCTAAATATTCTATTTTACTCAAATACTTAAAACGCTCGTGGCAAGCAGTGCCCATACAGTAACAAGATGACCGAAAATGCTTGCCCAAAGGTGAATGAGGTGTCATATTCAGCCTCAGCGCTTTTCGATATAACACAGCGCCCCGAGCGGGGCCGATAATCCAGGAGATCCGATGAAGCGTCCTATCACAGCGATTGCATTCGCCCTCGCCACGATCGTCGCCGCGCCTGCCTCGCTGGCGGCCGACTCCATTCGTATTGCCCATGTCACCGGATTTACGGGGCCGTTATCGGCCTATGCCGAGCAGCTGCGCGTGGGCATGAAGATGGGCTTTGAATATGCCACCGACGGCTCAATGGAAATCGAGGGTCGGCCCATCGAGATCATCGACAAGGACACGCAGCTCGACCCGGCCCGGGCACGTGCGCTGGTAGAAGAAGCCTATGCAGAAGACGATGCCCATATCGTCGTGGGGCCGGTTTCTTCCGGCGTCGCGCTGGCCACGCTGCCGATCGCACAGATGTACGAACGCGTGATCATGCCGGAAGGCGTAGCCGACGCGATCACCGGCAAGGACTGGAACCGCTATGTCTTCCGCGTGGGCCGCAACTCGTCGCAGGACGCGGTTTCCAATGCGGTCGCACTGGGCGCGCCCGGCGTGTGTGTGGCAACGATTGCCCAGGACTATGCATTCGGGCGCGACGGCGTGGCGGCCTACAAGGAAGCCATGCAAGCCGAAGGCGGCGCGGTGGTGCACGAAGAATATCTGCCCACCGACGCAACCGATTTCACCGCGGCCGCACAACGGCTTTTCGGTGCACTCAAGGATCGCGACGACTGCGACAAGGGCAAATACATCTTTGCCATCTGGGCAGGCAGCGCCAACCCGCTCAGCCGTATTCAGGATCTCAAGCCCAGCCGCTTCGGTATCAAGCTCGCCACCGGCGGCAACATCCTGCCGGCGCTGGTCAGTTATGCCGAATTCCCCGGCATGGAAGGCGCCGGTTTCTACTATTTCGAATCGCCGGATAACGAAATCAATGACTGGTTCGTCGCACAGCACATGAAGCGTTTCGACGCCGCGCCGGATTTCTTCACCGCCCAGGGTTTTGCCCAGGCCATGGCGATTACCGCAGCCGTCCGCAAAACCCATGGCTCGACCGACACGGAAGACCTGATCGAAGCGTTGGAAGGCCTGGATTTCGATACCCCCAAAGGCCCGATGAATATCCGTGCAGCCGATCATCAGGCCATGCAGCAGATGTATCACTTTCGTATCAAGGTCGAAGACCGGGACGACTGGTTTGCCGATCGCGAAGTCACGGCTGGCGTACCGACACTGGTACGCGTGATCGACACCGATGAGATGGATATCCCGGTTCGTAACGGTCGCTGAAACGGCATAGCCGCAACATCCCAGGGGCGAAGGCGTCGGCATGACGCCTTCGCCTGGCGATACGACTATCGACAGGCCAGGCATGCAACAAAACGGTTCTGACGGCGCGCACGATGCAGCGACTGCCGACGCGCCCTCGGCGGCGGATCAGGCCGGGTTGGAAATCCGCGATCTGAGCATCACGTTTGGCGGGCATACCGCAGTCAACAAAGTGTCCTGCGCATTTCATCCCGGCACGCTGACCTCGATCGTGGGCCCGAACGGCGCCGGCAAGACGACGCTGTTCAACCTCATTTCCGGGCAGCTGTCCGCCACCGCCGGCAGCGTGCGCCTGTTCGGCGAAGACCTGACGTCACTCGGCGCCCCGGCGCGAGCCGACAAGGGCCTGGGGCGCGCGTTCCAGCTCACCAATCTGTTTCCCGGGCTGAGCGCGCTGGAAAACGTGCGCCTTGCCGTGGCCTCACGCTATCGAATTGGCCATATTTTCTGGCAAAGGGCCGCGGCGCGACGCGATATCACCGATCGCGCAGCGGCCTATCTTGAGCAGGTCAACCTGGGCAAACGCGCTGATACACCGGTGGCCAATCTGCCCCACGGCGACCAGCGCAAGCTGGAAGTGGCATTGCTGCTCGCGCTCGAACCCAAGGTCTTCATGTTCGACGAACCCACCGCCGGCATGAGCGTGGACGAAGTACCGGTCATCCTCGACCTGATCGCGGATATCAAGAAACAGCAGAACCGGATCATCCTGCTGGTCGAACACAAGATGGATATCGTGCGTTCGTTATCGGATCGCATCGTCGTTCTGCATAACGGCGAACGGGTGGCTGACGGCGAACCCGCGCAGGTGATCGCATCGCCTGTCGTACAACAGGTCTATCTGGGCGCGAGCCCCGAACAGCCCGCCGCAGCCGGGAGCGCACAGTCATGAGCGAGACGCTGCTTTCACTCGATCAGGTCTGCGCGGATATCGACCAGTACCACATCCTGCACGGCGTCGACCTGGTCGTGCCGAAGGGCGAACTGACGATGCTGCTCGGGCGCAACGGGGCCGGCAAGAGTACGACGCTGCGCACGATCATGGGGCTGACCACGGTCACCGGCGGGGATATTCGTTTTCACGACCAGTCCATCACCGGCCAGAGCACGCCGCGTATCGTGCGCCGCGGCATCGCGTTCGTACCCGAGAACATGGGCATATTCAGCCTGCTGACGGTACGCGAGAACATGATTCTTGCGGCGGTCAGCGGTGCGATGGATCCGGCCCGGCTCGACTGGATCGTCGACCTGTTCCCGCCGCTCAAGCGGTTCTGGGACAAACCGGCCGGCAACCTGTCCGGCGGTCAGAAACAGATGCTGGCTATCGCCCGCGCCATCATCGAGCCGCGCGAACTGCTGTTGATCGACGAACCCACCAAAGGGCTCGCACCGGCGATTATCGACGATCTGGCCGACGCCTTCGAACAGCTCAAAAGCCAGCAGGTGACCATCCTGCTGGTCGAACAGAACTTCAATTTCTCTCGTCGGCTCGGTCAATCGGCGGCGGTCATGAATGACGGCCGCGTGGTCTGGTCCGGGTCCATGGCCACCCTCGCCCACGACGACGATCTCCAGCACCAGCTCTTGGGGCTGGGCATGGGTGAACATCAATGAACACAGGAGCCTGAGCATGGCCGCGGATGACGTGCGCATCGACGAACCGACCGGGCCCACGGGTGCAATCGCGCGCTTCAATGCCTTTCGGCATGACAAGCCGCATATCTTCATCCTGCTGACCATGATGCTGGCCGCCCTCGCCCTGATGGAGCCACGGGTATGGGTCGTGCTGACCATCAGCGGCCTGGCGATGGGCGCGATGGTGTTTCTCATGGCATCCGGCATGACGCTGACCTTCGGCTTGATGAACGTGCTCAATCTGGCCCACGGCGCCTTCATTTCGCTGGGGGCGTTTGCCGGCGCCAGCGTGCTGATCTGGCTGAGCGCACAGGCCGATCAGCCGTCGTTGTGGGTGAATCTGGTCGCGATCGCCCCGGCATTCGGCTTCGCGCTACTGGTCGCGGGCCTGCTCGGCCTGGTCTTCGAGCGCCTGATCATCCGGCCGGTCTACGGCGATCATCTCAAGCAGATCCTGGTCACCGTCGGCGGCTCGATCATCATCATGGAACTCATCCAGGTGGTGTGGGGCTCGAACGAACTGCCGGTACCGCGCCCCGACGCCCTCAAGGGCGCAGTGTTCCTGCCGGAGTGGCTGCCGATTGCCGGCGGCATTGCGCTGGAGAAGTACCGCCTCATCGCCGTGGTGCTGGGGCTGGCGATCTACGCGCTGTTGAGCTGGATCATCGAGCGTACGCGTGTGGGCATTCTCATCCGTGCGGGCGTCGAAAGCCGCGAAATGGTGGAGATTCAGGGCTATCGCATTCGTCTGCTGTTTCTGGGTGTGTTCATCGCGGGCTCGGCACTGGCAGGACTCGGCGGCGCCATGTGGGCCATGTACCGGGAAATCATCACCGCGCATATGGGCGACGAACTGATGATCTCGGTGATCGTGGTCATCATTCTCGGCGGGCTGGGCTCGATCAAGGGCTGTTTCTACGGCTCCGTGCTGGTCGGGCTGGTCAATCTGTATGTCGGCTATCTGGAGCCCCGGCTGGCAGCCGTGGCCACGGTCGCGCTCATGGTGGCCGTGCTCATGTGGCGCCCGCAGGGCCTGATTCCGGTCATCAAACTTTAGAGGAGCCGCCGTTTTGAACCGCTTGTTTTCCGGCGACTACCCGCGCAGCCCTGTGCTGAGCGCGGCGCTGCTGCTCATATTCCTGGGGCTGGCTCTGGGGCCGTTCCTGTTCGACGGCATTCGCACGTTTTCGATGCTGGGCATGATGTGCGTGTTCATCATCGTGGTTGCATCCTACGATCTGATGCTCGGCTATACCCATGTCGTATCGTTCGCCCATACGATGTTCTTCGGCATCGGAGCCTACGGTATCGCCATCGCCAGCGATCACTACGGCAACGGTTACGGCGCCCTGCTGATCGGCATTGTCGGTGCGCTGGTGGCGAGTTTACTGCTCTCACTCTTGCTCGGCCTGCTGTCGCTGCGCGTCAAGGCCATCTTCTTCGCACTGGTCACGCTGGCCGTGGCATTCGCCTTCCTGAGCCTGGTGACCCAGCTCTACAACGTAACCGGCGGTGAAGACGGTCTGGCCGTACGCAGCCCGCGCGAACTGGGCCCGGCTTTCCGCCCCTTCGACTTCAAGCTGCCCGGCTTCAACCTGTTCGGCTTTATTGCGGCCGTCCTGTCGAGCCCCGGCGAAATCGGAAAAGCCTTCGACGAGGCGCTGTTCAGCGTACGCCTGAGCGGTCGACACCTGACCTACTACATCGCATTCGCGACCATGATCGCGGTATTCATCTTCCTGCTGCGCATGGTCAATTCGCCGTTCGGGCGGGTACTGCAGGCCATTCGGGAAAACGAATTCCGGGCCCAGGCACTGGGCTATCGCACCGTGCTGTATCGCACCGCCGTGGTCGTTGTGTCTGCGCTGCTGGCCACCGTCGCCGGGGTGCTGTTCGCCTTGCTGAATCGCTATGTGAACCCGGAAAACACGCTCAACTTCGAGCTGATGATCTTCATCCTGCTGATGTGCGTCATCGGCGGTATGGGAACGCTTTATGGCGCGGTCATCGGCACGGTGCTTTTTCTGCTGGCACAGAACTATCTCCAGGACCTGCTCAAGCAACTCGACGCGCTCGTACCAGCCGATACGCTCATCGCCGAACTCATCAACCCGGATCGCTGGCTGCTGTGGTTCGGGCTGCTGTTCATCCTCAGCGTCTATTTCTTCCCGTCGGGTATCGTCGGCCAACTGCGGATCTGGTCCGCCAAGCGCTCGTCAGCCCAGGGCTGAATATCGGCGATGCCCAGTCGCCACCGCCGGCGAAGTGTTTGCAGACCAACATGCGTTTGACAAAAGGCCGGGCTCTTGGCTCCAGGGCGCGCGCATGTCTGGCGCAATTGCTGCCACCCGTACCCGGCCCATGCCGCCTTCGGCGGCTACAAGGAATCCGGGTTCGGCCGCGAAACCCACAAGATGATTCTGGATCATGACCAGCAGACCAAGAACCTGCGGGTGAGTTATTCGACCCAGGCTCAGGGTCTGTTCTAGCCCCGGGTAGACCGCGGACGATCGAGCGTAGCCATGGCGCGCTCGATCGCGCCCTGGCGATCGGCGCCGCAATGCCCAGGCAGGCCGAACGCGGCAACGGCTGCCGACACGACATCCATACGCTAGACTGGCGCGCCTTTCGCAACCCGGCGCCTCGTCGCCCCGTTCGCCCATGTTTGGTCTGTTCGAACGCCTGGTCGCGCCCTTCCCGGACGACGGCCGTACGCCGCCCCGCGACAGCCTGCTGCGCTATATCGCTTTCTATGCGAAGCCGGTGTGGCCGTTGCTGCTGGCCATGGCGCTGCTGACCGCAGCCATTTCGGTCATCGAAGTCTC
>DJIE01000160.1:9504-14106 GCA_002433465.1 Salinisphaera sp. UBA6602
TGGCCGACAACGCGCTCGCGCTGACCGGCATGGCCTTCGTCATCCTGGTTGTGCTGCCGCTGCTGGTCTTCATCGAGGGGCTTGTCACGTTCCAGGCGCTGTCCGGCAATTTTCCGATGCGGTTTCGCTGGTCGGTGCATCGCTGGCTGCTCAGCCAGTCGTTGACCTTCTTTCAGGACGAATTCGCCGGTCGGATCGCCACCAAGCTCATGCAGACCGCGCTCGCGGTACGCGAAACGGTGATGAAGTTTCTCGACGTCATGCTCTACGTGGCGGTGTATTTCACCGGCATCGTGGTGCTGGTCGCCGGCGCGGACTGGCGTCTGGCCGTGCCGTTTTTGTTCTGGCTGGCCGGCTATATCGCGCTGCTGCGTTATTTCGTGCCGCGCCTGGGCCTGGTAGCCGAGCGCCAGGCCGATGCACGCGCGGCCATGACCGGGCGCGTGGTCGATGCCTATACCAATATCGCCACGGTCAAGCTGTTCGCCCATACCGAACGTGAAGGCGATTACGCCCGCCAGAGCATGCAGACCTTCCTGAGCACGGTCTATGCCCAGATGCGCAAGGTCAACGGCTTCTATGCCAGCCTGTATCTGCTCAATTCCCTGCTGCTGATCGCGGTCGCAGCGCTCGGCATCACCCTGTGGCAATCGACGCTGATCAGCGCCGGCGCGATCGCGGCCGCGCTGGGCCTGGTGCTGCGTATCAACGGCATGGCGCAATGGATCATGTGGGAAGTCTCGCAGCTGTTCGAGAACATCGGCACGCTGCGCGACGGCATGGCCACCTTCTCCAAGACCCAGGCCCTGGTCGATGCCCCCGACGCCGAGCGCCTGACCGTTCGCGACGGCGCGATCGCCTTCAATAACGTCGGCTTTCACTATGGCCGGGGCACGGGCGTGATCGAGAATCTCTCGCTAGCCGTCGCCCCCGGCGAAAAGATCGGCCTCGTCGGCCGGTCCGGCGCCGGCAAGTCGACGTTGCTGTCGTTGCTGCTGCGTTTTCACGATGTGGAATCCGGCACCATCACCATCGACGGCCAGGATATTTCGGCGGTCACTCAGTCCTCGCTGCGCGAAAACATCGGCATGGTCACCCAGGACACGGCGCTGCTGCATCGCTCGGTGGGCGACAACGTCCGGTATGGTCGGCCCGACGCCAGCGATGCCGAGGTGGAAGCCGCGCTCATTGCTGCCCATGCGCGCGATTTCATCGACGATCTGGTCGATGCCCAGGGCCAAAGCGGTCTGGACGCGATGGTGGGTGAACGCGGCGTGAAGCTTTCCGGTGGCCAGCGCCAGCGCATCGCACTGGCCCGCGTCATGCTCAAGAACGCGCCGATTCTCTTGCTCGACGAGGCCACCTCGGCGCTGGATTCCGAGGTCGAGGCCGCAATCACCGAGAACCTGCATCGCCTGATGCAGAACAAGACGGTGATCGCAATCGCGCATCGGTTGTCCACCATTGCCGAACTCGACCGGCTGATCGTCATCGACGAAGGCGCGATCGTGGAAGCGGGTACGCATGCCGAATTGCTGGCCGCGGGCGGGCTGTATGCACGCCTGTGGCAGATGCAGTCCGGCGGTTTTCTTGCCGAACAGATCACACCCGCCGATCACACGCGCAAGGCGTAATGCGCGTGTTCGCATCCAAGGCCGCGCTTGCCTATCCGCTGCTGGTGGCCACCACCCTGGCCTGGGGACTGAACGCGGTGGCCGGCAAGTTCGCGGTCGGCCATATCAGCCCGTTGCTGCTCACGCATCTGCGCTGGGGCGGTGCGTTCATTGCCGCCCTGCCCTTCGCCTGGCCCCATCTCAAGCGCGACTGGCCGGTTATTCGTCGCCATGCGCCGTTGCTGATCGGCTACGGCGCGATCGGGTTCGCCGGCTTCAATGCCGCGCTCTACAGCGCGCTCAATCATACGAGTGCGATTAATGTCGTGATCGAGCAGGCCGGCATGCCGGGGGTGATCTTTGCGCTCAACTTTCTGCTGCTGCGGGAATACATCACCGCGCGCCAGCTGCTGGGTTTCGTGATCACCGTGGCCGGCGTGGCATTGATCGTATCCGGCGGCCAGCTGTCACGCCTGCTCGCGCTGGATCTCAACCGCGGCGATGCGCTGATGCTGGTGGCCATCACCTGTTACGGCGGCTATACCGCAGCACTGCGAATCAAACCGCCCATGCACTGGCTGAGCTTCATCGCGGTGATCTCCGCCACTGCCTGGGCCGGCTCACTGCCCTTTGCGGCCTGGGAGTTTGCCAGCAACACGATCATCTGGCCGGATGCGATCGGCCTGTCCGTGGTCGCGTTCGCGGCGCTGGTACCCGGACTGGTCGCCCAGACCGCCTTCATTCGCGGCAACGAGCTGATTGGCGGCAACCGCGCCGGCATTTTCCTGAACCTGGTGCCGATATTCGGCACGCTGTTGTCGGTCGCGCTGCTGGGCGAGCACCTTCATGTCTTTCATGTGGTTGCACTCGCGCTTGTGCTGGGCGGTATTACGCTGGCCGAGCGCGGCGGGCGTTGAGCGGCATGCGACCTATTGTCGCAACACCGCCGCGCGGCGCCGCCGGCCGTTATGCTGGGCGGTCGATCCGACCGATCTGAGTGCATGCAGGCTGTTTTCCGACTCACGCCCATCCGGCTGCTGACCTGGCTGCACTGGCTGCGCTGGGGCGCGATCGCCTGCGTGGTGCTGGCAGTGGCCGTCGCATCGACGTTATCGCAAATCAGTGTCGACACCGACGCGCTGCTCGCCGTCAGCGCGGTGGTCGCAGCGATCAATGCACTGATTGGCTGGAGCCTACGCCGGGCCCGCCCGGCCACCCAGGCCGAACTACTCGCCCATCTGGTGCTGGACGTTGCCGCACTCACGGCCTGGCTTGCCTGTACCGGCGGCTCGTCCAGCGCCTTCGTGTCGCTGTATCTGCTGCCGGTGGCGATCGCGGCCGCCGTCTTGGCACGCTCTCAGGCCTGGCTGGTGGCCGCACTGGCCGGCGGTGCCTATACCGCGCTGCTGATGCGCTTTCTCTATCCGCAGTCGATGGCCGGGCATCACGGCGATTTCACCCTGCATGTGCTGGGCATGTGGGCCACTTTCGTCGTCAGCGCCGCCCTGCTGGTGGTGTTCGTGGGCAGCATGGCGTCGGCGGTCCGCCGGCGCGACCGCTCACTGGCGGCCGCGCGCGAGCAAATGCTGCGCAACGAGCAGATCACCGCCATCGGCGCACTCGCAGCCGGCGCGGCACACGAACTGAGTACGCCGCTGTCGACGATGTCGGTGATCGTATCGGAGCTGCGCGACACCGAGGCGCGCGATACGCCGTTGCAGGCCGACCTTGCCGTACTGGAACAACAACTGGCGCTGTGTGCATACCAGATCGACCAGTTACTGGGTGCCGCCGAGCCGGCTCGCGGTGCGACCCATACGCCGGTAGCCGTGCCCACAGCGCTGGATCGTATCGTGTCGCGCTGGCGGCTGATGCGTCCGGAGATACAGGCCACGGTCACGATCGACCCGGCCCTGGACTCGGCGACGATCGATGACGACGTGGCCTTTGCCCAGGCACTGACCAACGTCCTCAACAATGCCGCCGACGCCTCCCGCGACAACGCCAGCAACCGGGTCGACATCACAGCACGGCGTCACGAGCACGGTCTGGCTATGACGATCGATGACGAAGGCACCGGTATTGCCGATGCCGATACCGCCCGGGCCGGCCGTCTGCGTTTTTCCACAAAGCGCGAAGGGCGCGGGCTGGGCCTGATCGTGTCGCATGTAAGTCTCGAGCGGCTCGGCGGCGAAATCAGCCTCAAGCGCCGGCCCGAGGGCGGCACGCGAACACATGTGCTCGTACCGCTGTCAGCGTCAGGGACCCAGCCGTGAGCCCTGCAGGGGATGCGCCCATGCGCGTACTGCTGATCGACGACGACCCGGTATTCGCGGCCACGCTGGCGCGCGCGCTGGGCCGGCGCGGTATCGAAACGGCACTCGCCCATACGGCCGATAGCGCGCTGGAAACGGCCGCGCATTGGCAACCCAGCCACGTGCTACTCGACCTGAACCTGGGCGGCGATATTTCCGGGCTGGATCTGATCGCACCGCTGTGCGAGCGGGTCGCCGGCGTGCAGATCACGGTACTGACCGGCTATGCCAGTATCGCGACCACCGTGACTGCCATGCAGCGCGGCGCCGCGGGCTATCTGGCCAAACCGGTCGATGCACCCACGGTGCTTGCCGCCCTGGCCGGCGACAGCGAGGCCACATCGCACGCCATGCCCGGCGAGCGCATGTCGCTGAAACGACTGGAATGGGAGCATATCCAGCGGGTGCTCGCCGAACACGACGGCAACATCTCGGAAGCCGCCCGTGCCCTGGGGCTGCACCGGCGCACTCTCCAGCGCAAGCTCGACAAGAAGCCGGTCAAGTTCTAGCCGGGAAGCGCCTGCAGCCAGCCCAGCCGCTGCAGCAGCCGATCCGCGATCAGAACGACGATCAGACTGGCACCGGCCAACGGGAACAGCACGACCATGGCAATCACGATCGCGCCCAGATAGCGCATTCGTAGCGGCGCACGGCGTGGGGGCGCGCCCAGGTTT
>DJIE01000059.1 GCA_002433465.1 Salinisphaera sp. UBA6602
GCCAATACCGACGAAGCCCTGCGCGAGGTCGCGCTGGACCTCAAGGAAGGCGCGGACATGGTCATGGTCAAGCCCGGCCTGCCGTATCTCGATATCATTCATCGCGTGAAGCAGACGTTTGGCGTGCCGACCTTTGCTTACCAGGTGTCCGGCGAGTACGCGATGCTCAAGGCCGCCATCGACAACGGCTGGCTCGACGAGCGCTCTGCCGTACTCGAGTGCCTGGGCAGCTTCAAGCGGGCCGGCTGCGACGGCATATTGACCTACTTCGCCAAGGACGCAGCGCGCTGGCTGGGCGATTGAGTGACGCGAGCGGTGCAGCCTCAGCAAGCGGTCACACCTCGGATCAGACGATCGATGGGGCCTGCAGCAGGACTATGGCGGGTGTACGGCGAGCCGGCGCTGCGAATTCCACCGACCGAGGCCTGGCGGCCTTTCAAGCAAGGGCCCCATTCCGCGCTGTTTCGGATCGAGGCGGATCCGCCGATCCTGGCCAAGCTGGCTTACCCGCGTAGCCAGCCGAGAGACAGCCTGCGCAAATACATCAATGCCCAGGCACGCCGCGAATATGTGAGCGCCCATCGGCTGCAGGCGGCCGGGCTGGCGACACCGAAGGTGCACGGCTGGGGCGTTTCGCTGTCTCCATTTGCCGCCTATGAATCCGTGCTGTTCATGGCCGAGATACCACACTATCGCTCATCACTGGTATTCATACGCGAAAGCAGCGACGATACCGCCCGCTACCGGCTGTTCGAGCGTCTGGCCGCGGATATGGCCCGCTTGCATGGCCACCGGCTAATCCATAAGGACGGCCACTTCGACAACATCGGCTGGATTGAGCAACAATCGCTGGTCTGGATCGACAACGACATCCGTCGCGCCGCGCGACCGGCTGCACTGCGGGCGGGATTCCGGCACATGCAGCGCATGCTCCGAAGCACCGCGCGCGACGCCGTGCGCCCACGCGAGTGGCACTATTTCAACGATTGCCTGCGGCGCGAACTCGCACGCTGGCCCAAGGCCCGGATACTCATCGATGAAGTTTAAACAGGCTGCCTCGCTGCTCGACAAGGTGCCGCATATCTCTCGGCATTCGGCACGAATTCTCTACGACTTCCTGCTCACCGAGAAGCCGCGGAACTGCCTCGAACTGGGCTTCGCCCATGGCGCGAGCAGCGGGTATATTGCCGCCGCGCTGGACGAAATCGGTGCCGGCACGCTTACGAGCGTCGACCTTGAAGGCAGCGCCGAATTCGAACCCACGATCGAACAGACCCTCGAGCGACTGGGCATGGCTTCGCGCGTGCAGATCGTGCGCGAGGTGAATTCGTACAATTGGTTTCTGAAAAAACAGATCGAGGCACAGACGAAAGACGGAATCTGTGAACCCTGCTACGACTTCATTTTCATTGATGGCGCCAAGAACTGGACCATCGACGGCCTGGCCTTCTTCCTGGCCGACAAGCTGCTGCGCCCGGGCGGCTGGATTCTGTTCGACGACTACGGCTGGCGTTATGCCGACGCTATCGAGCGCGGCAAGACGCGAAGCGACGGTGTGACCAACCGCGAACTCTCGGCCGATCAGATCGCCGAAGCCAATATCGCGGCCGTATTCAATCTACTGGTGGCCCAGCATCCGGCTTATGGCGATCTCAAGGTCCAGGACGAGTCCTGGGCCTGGGCGCACAAGTCCGATAATTTGCCTGGGCCGGGTCGAGCTCAGACAGTTCGCCGTGAGCGCAAGTCGTTATTGCGCAGCCGCTTGCAACGCTGGCGCGCGAAGTAGCGCCCCACGCGCTAGCGATCGACGGGGATATTCAGCCCCGCCTGACGATATACCTCGAGCGTGGCCCGAAAGTTGGTGTCTGCGGTATTGCAGCGCACCTGCTCGATCATCTGTGCCGCAATAGCCTGACGCTCGTCCTCGTTACGAATCAGGCGATCGAGCTGGGCGCTGATATTGGCGGCCGTCGGCGCGTCGGGCAAGGCGTCGTACAGATTCTTCGGCAGCAGTTCCGTTGCGCCGACGCGCTTGCTGGTGACCACGGGCACCCCACAGGCAAAGGCCTCCTGGACCACCTGACCGAATTCCTCGATCCGTGCCGGGTGCGCACAGATATCCAGGGCATGGAAATAGCGATGCGGGCTGAGCGTGTGGGGGACGAAACGCATGCGATCGGCGATGCCCAGCGCGCGCGCTTCGGCGATGAAGAACGAGGCACTGGCCTGCTTGCCCAGCACCAGCAGCAGGCTCGATTGCTTCTGACTCGCGTCCAGAGCCGCATAGGCGTGCAGCAGGATATCCAGTCCGCGCTTGTGGTAATCGCCCGAGGTGATCAAACCGATCAGCGTCGTGCCCTCGTCGCAGCCGAGCTCTTCGCGCACGCGCGTCCGGTAGCGCTCGCGATCACCACGGTTGAACTGCTCGGGGCGATAACCGGGATAGATCACCGGCAGTCGTTCACGGGCCACGCCGTAGCGGCGTGACAAATCCTCTCGCATGAGTTTGGAATTGCAGATACACAGACGAAAACCGTCTTCTGCAAATATACGATCGTGGATCTCGGCCAGGGTGCCGCGCGGATCGAGCGCGCCGCCGTACAGCATCTCATGCGCCAGATGCAGGCAGTTGTGCATGGACAGCACATGCTGGCGGTAATGGTGGCCATGCCCGGCCACGAAATCATAGCTGTGTCGATCGATATGCCGTTGGGCACGGGCAGCAAACCAGCGCCACTTGTAACGACTGAGCATCGGTAGCCGCTGAATCCGCACCGCACGGCCCATGTCGGGCGTGACGCCCCCCTTGTGCACCTTGCCGCCGATCAGATCGACTCGGTGGCCAAGCCGCTGAAAATAGCGCGCATGGTCGGTGATGGTGTTGTTCGTGCCACCGATATCGCCGATCCCACGAAAGGCGATCGCAATGTGTTTTGCGCGCTC
>DJIE01000171.1 GCA_002433465.1 Salinisphaera sp. UBA6602
GCCTCGAATTCGCCGGCCACGAAGCGTGAGAGGGCGCG
This sequence comes from Salinisphaera sp. UBA6602, assembly GCA_002433465.1. Lineage (GTDB taxonomy): Bacteria > Pseudomonadota > Gammaproteobacteria > Nevskiales > Salinisphaeraceae > Salinisphaera. The sequence goes on from DJIE01000171.1 coordinate 39, forward strand.
CACCTGGGCGCTAACGCGCGCGTGTTCGTCGTCATCGAGCTGGTGCCAGTCGATGGCGGCTGTATCCACGACCAGTATCAGCCAGCCGACGGCGGCGTTGCGGTGGAGTAGAACGCTCGCCCGCTCAAGGCTGCCCAGTACATGGCAGTCGGTCAGCAGTTGTTCGTCGATGTGCATTCGGTTGGGCTCTGGGTACAAAACGATCGGCGCTATCCGCGCCGCGCGCTTCATTGTATAAGATCGACAGGGTACGGCCGGCCAGGGGGCGGCCGGTAGATTTCAATCGGGGGGAACGATGGACGCAATCAGGGGCTGGATCGACGTGATTCAGGGCGGTGGCTGGTCAGGCCTGTTGATGGCCGGCTTTGCGGTTGTGGTGGTGATGTTTATTTTCGCCTTCATTTCGAACCGGTATTTCTGGATCGTGCTGGCGCTGGTTGCCGCGGGCTTTGGCGCCTACTACATGCTTTATCTTCGCTAGCGGTAGCGCGCCGTTGCGGTTTGTGCTTAATTATTAGCGTTCGCCAAATCGGTCTCCTGTTTCTTACTTGAAGATCTGGTCGTTACGTCTTCCCGCGTTCGTGCGCCGTCGCCGCCCGGTCACGCTGGTGCTCTGGGGTTACGCCTTCTACGTGGCCTGCGGCTTTGCCCTGTTATGCATGCCGTTCGCGCACGAACGTACCGGCCTGTCCTGGCTCGACCATCTGTTCACGGCGACCTCGGCCGTATCCACGACCGGGCTGGTGTCCATCAGTCCGTCGGGTAGCTACAGCTTTTTCGGCGAGCTGACCATTCTCGGGCTGATCCAGCTCGGCGGTATCGGCTACATGACGCTGGGCTCGTTCGTGATCCTGGCATTGCGCCAACGCCTGGACGCCATGCATCAAGGCGTGGCGCGCAGCGCGTTCGTATTGCCGCGCGATATGAACGTAGGCGCCTTCATCCGGGCGGTGGTGCTGTTCACGCTGGCCATCGAATGCATCGGTGCGGTGCTGTTGATCGCGCTGTTTGCACAGGCAGGCACGCCCGATCCGGTCTGGAACGGGGTCTTTCACGCGGTGTCGGCGTTTTGTACTGCGGGCTTCAGCCTGTTCGATACCAGCCTTGAAGACTATCGCGCGAACGCCGGCATCGTCATTGTGGTTGCCAGCCTGAGTTATCTGGGTGCAATCGGCTTCATCGTCATGAGCGACTGGTGGCGCTGGATCACGCGCCGGCGTGGTCCGTCGCTGACCTCGGGCATCATTCTGCGCGTGACGTTCTGGCTGGCGCTGATCGGTACCGTGTCGATCGCAATCACCGACGCCCATCTGGCCGAAATGCCGTGGGATGAGCGGGTGCTGGCGGCGTTCTTCCAGGTGATGACGGCGATGACCACGGTCGGCTTCGATACGGTGCCGATCGCGAACCTGGGCTCGGCATCGATCCTGCTGCTTCTGGTCGCCATGGTCATGGGCGCCTCACCGTCCGGCACGGGCGGCGGTATCAAGTCGACCACGGTGGCGATCTTCTACGGCGCGGTACGCGGCGCGCTGGCCGGCCGCGACTCGATCCGGCTGCTGGGCGAGACGATCAGCCGTCGGCGCATTCATATGGCGGTGGCAGCGGCGGGCTTCTATATCGGCGCGCTCGTTGTCGGCATGGCCGCGCTCATGCTGGTCGAGGATCAGGACTTTCTGATGCTCATGTTCGAATCGGCCTCGGCGATCGGTACCGTCGGTCTAAGCCTGGGCGCCACGGCCGAACTCAGCGCGGCCGGCAAATGGGTCGTGATCGCCATGATGTTCATCGGCCGCCTGGGGCCGATTACCGTCGGCGTGGCCCTGTTCCCGAGAGCCGAGGAAAAGGATTCCCCGGCCCGCCGCGGCGCCGACCTGGCGGTCTGAACGCGCTTCAGCGTGCCGAGGGTGAAAGCGCCAGCCGCAGCCCGAAGCCGATGATCACCGTGCCGGTGATGCCATCGAGCGAGCGTGTGACGGACGGCTTTGCCAGCGCACGGGCAAAGGGGCGCGTGGCCGCGATCAGCAGTACGAACCAAGCCAGGGTCAATACCGCATGGATCGCGGCCAATAGCGTGCTGAAAGCCACGACGTCGACGCCTGCCGGCATGAACTGCGGCAGAAAGCTCACGTAGAACACGCCCACCTTGGGGTTGAGCAGGTTCGTGCCCAGGCCGCGCAGCAGCCAGCCGCGCGCCGATTGGCCGCGCTCGCGGGGACTCGTGCCGGAAGTGCCCTCGCCACGCTCGTGGCCGGTCATGGCCGAACGCAGCATGCCGACGCCAAGCCAGACGAGATAGGCCGCCCCCGCGAACTTGACGAGGCGATACGCGCTATCGGACACCGCGAGCAGCGCGCCCAGACCGCAGGCCGCCACCAGTCCCCAGACGAAAACCCCGGCCACGATGCCGATCGCCGCGTATAGCGCATCGCGGGCGTTGTCGACGGCGGCCGTGCGTAGCACCAGCGCGGTGTCGATGCCGGGCGTGAGGGTCATCAACCCGGCAGCTAAAGCAAAGCTTGCGATCGCGGTCGGTATGTCCATGGTGCGTGTCGCCGGATATGCGGTGTGTGCCCGGTCCGCTGAAAAACGGAATGCATGGGCGCAGACAGGCGTGATGCCGCGTCGAGGTCAGCGCGGAGCTCGTCGCGCAAATCGACCGATCAGGGCGGCGCACATGAAGGCGTGCGCGCGGGAGCGATGGTGCCCGGGGCGAGAATCGAACTCGCACTCTGTTGCCAGAACCGGATTTTGAGTCCGGCGCGTCTACCAGTTCCGCCACCCGGGCAGGTGATGGGCGCGCAGTATACCGCTGTCGCGGCATGTGACCAATGCATGGCCGTGCTGAACGCGCTCAATAATCGGCGAGAATCGATTCCATATCGGTTTGATACGCGGTTACCGTCTGGCGATAGCTCAGCGACGGCCGAGCCGAGGTGCCGTTGATGACGAAGGCGAAGGCGCCGTAGCCGCCGTTCTGCAGACGGAAATAGCCGGCCAGCGCGCGCACCGTGACCGGTTCGCTGAGCGTGCCCGTCTTGGCGTTGATACGCGTGAGCCAGTCGAAGTTGCCCTGCTTGAGCGTGCGCGATGGCGCCGAAAGCGGCACCGGGATACTGCCGTAGAACGCCGGGAACAACGACGGCTGCCGGTACATATACGACAGCAGGGCCACCAGGTCCCGTGCCGACAGCTTGTTACTCACCGCCAGACCGCTGCCGCTGTCGAGAAGGGCACCGTTGCCGGCATTGGCCTGCATGGGGAAGCTTTCGCGCAGCGCGCGATCGGCGAGCGCTTCCAGCGACTGGGAGGCCAGCGGCAGGGTGAGCGGCCGGTTGTAGCCGCTGTCGGCGGCGAGATCGAGCGTGAGCACATCCGCCATGTAGTTGTTGGAATAGGCCATGAGCGGAATCAGCTGCTCGGCCAGCGTTTCGCTTTCTACCTGTGCGAGTGTTTCGCCGTTGCCGGCATTGCCCTGTACGCGCGTGCTGCCGGTCACGGTGATGCCCATGTCGGCGAGCATGGCCGAGAGCACGCGCGCGGTATCCTCGGCGGGCCCGGTGACTGCGCGATGGACCTTGTAAGGGCCGGTGCCCATCGGCACCGAGCCGCGTAGGTGCAGGGTGGACATGCCGTTGTCGTAGCTGCGCCAGACACTCAGGCTCGGACGCGTACCGGGCAGAGTGGTGCTGACATCATTGGCGATGCGGTAGCCGGTCAGACCGCGTGGCAACAGCGCGACCCGGGCCGGGTCGCCGGCGCGTTCGCCGGCATAGACGTTGGTCTGCACGGTGGCAAAGTTCACCCCTGCCGACGACAGCGGCGCGCTGTAGGCATGCGAGGCCACGCGCTGGGCATCGCAGCGATCCTTGGTCAGGCACGGGACGGTGCCGAACAGACCGTCGTCGACCACCAGGTCGCCGTTGACCCGGGTAATCCCGCGTTCCCGCAGGCCGTTGATCAGCCGCCACAGGCGGGCATTGTCGAGCGCCGGATCGCCGCCGCCCACGAACACCAGGTTGCCGTTGAGGGTATTGCCGGAGACGCTGCCGCTGCTCTTGAAGCGGCTCGTGAAGCGATGGGCCGGGCCGAACTGCTCGAGCCCCGCGGCCGCGGCGAAGAGCTTGCTGACCGACGCCGGCGTGAGCCGCTGGTCGGCGTTGATCTCGTCGATGACCGCCATGTCGTCGAGGCGGATCACCATGGCGCTGACCTGGGCCTGGCTGGACAGCGACCGCAACGAATCGAGATAGGATGCCGCATTGGCCGGCAGGGCGATGAAGAGCAGGCAGGCCATGAGCGCTGTCGCGACCACCCGGCCGGACGACGACCGGCTTCGGCCCGAGTTACGAACGATGAACATCTTATCCCTGAGCGCGCGACGAAAGGCGCCAGTGTAGAGCCAGCGCGGGTACGGACTCAATTTGACGATTACCGTAGGCCCAGCCGTCGACGGCATGCGTTGGCGTGTCTAAACTGCGCGGCCATGCTAAACCTGCTTAACCAATCCGGCGCCGCGCGTCGCGCGCGCCTCACCCTGCCGCACGGGGTGGTGGACACCCCCACCTTCATGCCGGTGGGCACCTACGGCACGGTGAAGGGTATGACGCCAGAGGAACTCGAAAGCCTCGGCGCGCAAATCGTGCTCGGCAACACCTACCATTTAATGCTGCGCCCGGGTACCGAGATTATCGAGCAGCATGACGGCCTGCACGGCTTCATGCACTGGGACAAGCCGATCCTCACCGACTCGGGTGGGTTTCAGGTGTGGAGCCTGGCGGAAATGCGCAAACTCACCGAGGACGGTGTCGCGTTTCGTTCGCCGCTGGACGGCTCGCGCCAGTATCTGTCGCCGGAACGTTCGATCGAAGTTCAGCACGCGCTGAACTCGGATATCGTCATGTGCCTGGACGAGTGTACGGACTACCCGGTGCCCAAGCAGGATGCCGCGGCTTCGATGCAGCTGTCCATGCGCTGGGCCGCGCGCTGTCGGGCCGCCCACGGCGACAGCGCCAACCTGCTTTTCGGCATCAATCAAGGCAGCGTGTTCGCGGATCTGCGCGCCGAGTCGATGGCCGCGCTGGTGGATATCGGTTTCGACGGCTATGCCATCGGCGGTGTCTCGGTAGGCGAGGCCTGGGACGACAAGGCCGCCGTGCTCGAAGGCGTGCTGCCGGTCACGCCCGCGGACTATCCGCGTTATCTGATGGGCGTGGGCACGCCCTCGGATCTGGTGGCCGCGGTGTCGTTCGGGATCGACATGTTCGATTGCGTGATGCCCACCCGCAACGCCCGCAACGGCTACCTGTTTACCTCGCAAGGGGTGGTCAAGATCAAGAACGCCGTACACAAGCACGATACCGGGCCGCTCGACGCCAACTGCGGTTGCCCCACCTGTCAGAACTACAGCCGCGCCTATCTGCATCACCTCTATCGCTGTGGCGAAATTCTCGCCGCGCGCCTGAATACCTGGCATAACCTGTATTACTATCAGACGCTTATGCAGCGTATTCGCACGGCGATCGAATCGGATCGCTACGAAGCGTTCATGCGCGAGTTCTTTACCGGACCCGAGGGTTCGGGGACCGCGCAGGCGGCCTATTTCGGTTACGGGGTCTAGGGTGTGTCGTCATATCTCATGACGACACGCCCTGGCCGGCGTGGCTTTGTATAACTCGTGTCCTGAAGGCCCCGACTGCTGTGGCATACTACGCCGCTCGGTCGAGCGCGCACGCGCCAACCTCCGTTTTCAATCGAGGTAAATTATGGATTTTCTGATTTCGCCGGCCTATGCGCAGGCGGGCGGCCAGGCGGGCGGCATCATGCCCACCCTGATCATGGTCGGGCTTTTCTTCGTGTTCATGTATTTCATGATCATCCGCCCGCAGATGAAGCGCCAGAAAGAACACAAGAAGCTGCTCGAAAGCCTGGACAAGGGCGTCGAGGTCGTCACCTCGGGTGGCGTGGCCGGCAAGATCCGCCAGGTCGGTGAAAACTTCATCGTGGTGGAAGTGTCGGAAGGCGTGGAGATTCGCATCCAGAAAAACGCCGTGGCCAGTGTTGTACCCAAAGGCACGCTGGACTCGCTGTAAGCGTATTTTCGCGGCGGTATCGACACGCCTGCCCGCCCAGTGCGGCCGTCGCCCGCTGTAGACCGTTGATCGGGGCCCTATGAATCGCTACCCATTATGGAAATATCTCCTGCTGCTGCTCGTGCTCGCGGCAGGCGTGCTGTATGCGTTGCCCAACCTCTACGGCGAGCAGCCGGCGGTTCAGGTGTCCAACGCCGAGGGTGAGGCCGCGACCCCGGCCCTGGTACAGCGGGTGCGCAGCACGCTTACCGATGCCGACGTGGCCCCCGAGGACATTACCCTCGAAGACGGGCGCCTGCTCGCGCTCTACCCGAGTACGGAAGCGCAGCTGCGGGCCGCCGGCGTGCTCAAGCGTCAGCTGGGCAACGATTACACGGTGGCCCTGAACCTGGCACCGAGCACGCCCGACTGGCTGCGTGCCGTCGGCGCCGAGCCGATGGCGCTGGGCCTGGACCTGCGCGGTGGCGTGCATTTCCTGCTTGAAGTGGATATGGAAACGGTCTTCAACGAGACCTACGACCGCTATGCGCGCGACATTCCGCGTTTTCTGCGCGACGAATCCATTCGCTACAGCCGCGCATCGCGCGAGGGCGACTCGGTACGGCTGCAGTTCCCCAATGCCCAGGTCATGGATGAAGCCTCCGATGCGCTCGCCAGCGAGTTCGACGTGCTGCGCTTCAACGAGGCGCCGGACGCCGACAACACGCTCGTCGCCACCCTGACCGAAACCGAACAGAAACGCATCGCCGACTTCGCGCTGCAGCAGAACCTCACCACCCTGCGTAATCGCGTTAACGAGCTGGGCGTGGCCGAACCGCTGGTCCAGCGCCAGGGCGAGTCGCGTATCGTCGTCGAACTGCCGGGCGTACAGGACACCGCCGAAGCTAAGCGCCTGCTCGGCAAGACCGCGACCCTGGAATACCGTCTCGTCGCCCAGGGCCAGGACGCCCAGGCGGCAGAACGCACCGGCAACATACCCGCCGGCACCGAGCTTTATCACACCCGCGACGGCCGCCCGATTCTGCTCGAGCAGGACGTGATCGCCTCGGGCGATCAGCTCGTGGATGCCTCCTCGGGATTCGATCAGCAGTCGGGTAGCCCGGCCGTGTTCGTCACCCTCGACGGCCAGGCCGCCAGCAAGATGTTCGATACCACCTCCGCCCATGTTGGCGACCCGATGGCGGTGTTGTTCATCGAAAACCGGATCGACACGCGCTACGAGAACGGCGAGGAGATCCGCGAACGCAAGAAGGTCGAGGAAGTCATCAGCGTGGCGAATATTCGCAGCGCTTTCGGCAAGCGTTTCCAGACCACCGGCCTGGAACGTGGCGAAGCCCACGACCTGGCCCTGCTGCTACGCGCCGGCGCGCTGGCCGCGCCCGTGAACATCGTCGAAGAACGCACCATCGGTCCGAGCCTGGGTGCGGACAACATCGCCCAGGGGCGTCTAGCCGTGATCGTGGGCTTTCTGCTTGTGATCGTGTTCATGACCGTTTACTACCGCGGCTTCGGCCTGTTCGCCAATGCCGCGCTGATCATGAATCTGATTCTCGTGGTCGCACTGCTGTCGCTGCTCCAGGCCACGCTTACGTTGCCCGGCATTGCCGGCATCGTGCTGACCATCGGCATGGCAGTGGACGCCAACGTGCTGATCTTC
>DJIE01000021.1:0-4194 GCA_002433465.1 Salinisphaera sp. UBA6602
CATTAACGGCAAGATCGTGTCGCTGTCGGCGGATAACCTCGTTATCGATACGGCGTTTGCCGAGGGGCTCGAGATCGAGCGCGCCCGGTTGACGGGGCTGGCGAGCGACGATGCCGTCGACGTACGTCTCGCGAGTGGCCAATCCACCCGCGCGAAGTTCGGCTACGACGAACAGTCGCGCAGCCAGGTGGTGGCCGCCGAAACCAATGCAACGGACGGCCCGTTGACGCTCGACGATGTCAGCCAGATTGCGCCCCGAGTGGTCGCTGCTCAGCAGGACGACGACGACTATGCGTTGCCCGAGTCCGACAGCTTGCCGCCCGAAGACGCCGATTACTGGTCCGGCGACATTGAAGTCGGGCTGAACGGCCGATCCGGGAATACCGATACCAGCGCTTGGCGCACGCGGCTCTCCGCGTTGCGCGACACGGGCGACACCCGGCTGTCGATGTCGGCCTCGGCCGACCGGGAGGAGGAAGACGACGAGACAACGGCCGAAGAATATCTGGGCAACGCTCGATTCGAGGACGACTTGACCCAGCGCCTGTTCTGGTTTGTGCAGCAGGAGCTCGAGCGCGACGAGTTCGAGGATATCGACCTGCGCTCGCGTAGCCTCATCGGCCCCGGTTATTTCCTCGCGCGGCGCGATCGTCTTACGTTCAAGGTGCGCAGCGGCGTAGGCCACCAATACGAGCGTTACAGCAGCGGCGGCAGCAGCCACGAGGCGATCTTCTCGGCGGGCTGGGATTATGCCCAGCTCGTCGGTGAATGGCTCAAGCTGACCCACGATTTCACCATCTATCCCGAGGTTTCGAACAGCCCGAGCGAAAACTTCATTCTGGAATCAGCGCTCGGCGTCGAGGTGCCGATTGCGAACAGTAACGCCTGGCATCTTCGGGCCGGGCTCGAACACGAGTACAACAACAACCCGGAGCCGGGCGTTGAAGACCTCGACACGACCTACAACCCCGGGGTGGTACGCGGATTCTAGGCACACCCTGCACAAGCCGGCGGCCCGCAAGGGGGCGGCCTCACAGACGCTGCGGCTGCGTTGTTGCCGGACTTGAGCTGCCAGGCAGGCAGGCGCTGCGCTTGGACGCCTTGCCGCGCCGGCTTTGAGGACTTGAACCCGACCCGCGCCAGCTTATGCGGGGCTTGCCTGGTCGTCGGCCGCGTCTGCCTCGACCTGGACGAGGTAGGGCGCGGCCGTATCAAGGCGCAAGGCGCTAAGCTGTCCGCCCCAGGCCGCCCCGGTATCGATGCCCCATACCCGGTGCTCGGGCCAGGCGATCTGCTCAAGGGCTGACCAGTGCCCGAACACGATGCGTTCGCCGGCGGATGCGCGGCGTGGCCAGGCGAACCATGGCACCAGCGTCGGCGGCGCATCGGCCAGCGTCTTCTTGTAATCCATGTCCAGCCCGCCGTCGGCTTTGATGAAGCGCTGGCGCGTGAGCGCGTTGGCGATATAGCGCAGGCGTTCGAGCCCGCGCAGCGCCGGCGACCAGTGGGTCGGGGTATCGCCATACAGACCCGCCAGGAACTCGACATGGGCGGGCCCGCGCAACACGGCCTGCAGTTCCTCGGCGTGGCGCTGCGCATCGCCTACCGTCCAGTCGGGCGGGATGCCGGCATGCACCATCGTCCAGTCCATGGCCTTGTCGCGGTGCATGAGCGGGCGATGCCGCAGCCAGTGCAGCAGTTCATCGCGCTCGGGCGCCTCGAGCACCTCGCGCAGGCCCGGCTTGGCCTTGTCGAGTGCGTCCCGGCGCTGGGCGAGCGCAAGCAGGCTCAGGTCGTGATTGCCGAGCACGGTAATGGCACGGTCGCCGAGTGCGCGCACGCGCCGCAGCACGCCGAGCGAATCCGGACCCCGATTGACCAGATCGCCCACGAACCAGAAGCTCGGGTCGTGGTGATCGGCGCGCAGCCGTTCGATCAGCCGGTCCAGCGCGCCGGCCGCGCCGTGAATGTCACCGATACAGAATATGGCCACGAAGCATGTCCTTGTTGCGAGGGCTTGCGAGTGTGCCGGCACCGAGCGGCTTCTCGTGGAGGCCGCGGGTAACGGCGGGGCACGCGTACGTTCGCATATAAGCGTGGTCCACGCGACGGCCGGCCTTGCCTCTAGCCGGCTTTATAACACGACCGAAATACCTGTCGCCGCGCATCTCCAGCGCTGGCAGCGGTGCTTCGGATCCGGGCTGCGGTCGGGTCATTGGCTCGGCCCGAAGATGGATTATTCAACAGGCGAGTTTTCGATGGCGTATAGAACAGCCGACGTCGTCAACTGTTTTGATGCCGGATTAATAGCTTGGCGCACCTAGGGTAGGATCTTAGTGCAGGGCGCGGTTTGCCATGCGCAGCGTGCATGTAGAGCGTTGGTCGCGCCAGCCGCAATCAATTCAAAAGGGTTTGTGCCGATACATGAACACAGGGGCGGGGTTTGCCCCATGTGCGGACCCTGCGGCCGCAAATCGAAAACGATCTCGAACTCGCCGATGCAATCCCGATGAGCTGTCGGTTGTCGGTATCCGAGGCGAGGCTAACGGGCTGAATCAAAAGGATGACGGTCTGCTAATGTGGGCTTCAATGCCAACTAGGGAAACCGGTGGCGGTGGTGCCAAGGGGGGCGGCGCGTGCGCGTACGATCGTGCATGCCTGAACAACGTCTTCGACTATGCCGGTCGGCGCGCGCGACGCGTTATGCAGGGTGGTCCTGGGTCCACCCGCTCACTGCGTCGGTGGGCGCTAGCAAAGAGTTGCCGGCGCGCTGGGGCTTCGCGCTCGCCAGCGGCCGAGTTTGGATTCGAGGGTGAACATAAGCATGAAGACCGCCGCGCCAAAACACAGCCAGGGTAAGCCCACGCCACCGGCCGCGCTCTATGCCCTGGCTGCGCTGTGCCTGATTCTGGCCGGCTATGCGGGCTTGCGCGCCGTGCAACTGACCAGCGCGGCGCGCGCCGATATGCTCGCACAAGCCGAGGCTGCAATCGTATCGGCGACCGCGGGGCATATCCGCCAGGACCGCGTGCCCACCCGCCTGATTGAGGCCACGCAAACGCTGCTGGCGGATCCGGGCCTGCGGTTGAACTATGTCACCGTTCGCAATGCCGGCGGCGCCACGCTGGTTTCGCGCGGCCGGTTTTCGAATCGTTTCGAGTTATTCGGCCCCGGCATCGCCCCGACACTGCGCGCCTGGGATTATCGTCTGGAATCCGCGCAGGCAACCTTGCGCTTGTCCGCGCCGGGCCAGGCCGGCGCGGTGGGATCGGCAGAGTTTGGCGTGAGCTGGTTTGCAGTACTCGGCCATGCCGGGATCGGGCTGGTTATCTGGGCTACCGTTTTGCTCGCCGGTCTAGTGGGCCTTGTCGGAGCCCTGGTAGCCGCCGGTGGCTCGCAGCGCGCCGCGGTCGAACCCGTGCAGAACGCACCGACGCCACCTCAGCAAACGAAGAAGCCCGCAGCGGGGGCGTCGCAAACGAATCGGCCTGGGTCACGCACGCCCTCGAGCCTGTTTCGACGCGGGGACAAGAAAAAGCGGGACGACGAGTTCGAGCCGATCGCGCCCGCGGCCCGGCCGTCGCAACCCGCGCCCGTGGGCGAGCCTGAGCCGGCGCCCAAACCGCCAGCAACGCCGCCGGCAACCACCGCTACGCCGGCGGATACGCAAGGGGCAGCGCAGCGACAAGCCACCGTGTCCGCTGCCCCAGCGCAGACCGCCGAGCCACCGCAGAGCGACGCTCGACGCGAGGCCTCGCGCCCGGCGGCGGCGCCGGCATCGAACGCGACGGCGTCAGTGCGCCCGCCGCCGGCCATTGCGCCGGCCGAAGCCGAGCTGCACGCGCCGCGTATGGACGCCGAGCCGCAGCTGGGGGATGCCACGCTGGATTTGCGTTTCTATCCGATCTGGCGCGACAGCGGTCGGGAAGTTCTGGCCGGCGCCTGTGCGGCCCTGGCCTGGCGGCGGCCCGATACACGGCTTGTCGACGCCGACACCCTGACGCGCCTGGCGGAGCAGAAAGGCGCGCTGCGGGCGTTCACGCAGTGGATCGCACGGCGGTTTTCGCTGTTGCACAGCAACTGGCGCACGCTTGAAATCAATACCGTGCCAATCGTATTACCGATCCCGAGCGCAATGCTGGCTTTCGCCGATGCCGAGGCGGTATGGCGGGATACGCTGCGCCGAACCGATTC
>DJIE01000021.1:4500-7119 GCA_002433465.1 Salinisphaera sp. UBA6602
GGGACGCTGCGCCGAACCGATCGCGATCCGAACGATCTGATCCTGCGTCTGACCAGCGCCCGTTCCCATCGTGGTGCGCACGCCTCGCTGCCGGTACGGCGCGCATTGACCTTGGCCGGCCATGACAAGCCGGTGCCGGCCGACTGCGACGTGGCCTGTATCGACCCGGCACAGGTCGGTTCGGATATGGAGGCCTGGTTTGAGCGGGTTGATCAGCTCAAGGCGCCGGTCCTGCTGGGGCCGCTGGCCGATCCGGAGCCGTTTGCGCGGTTGATCAATCACGAGCGGGTGCTCTGGTTTAGTGATGATGCCCAGGCGCTGTGTTCGCCGCGCGAGTTCGCGCGTCTGTTGACCCGTTGCTCTACCCGCCCGATCTAGGGCTGGTCAACGCAAACGAAATGGCCGGCCTCCCGACCGCGTGTGTCCAGAAATCCACCATGCCGCGTCGCGCGTCGCCAATTGGGCCTACCCGCCATCTGTGCTCCCGCCTTGCCTTGCGAATTTCTGCAAGGCAACGCAACGGTTGGCGTTAGCGTTTGCAGGCGCCAGGCGGGCCGGCCGTGCCTGTGCGGCTGCCTTCAATCCGCGCCGCTGCCGGCCTTGTCAGCGTGGGCACGATTGGCAAGACGGGCGAAATCGGCTGGCGCGAGCCGCTCGGGCCGCAGCATCGGATCGATATCGCAGGCGTCGATCGCATCGGCATCGAGAAAACCGCGTACCGCATTGCGCAGGGTCTTGCGGCGCTGGCTGAACGCGGCGGTTACCAGACGGTCGAACAACGCCGGATTGACGATTTCGAAGTCCGGGGCCCGAGGGGTGATGCGTACGACCGACGACATGACTTTCGGCGGCGGGTTGAAGGCGCCCGGCCCCACGTCGAACAACGCCTGGGCATGCGCACGCGCTGCCATCGACACGGTCAGTCGGCCATAGTCACGGCTGCCGGGCGAGGCGGTCATGCGATCCACCACTTCCTTTTGCAGCATGAAGTGCATGTCCACGATCGGCGCCGTGCTGCCCAGCAGCGTGAACAGCAGCGGCGACGAAATGTTGTAGGGCAGGTTGCCAACCAGGCGCAGCGGCCCGCGGCGTTTGGCCAGGGCCGCGTAGTCGATACGCAGCGCGTCGCCTGCGATCACTTCCAGACGCGGGTCTTGTGCGGCCCGGGCCTCGAGCTCGGCGATGAGGTCGCGGTCGATCTCGATGACGCTCAGCCGCTCGACCCGTGCGAGCAGAGGCGTGGTCAGGGCCCCCTGGCCGGGGCCGATTTCCACCAGGGCATCGTCGGTGGCCGGCGCGAGCATGCTCACGATACGGTCGATCACGCCGCGTTCGTGCAGGAAGTGCTGTCCAAATCGTTTCCGGGCCATGGCAGAGCTCTTTGAAGGCGGTCGGCGGACGCAGCGGCGTTGGTACGACGCTACGCGGCCGATTCTATCCAGCCGGCAGTGAACGGCGGCCGCGCCGCTGGCTGGGATGGGCGGCGTTGATCACCGAGTGTATGGCAACGAAACCGGCTTCATCGCGGCTCGCCCGGGCGGCGTCCGGCCGCGGCCATGCGCAGCGCGGTATCGATGGCCGCCTGCAGGCTGCCGCAATCCACTGCCTCGCTTCCGGCCAGCTCCAGGGCCGTACCGTGGTCTACCGAGGTTCGAACAATCGGCAGGCCCAGGCTGATGTTCACGGTGCGGCCAAAGCCCAGGTGCTTGATCACGGGCAGGCCCTGGTCGTGATACATCGCGACGACCGCATCCGCGCCGGCCAGCCGGTGCGGGGTGAATAGCGTATCCGCCGGCAGGGGGCCGACCAGATCGAGCCCGCGTGCGCGCTCGGCTTCGAGCACCGGCGTGATCACCTCGATCTCTTCGCGGCCGAGATAGCCGTTTTCGCCCGCATGCGGGTTCAGCCCGGCGACCAGCAGCCGTGGCTGCGCGATGCCGAAGCGCTCGCGCAGGCCTGTGTCGGTCACGCGCAGCGTATGGGTCAACGATTCGTGGGTGAGTGCCGCCGGCACGTGGGCCAGGGGGATGTGCACGCTGGCCAGGGCAACGCGCAGGGCGCCGTCGTCGGTGGCCAGCATCATCACCGGCTCGTCGCTGGCGCAGCGCTCGGCCAGATAGCCGGTATGGCCCGAAAACAGGATGCCCGCTTCGTTGATCACCGCCTTGTGCACCGGCCCGGTCACCATCCCTGCACAGCGCCCCTCCAGGCATATATCGACCGCGCGATCGAGGCAGTCGAGCACGTAGCGGGCATTGCCGGAATCCAGCGCGCCGGGGCGTGGCGTATTGGCGCAACGCAGCGGTTCGATGCCCAGCGTGCCGGCCGGCAGAGGCCGGGGCGGCGCGTCGTAGTCGATCGTTTCGAGCGTCAGCGCCAGTCCGAGCTGGGCGGCCCGGGCCTGGAGCAGGTCCGGATCAGCCACGGCGACCAGCTGGGCCGCCTGTTCATGCTGGGCAATCCGTACCGCCAGATCCGGGCCGATGCCCGCCGGCTCGCCGGGTGTGAAGGCCAGACGTGCGGTCGACGTCAACTTGACCTAGCCGCCGTTGCTGGACTGGTAGCCCGGCATGCGCACGTCGACATAGGCCTCGTCGCGCAGCTTGCGCAGCCACAGCT
>DJIE01000198.1 GCA_002433465.1 Salinisphaera sp. UBA6602
CGCGCGCCGGCATCGCTATAGGCCGCCGAACCGGCGCCGTCGCAGACCACACCCACGAAACCGTTGCCGGTATGGCGATAGGCATGGGCATCCTGACAGGGCAGATCGCCCGCGATATGCGATGCGCCGATCGCCGAAGCGCCGAACAACTGCCAGCTCACCGCAAAACTTCCTAGACCTGAACCGACGACCAGCTATCGGTCGGCGGCAGCTGGACCCGGTCGCCGGCCTGGGACTGGGATACGGTTTGCAGGCTGGTGCTCAGCCACAGGAACAGCTCTTTAAAATGCAGGCCGGCCAGCTGTTTGACCCCGGCCACGCCGCGGCTGGAAAACGCGCCCAGCGTTTCGGTATTGGAGCCGTTGCCCACGGCGATCGGAAACACCGCGACCTTCTGGTCCGTCTCGGCCTGGCAGCAGGCGGCCGCGCTCTGTTCCCAGGCATCGGTCGGCAGGCCGTCGCTCATCACGAACAGCCAGGGGCGCGTGTAGGCGATGCCGGATTCCTTGTAGCGGGCCTTCTCATCCTCGATTTCGGCCAGCGCGATTTCGACGCCCTGGCCGGTCGGCGTTGTGCCATTGGCTTCGAGTCTGGGCGCGCTGAAATCCATGGCGTCGCACCAGTCGCCGACGATGCTGGCCTCGTCGTAGTCGCCCAGGGTGACGATGAGAATACGTACCCGCTTGGCGGCGATCACATCGTTCTTGAGTTCCTGTTCGAGCAGCTGCAGCCCTTCATTGAGCTGTTCGATCGGTGCGCCGCCCATGCTGCCGGAGCGATCCAGCACCAGCACCAGCGGGGTGCGTTGTTCGGTGTTGTCGATCAGGGCCACGTCCGGGATCGCGTTATCGCTCATCGCATGCTTCCTGTTGTTTTGGCATAAGTTTAGCGCCAATCTTCAGACAATGCCCAGCGCCGCATGCGGCCACGGGTGTCGCTATACTCGCGCGTTTGTCGGCGCGCCAGGCGTGGGCGAATCGAGCAGGCAGCAGGGTCGTTTCATGGCAGCAGGGCAAGCCGCCGTACAGGGCAAGAGTGATGGCGCGCGCTGATCGCGTTGGCCAGCGGGTGCGCGTGGGTCAGCGCGCCATGGCGCTGGGCCGGGCAATCAAGAGCGGCGGCGCCGGCACCATCTATCGCCTGCCGGATGCGCCCGACCAGGTGGCCAAGATCTATCACCCGCAAATCGAGCGCGGGGACTATGCCCACAAGATCGAGGCCATGCTGGAGCTCGCGCCGCGTCTGCCGGCGCGCGAATTCGGCGGCCAGACGATCACCCAGATCGCCTGGCCGCAGGACAAGATATTCGATCGCGGCGGTCGCTTCATCGGCTTTGCCATGCCGTTGCTGGACATGGGCTCGACCGAAGAGCTGGAGCTCATGCTGCAGGCACGCCAGGCGCGCGCCGCCGGTTTGAATCCCAGCCTCGGCGTGAAGATGACGCTGGCCGCGAATCTGGCCAGCGTGATTTCTTCACTGCATCGCCAGAAGCATTATCTGGTGGATCTCAAGCCGGTCAACCTGCGCTTCTATCGCGACTCGCTGTATATCGCCCTGCTCGACTGCGACGGCTTTTCCGTACAGGGGCGCAGCCGGCGTTTTCCCGCCGAGCAATTCACGCCCGACTATCTCGCACCGGAATTTCAGGGGCGTGGCGTCAAGCCGGGCAAGGGTCGCGAACAAGATCTGTTCGCGCTGGCGGTGATCGTATTCCGGCTGTTGAATTTCGGTATTCACCCGTTTACCGGCAAGCCGACAGACGATCGTGTGCCGACCGATATCCCGGCGCGTATTCGTGTGTGGCTCTATGCCTATGGCCGCCAGCCGCATCCGCAACTCGCGCCGAGCCCCGTCAGCGCACACGAGGCGATGCCGCGCGAGCTGCGTGATCTGTTCGATCGTGCCTTTGCATCGACCGATCGTCCGAGCGCGGCTGCCTGGGCGGACGCGCTGTCGGTCTATGCCCGGCGCGACTCGGGGCGGATTGTGGTCTGTTCGAAGAATCATGGGCACCAGCATTTTGCCGGCCAGCCCTGCGGCGAGTGTGCCCGCGAACGGGTGCTGGCCGCCTCACGTCGGCATGCCGGTGCCCGTCGCAAGAAACGCGAACGCCGGCAGCAGAAAGTGCGACAGCGGGTACGCCAACGCACGGCAGCACAGGCGCGAGTGGCAGGGAATACGGCCCGGGCCACCGGCCGGCGTCGCCCCGCCAGGCCTGCTTCGCGGAGCGGCCAGGCAGCGTCTGCGGCCGCTGCCGGCGACAACATCCGGCTGTTCGTGGTGAGCGTTGTGGTGGTCACGCTGGTGCTCATGGGGGCGGTATCGATACGCGGCTGCAGCACCTCCGACCCGTCCAGCCGGCGGACCAAGGCGAACGCGACGGCGCCAGTGCAGCAGGAGGCGCCGAGCGAGCCGCCCACGACGCTGCGCCAGGCGCGTGCTTCGGTGCCTGATGAAAGCGAGCTCGAAGCTGATATCGACGCGACCGTCGCGGCCGTGAACAGCGACGACCCCGAGCGTTTTCGAGCGCGCCTGGAAACGCTGGCACGACGTACCTTGCAGCATCCACGGCCACGGCGATCCAGCGTTCGTGAATACAGGGATTTGATGATCGGCGCGGCGCGCCTGCCGCAGGCGGATCGGCGACCCGGTGAAACCATGGATCGGCTGAAAACGCGTATCGAGGGCTTGAAGTCCATCGTCGACGACGACCCCTATGCCGCGATGGCCGCCGCGGAAGCGGGCAAATGGCTGCTTTTGCTGGGCGAGCGTGAATCCGCACAGCATTACTACCGGCAGGCGATCTGGGCCGATCCCACGGTTGCCGACGCCTGGTACGGGCTGGGCGTGACCTGCATCAACGACGACCCGGATCGTACAGTGGCGTTGATGACCATGGCCTATGCCACGGCCGAGGAAGTCGACGGCCTGCAGATGCGAATGCTCGCGGCGGTCTATCGGCTGGTGGGCATGCGCTACACCGCCGACGATGCGCCCTCGATCGACGCGCTGGACGAGCGCGCGCGGGCGCTGGTCGAGAAGCTGGAAGCCGCGCTGTTCAAGCCCTGAACGGCGCGGCGGGCAAGCGCGGCGGTGCGATCAGCGGGTGTCCGTGGCGTGCTCGGCGGCCGGTAGCGTCCAGCGCTTGTCGACGGTGATGTCGCCGGGTTTCACGACTTCGACACTGGCAGGTTGCCCGGCGATTCGCAGATAGCGCCCGTCGACGAGAAACGGCGCGAGCCGGTCGTTGGCCGGCTGGTAATCCCAGAAGTGGTCGAATTGGGCCGGCAGTACACTCAGGGCCTGGCCGTTGGCGTCCAGAAAACGATAACGGCCGAGCAGCACGCCGACCGGCATGGTCGGATCCGGCTGTTGGCCGGTCAAGCGTTCCAGGTCGATCAGCCAGGGTCGGTCGCCCAGGTCGTAATTGGCGGTCTGCCACTGGCGGGCACGGCAACGCAGCCCCAGTTCGACCGCGCCCTCGGTAGTGGCCGGGCCGCCGTCTTTCTCGATCAGCCGCCAGAGCAGGGTGTCCAGCATCTGGCGGTCGGCGCCATCCCCGAACGTCGGGTATTCCTGGCGTATCACCTGCCAGCGTGCGGCCACCGGTTTGCCGTTCGGCGTCGTGGCCGAGAGGGTGCACAGCGCGCTCTGTTCGGGCGAGAGCGCGAAGATCGGCGCGCCGCTGTCCATGGCAAGCGGCTTGAGTTTGTCATCGGCCATGGCACGCACTTGCTGCTCGCCGCGGAGTTCGCTGAAAAGCCTCGACGGCACGAAATTCAGCGGGATATGCACGCCCGGGCCGATATCCAGCGCGTTGTAGCGCGCCTTGTAGGGAATGAATCGCACCGCCTTGCTAAAGGCCGGCTGCTCTGCCAGCACCCGGACTGCGACCGTTACGGCACGAGCCTTGGGGTCGATGTGCAGTGGCAGCAAACGGGCGCTGCCGTTGCCGAGGATCGTGGCGAACAGATCGCGTTCGCCGGGCCGGACCCAGTCGGGCCATAGGTCGTTGTTGCGTTCGGCGGCAAACATGGGGGGTTCGCGTTCGAGCATCAGCGCGCTGAGGTAGTCGCGACGTCCGGAAAGTGTCAGCAGGTAATTGTGCTCGCCTTGCGGGATGAGCGACGCGGTCACGCCGCTTTCGCCCTCGACGCGGTTTGGGTCGCTATCGTCGGCTTGCAGGTCCAGGGTCAGCGTGTCGGTGGTGTCGATCGGATAATAGTCGGCCTTTGCGCTGATCGCCGCGATACGCTCCAAACGTTCGGCGACATGCTCGATACCCAGCGGCAAGCGCCGATTGCTCGTGTGCAGGTTGCCGGTAAGCGTATCGGGGGCCGTTTTCGTATAGTCGCCGGCGAGCTCGAGATCGATGGCGCGATCATTGGCGTCGAGCGGGGTCAGGTCACGGTATGCCAGGCGCCCGAAGCGTGGGCGCTGGTCTTCCCACAGGGCATGGTCGAAATCCAGCTCGACACCCCAGGCTGTGTCTGCCCTGAAACCGCCAACCGCGGTTGGGAAAACCTCGCCTTCGGTCAGCGGCTCGGGTGCGTGTGGGTCGTCCTCGTCGAGGGCGACGGCCGTGGTCGGGCTGGTATTGAACGTGGTGTAAACCTGGCCTTCCGACCGCGAATCGTAGCGCGGCGCTTCGTAGTGATGACGCAGCGATTGTGCATGCCAGTCTGCCGGCACCAGCGTGACGAGCTGGCGCACCGGCTCTTGTCGGCCACCCATGGACACGCTGCTTTCGTAGACGGCGGCCATGCGCTCGATCCAGCCGCTGTGGCGATCGAGCACGAGGTGCCCGGCCAGATGATCGCCCTCGACCGAGGGCGCGAGCGATACGAAGACACGATCCGGCGTGACCGCCATCACCGTGAGTATGGCCGGCGGCAGTCCGGCAATGCTATCCAGCGTTTGCGTGTTGCCGGGCGTGGCATCCAGTCCCGAAAACACAGCCGGCGCCACGAATTGACGCCGCATCAGCCGGGCAAAATCTTCATCCCTATCGCGCAACGCGGCCATGGTGTCGGGCTTGAGCGCTTGCGGCCAGCGCTGGTCGTGCGCGTCTTCGGGCACCTTGAAGCCCGCAGCAAGCACCGCACGCAGCCAAGGCGAGCGTTCGCCTTTCCAGGAGCTGCAGTAGTTGCGCACGCTTCGCTGCCCGCTGACGCAAAGATTCAGCGGTGTGATCGTCATGCCAGAGGCGTCGTCGCCGGCTCGATAACGCACGAGTCCTTCGCTTTCCAACACCCAGTCTTTGTCCGTGGTGGCATCGCGCATCTGGTACTCGGCTCGCGAGAAAAGACGGTACGTGCGCGCATCGCCCTTCTCGGGCGCAAACGAGACCTGCGTTTGCGAGGTGCAGCCGGCCAGGATGCCGATCGACAAGGCAAGAACAATCCCAATACTCAATCGACGCATACGCCAGGTACTCGGCATGAAACAACGAACAGGGGGCAGAGCGGCCTTTGGCCGGACGCTGCGGGCGGGCAAAGAATAGCGTTCGGTGCGCAGAGCGCAAGGCTTTGTTTATTTAGCACAAATGGATTTTGGGCAATGCGTGCGACCACGCCTGCTGTGTATGGAAATCGCGATGCGCCGGTTGAAGCGGGGAGAAGGGCCTGCCAGAACCTCAGTCCGGATAGGGCGCTTCTACGGCATCGGGGTCGTCTGCGGCGAGGGTGGTGCCTACCGATGCGATGATGATCGCGCCGATCGCCAGCCATTGCAGCAGTGCGAGTCCCTGGCCCAGAAACAGCAGGCCGGATAGCGCGCCAAAGGCCGGTTCCAGACTCATCAGCGTGCCGAATGTCTGGGTGGGCAGGCGGGGCAGGGCCACCATCTCCAGGGTGTAGGGCAGCGCGGTGGACAGAATAGCCACGCCGAGTGCGATGAGCAGCAGCTGCAAGTCAAACGCGTCGGCTGCGATATCCACCAGCCCGATCGGTGCAATCACGACGGCCGCGATGGTGATGCCCCAGACCGCGCTTTGCATGCCGTTGACGGCACCTGCCTTCTGGC
>DJIE01000045.1:0-7356 GCA_002433465.1 Salinisphaera sp. UBA6602
GTCCGGGCCGAGGCCGCTGACGCGGGTGTCGAGCACGCCGGGCACGTCGGCCAGTACGCGGGCGACCTCGGCGGTATGTTCGGGCGCACAGATCGCCTTGACCTGGGGGCCGGCATCGATCGTGAAGTAGACCGGCGTGCCCGCTTCGCGCAGTTCGCGAACGGCGTGCATGGCCGCCACGGTCGCTGCGTTCCAGTAGAGCAGGCCGGGCCGTGTCGACAGCATCAGCCCATGCAGCTTGAGACAGCTCATTTCCGTGAGCGCGCCGACGGTTTCGAAATCGCGCGCGGCGATGGCGTCGCGCATGTCGGCGAGGTCGCGGGGCGCACGGGCCACCCAGGCGTCGTAATAGTCGGAGCGCTCATCGAGGCCGCTCATGCCGGCAGTGGAATTCACCCGCTTGGCGTTGCGATCGGTAATGGCCACGACCACAGCCAACGGCCAGTCCGCAGCGCCAAGCAACGGTTCGGCGTAGGCGTCTTCGCCGCGAGCGCTGTCGCCGCGATGCATCTCCACCAGGCCGCCGAAAATCGAGCGCGCGGCCGAGCCCGAGCCCTGGCGGGCGAGCATCGACAGCTCGCGCGCATTCGTGTCGAGGCCGGCGGCGCGACAGGCCGCCAGGGCCAGTGCCGCGTAGCCGGAGGCCGACGACGCCAGGCCCGCGCCGGTCGGGAAATTGTTCCAGGATTCCACCCGTGCCCGATGCTCGATCCCGGCGCGTGCCCGGATCAGGTCGAGAAAGCGGGTAAACGGAGCGGCATCGACCTTGCGCCCGCCGATATCCACGCTGTCGCGATCGATGCCGGCATGAAACCCGACCCGGGTATCGGTATACAGCGCATCGAGGGTGATCGAAATCGAACCCACGGCCGGCAGGTTGAGCGCGGCATCACGTTTACCCCAATACTTGATCAGGGCGATGTTGCTGTGCGCGCGGGCGGTGGCAGGCGAAAGCGGTGCGGCACTCATTCGTTAAGCCCAGGGCCGGTCGAGAAGAGGGCGAAAGGATACGCGAAAGCATTGTGGCGGCGCAGTGGCCATGCGTAATACAAAGCGCAGCATTTGCTAGCATACCGCCATTCAAATCGGCCTGCCGTCGTTCGGCATGCCCGCGAAGACAAGAGACCGCGATGCCTGGAATCAGTGGACTGGCGCTATATCTGCCGCCCTATCGTGTACAGCTCGCCGACTGGTGCGAATGGAACGACCAGCCCTGGGACAAGATCCGCAACGTCGTGGGGCGCAGTTTTCGTATGCGCGGCCCGGAACAGAGCGTGTATACGCTGGCGGCGAACGCGGCCTGGCGCCTGATCCAGGCCTACGATATCGACCCGCGCGAGATCGGCTATCTGGCGTTGGGCACGGAATCCTCCAGCGACAACTCGGCCGGCTCGGTAATCGTCAAGGGCATGCTCGACGATGCGTTGGCGGCCCACGAAATGCCGGCGATGTCGCGCGAATGCGAGGTGCCGGAATACAAGCACGCCTGTCTGGGCGGCGTATATGCAATGAAGGGCGCGCTGCGCTATCTGGCCACCGACGGGGCCACGCGCAAGGCGATCGTGATCTGCTCCGATATCGCCGAATACGAGCGCGGCAGCAGCGGCGAGCCTACCCAGGGCGCGGGGGCAGTGGCCATGCTCCTCGAGGCCGAGCCGCGGCTGCTGCATGTGGATCTGGCCGGCGCGGGCAGCGCCTCGGACTATCGCATGGTGGATTTTCGCAAGCCGTTCGCCCGTTTTCGCGGCCAGCCCAGCCGCATCGACGGGCAGATGCAGGATCTGCCGGTATTCAACGGTCGCTATTCGACCAGCTGTTATATCGATGCCACCCGCCATGCCATGAACGCGCTGCTCGCGCGCCAGAGCGAGCGCGGGCCCGATTATTTCAGGGGCGTGGATGCGGTGTTCATGCACCGGCCGTATCACAAGATGCCGGCTTCCGGCTGGGCCATGGCCTATCTGTTCGCGCTCGCCGAGGGCGATGACGCCGCGCGCGCCCAGCTGCGCGATTACTGTGTCGAGGCCAATATGGACTACGACGCCTTGCTGGCCGAGATCGGCGGCGCGGCCCCGGACATGCGCCAGCGTGTACAGGCCGGGCTGAGCGGCGACGATGCCTTTCCGCTGGCGTCGCTGCTGCTGCGCAGCCTGCGCGGCAGCGAATTCTGGGAACAGCTGGTCGTTGCCAAGCTGTCACTGGGCAGCGAGATGATGCGCGACCTGGGCAATCTCTATACGGCGGCGCTGCCGGCCTGGCTGGCGGCCGGCTTCGTGCAGGCGCTGCGCGAAGACGTGAATCTGGACGGCCAGCGCTGGCTGGCGCTGGGCTATGGCAGCGGCGATGCCGCCGAGGCCTTGCCGATGCGCGTGGCCGACGACTGGCGCGGCGCAGCCGAGCGCATCAACTTCATGAGCGCACTGGGCGACCCGTTGGATCTTGATCAGGATCAGTATGTTGCCCTGCACGACGGCCGCGTCGCCGCGCTCGACCCGGTGCCCGCGCACGACGAATTCGTGGTCGATGCGATCGGCGAGCGTGACGAGCCGGGCTTTAGCGATGTGGGTATCGAATACTACCGCTATGTCGCCAACGGCCATACGTTATTAACCCGGCCCAAGAATAGACCATTCAACAGATGATTTTTCGGGCTGATAACGCGTGTCTGCGAAAGCAGGCCTGCCACGGCCAACGGCGATGAAGCCAGCCGACACAGCCAGCTTGTTTGCTGCCGGAGCAATAAACCGCAGGCGCTGATCGCGCCCGCGGTTGAACGGCTAGCCCGCTGTTGCTACGGGCAGGGGTTGGGGTTGTCCGCGTGGATCGCCTCGATCGCCTGGACGAGTTCGTCCGAAAGCTCGATATCGGCACTGGCGATATTGGTTTCCAGCTGTTCCATCGTGGTTGCCCCGATGATGTTCGAGGTCAGGAAGCTGCGGCTGTTCACATAGGCCAGCGCCATCTGGGCCGGGTCCACGCCGTGCTTTTGGGCCAGCGCTACATAGTCGGCGGTGGCCTGCTTGCCGCGGGCGTTGGTATAGCGTGAAAAACGCTCCCAGCGCGTCAGGCGCGCGCCTTCCGGCGCGGCGCCGTCGAGATACTTGCCGGTGAGCATGCCGAAGGCCAGCGGTGAATAGGCCAGCAGGCGGACGTCCTCGCGCTCGGCGCATTCGGCCAGGCCGATTTCAAAGGTGCGGTTGAGCAGCGAGTAGGGGTTCTGGATGGACACCACGCGCGGCAGGTTTTCGTTTTCGGCCGCGCGCAGATAGCGCATCAGTCCCCACGGCGTTTCATTGGACAGGCCGACGCAGCGAATCTTGCCTTCCTCGACCAGACGTCCCAGTTCGCCCAGCGTGTCCTCGATGGGTACGGCGTCGTCGTCTTCGGCATGGGTGTAACCGCGCTTGCCGAAGGTGTTGGTCGAGCGGTCCGGCCAGTGCACCTGATACAGGTCGAGATAATCCGTATGTAGGCGGTCGAGGCTGGCTTCCAGGGCGCTACGAATCTGTTTTGGCGTCAGGCGCGTTTCGAAGCCGTCGCGCAGATAGTCCATTTTTGAGCGGCCGGTGACCTTGCTGGCCAGAACCACGTCGTCGCGCCGGCCGGAGGCGGCGAGCCACGAACCGATGTACTCCTCGGTGCGGCCCTGGGTATCGGCCTTGGGCGGCACGGGGTACATCTCTGCGGCATCGATGAAGTTCACGCCCTGATCGAGGGCATAGTCGATCTGGCGGTGGGCTTCGTCTTCGCTGTTCTGTTCGCCAAAGGTCATGGTGCCCAGCGCGATACGGCTGACGTCGATATCGCTGCGGCCGAGTTTGCGGTATTGCATGAAGGTCTTCTTTATTGACGTGTCGGGTGCGCTCAACGCGACAGCGCGGCTTCGCGCTGTTCGAGCAGGCGCCGGATGATCGGTCCAATGATGATTTCGATGGCCATGCGCATTTTCGTGCCCGGTACCACCACGGTATTCGGGCGCGACATGAACGATCCATGGATCATGGTCAGCAGATAGGGAAAATCAACCGCCCAGTGCGCCGGATCGCGGAACCGGATCACCACCATGGATTCGTCATCGTTGGGTACGTCGCGGGCCACGAACGGGTTGGACGTATCCACCAGCGGCACGCGCTGGAAATTGACGTCGGTGCGGGTGAACTGGGGCGTGATATAGCGCACATAGTCGGGCATGCGCCGCAGGATCACCTTGGCGACGTCTTCCGGGGCATAGCCGCGTACGTCGATATCGCGCCGAATCTTCTGAATCCATTCCAGGTTGATGGTGGGCACGACGCCCACCATCAGATCCACGTGCTGGGCCACGTCCACCTGGTCGGTGACCACGCCGCCGTGCAGGCCTTCGTAGAGCAGCAGTTCGGTATCGGCGGCGATCGGACCCCACTCGGTAAACGTGCCCGGTTCCAGACCGAACTCGGCGGCTTCGATTTCGTCGTGCAGATAGCGGCGCGTCTCGCCGGTGCCGCGATCGCCGTATTCGGCAAACAGTTTCTGCAGGCGATCGAGACGGTTGGCGCCCGGACCGAAATGGCTGAAATTCTCGCCGCGAATGGTGGCGCGACGTACTGCCTTGGCCATCTCGCGCCGGCTGTAGGCATGGAAGGCATCGCCATCGATATAGGCCGCGCGTACGTGCAGACGGTGGAAGATATGCTCGAACGCAATACGGGCGGTCGAGGTGCCGGCACCGGATGAACCCGTCACCGCGACGATCGGATGGATAACGGACATGTTGCGATACTCCCAGTACGGCCGGTGTTGGCGCGTGCGGGCGATGCGATGACACCGCCCAGAATGCGCAAACAGGGTAACGATGAACGGGCGCTTAAACCGCGCGCATCGATCGACAACCATACCACCGCAGTGCGCTGGATCGCAGGATGTCGTATCCGCCCGGCGCAGCTTTTGCATACGTTGTGGATCACGCTGCAAGACCACTGTGACCGGTTCATTGCGGCGATTGATAAACCGGTTCGCCGCGCCGCCTGGCTTGACATGAACCGGCCTTTACCATTTAGTGAAACCACTCTATTCAGAATCCACGAAGGGGGATTTATGCGGCTCAAAGCCATCGGTTTGGCCATCGCGTTCGGGCTCGTCACGGTCGCGGGCTCGGCAAACGCCGAAACCTGGCGCTTCGGTCTCGAAGAGATCGAGGGCAGCGTCCAGTACCAGTACGCCAAGGAATTCAAGGACCTGATCGAAGAGAAGAGCGACGGTGACATCACCGTGCAGCTGTTGCCGTACGGCAAGTGGGGTTCGAGCTATTCCGCGCTCTATGACGCAGTCCAGAACGGCGCGATCCAGATCGGCTTCGGCTCGGGCGCGCTCGGCGGCACCGTGCCGGAAAGCCAGCTGCTGAGCCTGAACTTCGTCATGCCGTCGGATCAGTGGGCGACGGCCCAGGCGCTCAACTCGGATACGTTCCTGCAAAGCGATGCCTGGCAGAGCTCGTTTCGCAACCGTGGCCTCGTGCCGCTGGCGGAACTGACCGAGGGCTATCAGGTCTGGACGGCCAACAAGCCGATCAAGACCCCGGCCGACATGAAGAACCTGAAAATCCGGGTGATGGATAACAGCCTGTTGCGCTCGACCTATCGGGCTTACGGCGCGTCGCCGATCACGATTGCCTATGGCGAGCTCTACAGCGCGTTGCAGCAGGGCCAGGCCGAGGGCAACATCCAGCCGGTGTTCGCGCACGAGGAAATGGGCTTCTACGAAGTACAGAAGGCCATGATCTTTGCCAAGCAGTCGCAGTTCGTGGCGACCCTGATGGGCAATCTGGACTGGTACGAAGGCCTGTCTTCGGAACAGCAGAAGATGGTCAAGGACGTCACCCAGCAGCTGGTGAAGACGGGCTACGACATCCAGACGAAGTTCAACTCCGAGCGTCTGGACACGATCAAGTCCAAGAGCGATATCGAAATCATCGAGCTCAACGACGAGCAGCGCGCGGCGTTCCGCAAGATGGTGAAACCGGTGCGTGAGACCTTCGTCAACGACGTCGGCGACGGCGCTCAGAAATCGCTCGACGCGCTTTTGAGTGCGGTCAAGCAAACCGGCTCGAGCGACGACGAATAAAACGTGCTTGGCGAGCACGGCTGACCTGGCGGTCAGACCCAGCCAACCCGGCCCGGGCAGTTCGCTGCCCGGGCTTTTTTGTGTCTGGAACGGTGCCCGGGTTACGCAACGGCCGCGCCGGTCGCCTTATGTCCGCGCGTGTGTGCTTTTGGACCGATTCACAGCGTCGCCTGTGGTTGCTGGGCGAGCGCCGTCACGCCGAACTCAGCGTGCGTAGCGCATATGCAGCGCCGCGGACCGGGGATAGCCCGGAACGGGACTGGCCTCGCTGAATCCCAGTCGCCGATACACCGCAATCGCTGCCGCGTTATCGCGGAATACGTTCAAAGAAACGGATTTTGGCTGCCGGGCCAGAGCCCGGCGGAGTAGCGCGTTCACGAGTTCGAACCCGTAACCCTGGCCGCGATGCGACGGACTGACGATCAGCCGGGCGAAATGAACGGTTTCGTGGTTTCGGCATCACCTGACCGAAGCCCAGCAGTTCTTGCGTGCCGACCAGGCAGAACGCATCGGCACGATCCATTCGATCTGTTCGGCCAGCTGCGCCTTGTCGATCGGATACGACACCCGGGGGGCGGCCCAATACAGACACTGCTGCGGCGAGCCGATCCATTGGATGAGCACGTTCAGATCGTCTTGGCGTGCGGTGCGAAGTACGGTCATCGCAAGACTCTACCTGCACCATAAAAGCGCCCCGTCACGGGGCGCGATTGCTGTGCATGGTCCGTGTCTCGCCGACCGCTGCGCGTCGGTCCTGGCCATAGGCCTAAATCGGCGTGGTTCTGCGCGCCTGCTTCGCTACTGCCCCCCGATCGACGGCAGGAACAGCGAGATCTGCGGGAACAGGATCAGGATGAAGGTCGCCAGCATGAGGATGGCGATAAACGGCGGGGTGCCGCGAATCACTTCCATATAGGGCCGACGGAATACCGCGATGGCGGTGAAGATGTCGCAGCCGAAGGGCGGCGTGGCCGAGCCGATCGCGGCTTGCAGGGTGACGATGACGCCGACATGAACCGGATCGAGTCCGGCGGACTGCACCAGCGGCTTGAAGATCGGCACCAGAATCAGAATGACCACGATCGGATCGACGAACATGCAGCCCACGAAGAAGGCGGCCGCGATCAGAAGCAGGGCCAGGATCTGATTGTCGCCGATGGCATCGATCGCAGGGCCAAGCAGCTGTTCGGGCACGCCCGCGGTGCCCAGCGTCTGCGAAAAGGCTGCGCCCACGGCCACCAGGATGAACACCACGGC
>DJIE01000045.1:7680-8249 GCA_002433465.1 Salinisphaera sp. UBA6602
GTGATCATGCCCGTCGACAGGGCCAGCGGGCCGAGATCGCGAATGGAGACCTGGCGATAGATGACCACTTCAAGTATGAGGGCATAGGCAACCGCCACCGCCGAGGCTTCCACGGCGCTGAAATAACCGCCGTAAATGCCACCTACGACCAGTACCGGAAAGCCCAGCGGTAGCAGGGTCTTGCGCAGCGCGGTGAAGCGTTCGCCCCAGCTGGCCTTGGGTTCGGCCGGAATGCCCTGAACGATGGCGCCGATATAGCAGTAGATCGCGAACATGCCCAGAATCAGCAAGCCGGGCAGGATGCCGGCCAGGAAAAGGTCGCCGATCGAAGTCTTCATGACCACGCCGTAGACGATGAACCCGATCGACGGCGGGATCAGCAGGGCGATATCCGAGGCGTTGATGATCAGCGCCAGCGCGAACTTGTCGGAATAGCCCTTGGCCAGCAGGCGGGGGCGCATGGGCCCGCCCATGGCAACCACCGTGGCCTGGGTGGAGCCGGAGACAGCGCCGAACAGCGCACAGGAAGCAGCCGTGGTAATCGGCAGACCGCCGCGCATGTGGCGGGT
>DJIE01000045.1:8638-8781 GCA_002433465.1 Salinisphaera sp. UBA6602
GCGGCAAAGATGAACATCGGCACCGCGGCGAGGACCCAGCTGCCCACGCCGCTGATCATCCAGCTCACGGCCTGGTCCGGACCGAAGAAGGTCATGCCCGTGAACATCATGTAAAGCGTGCCGACGGCCAGCGGCACCATCAT
>DJIE01000045.1:8791-14471 GCA_002433465.1 Salinisphaera sp. UBA6602
GGGGCGCATCGGCCCGCCCATGGCGACCACGGTTGCCTGGGTCGAGCCCGAGACCGCGCCGAACAGCGCGCAGGAGGCCGCGGTGGTGATCGGCAGGCCGCCGCGCATGTGGCGCGTGAAGGCGTCCACCAGATCCAGCAGCCGGTTGGCTGTGTGGCCCTTGGTGAGGATGTCGGCGGCGAATATGAACATCGGCACCGCGGCCAGGACCCAGCTGCCCACGCCGTTGATCATCCAGCTCACCGCCTGGTCGGGGCCGAAGAAGGTCATGCCGGTGAACATCATGTAGAGCGCGCCGACGGCCAGCGGCACCATCATCGGAAACCCGAGCATCAAAAGCACGAGCATGATCAAGCCCAACCACATCAGCATGCGCTATCCCTCGTCATCATTTTGCTTGCAGGCCACTGCCGACGCTCAGACGCCATGTCTTTCGGCACTTGCGTGGGTCTGGCCGCTGTCGTCCAGCGGTACGTCGGAATACTCTTCCTTTTCGTTGAAGGAGCGATAGATATCGTCGCTGACCAGGTTGCGAACGATGGTCAGCAGGTACTGCACGCCGGCCAGCGTAAAGCCGATCGGCAGCGCCAGATTGACCGTCCACAGGGGGATGCCCAGCGCCGAGCTGGTACGGCCGCGTTCATAAAGCGTCATGTCGTACTGGGCCGACTTGTAGGCGAAGTAGAACATCAGGGCGCCGGTGCCCAGACAGATGATGATGAGAAGCGTCTTGCGCAGCCAACCACTGAGCTGGTCGTAAATCGCCGACATGCTGATATGGCGAGCACAGCGTGCCGCATAACCGACGCCCACGAACGTCATTACCACGATGAGCATTTCGGTCACTTCGTACGTGCCGGCAATGCCGCTGGGTATGACGGCGTTGATATGCGCAAGCCAGGTCAGCCCGGGGGTCGTCTCGTACTCGGTCAACAGGCCGGACAGCAGACTGGTTACGACATGAAGGCTCATCAGCCCGGCCATGACCAGAACGCTGCCGGCGACGACAATACGCTCGAGCCAGCCGAAGGCCTGATCGATGGCGTTAAGCGCCACGAGGATGATGTTGCGGTCCTTGCGCTGGTCAGCGCTGGATTGATTCATGTATTCGCCTCGCTTCATTCGCCTGCGACTATCGCCGACCGTTGCGCTTGGCTTGGTCGACGAAGAGGTCGACCGGCGCGCAAATCCGAACAGTGGTAATGTCGGTTGTCCTCGGCCCCGTTGTTTGAAGGTACAGGCATCGTCGAACCTTCGCTACTCGCCATTGGACGAACGGCGTTGTCGTGAGCGCCCCTTCTGCCATGCCGTTCACGGTTAGCAAAAGCGGTGCCACATGCGACCGGCCGTGGCTGAAACGGGTCTTTCGATGGCGCGCGGCAGGCTCGATGACTCAGGGCAGGCGACGATAGGCCATATCGAATACGCCGTGCCCCTTGCGCAGGCCGCGGGCTTCGAAGCGCGTGCCGGTACGCGGCGGTTCGCTTACGAAGCCGTCGCGATCGCCGATGTTCTCGAACGAGGAATGCGCGTCGAGCGTTTCGCGCATGTGTTCGGCATAGTTTTCCCAGTCCGTGGCCAGCCGCCACAGGCCGCCCGGCTTGAGAACACGGGCGATCTCGTCGGCAAAGCCGGGCTGCACGATGCGCCGCTTGTGGTGGCGTTTCTTCGGCCAGGGATCGGGGAAGTAGAGCAGCACGTTGTCGAGGCTGGCATCCGCAAAGCCGGCGGCCAGCACTTCGACCGCGTCGAGGTTGAATACGCGTACGTTTGTTGCTCCGGCGGCATCGATCGCCCCCAGCAGCCGGCCGACGCCGGTGAGATAGACTTCGATACCGATGAAGTCCTCGTCCGGATGATGCGTCGCCAGATCGGCCAGCACTTCGCCCGCGCCGAAACCGATTTCCAGCGTACGCGGCGCTTCGCGGCCGAATTCCTCGGCCCAGTCGATAGGCGCTTCGGGCATGCTCAGGCCATAGCGCGGCCAGAGCAGGTCGAGGTTTTTCTGCTGGCCGCTGGTCAGACGACCCTCGCGGCGTACGAAGCTGCGGATACGGCGTGCGTGCGTTGTATTCACGTCATCTCTTCCTGGCAAATACGACGTTCGCCCGGCATTGTCCGCGAGGCGAACAGCCGGCGGCGGATAACGCTAGAACGGCAGGTCGGTCATCGGCGAAGACGCCGACGCATAGCGGCGACGCGGCATGCGCCCGGCCAAAAACGCCATGCGCCCGGCGATCACGGCGTGGCGCATGGCCTGGGCCATGAGTACCGGCTTGTTGGCATGGGCAATGGCCGAATTCATGAGTACGCCGTCGCAGCCCATTTCCATGGCGATCGAGGCATCCGAGGCAGTGCCCACGCCGGCATCGACGAGTACCGGTACGTTGGCGTTCTCGACGATTTCGATCACGTTGTAGCGATTCTGGATACCCAGGCCGGAGCCGATCGGCCCGGCCAGGGGCATGATCGCGACACAGCCGATGTCTTCCAGGCGGCGCGCGGCGATCGGGTCGTCGCTGGTATACACCATCACCTCGAAGCCGTCGTCGACGAGCTGTTTTGCAGCGACCAGGGTTTCGCTCATGTCCGGATAGAGCGTCTTCTTGTCGCCCAGCACCTCGAGCTTGACCAGGTTATGGCCGTCGAGCAGTTCGCGCGCCATGCGACAGGTGCGCACCGCATCCTGGGCATTGAAACAGCCGGCCGTATTGGGCAGCAGCGTGTATTTTTCCGGCGGAATGATGTCCAGCAGGTTGCGCTTTTTGGCCGCCTCGGGGTCGTTCAGCGCCGGTGTGCGCCGAATTGCCAGGGTGACGATCTCCGCGCCGGAGGCTCGAATCGCGGCATCGGCCTGATCGAGATCGGCATACTTGCCCGTACCCACCAGCAGACGTGATTCGAACTTGCGGCCGGCAATGGTGAGGCTGTCGGCTTCGGCTACCGCCTGGCCGCCGCCGATGGCATGCACGATTTCGAGCGTGTCGCCCGGGCCGATCATCGTCTGCGGGTAGTGCTCGCGGGGTACGATCTGGCCGTTGTGTTCCACCGCGATACGCTGATCGCCATAGCCCAGGTCACTGACCAGCTGCGCGAGCGTGGCATGCTCCGCGCACTCAGTGGGGGCACCGTTGACTTCGATCTGCATGATGTTGTCCGACGTCGTCGATAGTGATGGGTGATCTGGCTTGTGCAGCCGAGCTTGGCGGCTTTTTGCGAGAGTATCTCGGCCGTTGACGGTCGCGGCATGCGCGCCGATACGGCATTAAGATTCCTGCTGCCGCGTCGATCGGGCCGTACGGCCTGTCGAGACGCGCTAGAATAACGCGCCTCGCGGTTGCATGCGACTTGCGCCGGCCGGGATGCAGGCGCCATCGTTCGCCGGGAACACGCGGCGGCAACGGGTGGTCCACTGGCCCCGACCCAGGCGTGCCGCGCGCCGCTTTGACAATTCTCAATATGGCCTTGCCCGCATGAAACGTACTCTTCGCATTCTGCTTGCCGTGCTGGGCGTGCTCGTTGCGCTGATCGTGGTGGCGGTGATCGCCCTGCCGCTGATTTTCGACCCCAACGATTACAAGCCGCAGATCAACGCCGCCATCGAACGCCAGATCGGACGCGAGGTGAACATCAGCGGCGATATTGGCCTGTCGGTTTTTCCCTGGCTCGGTCTCGAGCTGGGCCGGGTAGAGGTGGCCAACGCCGAGGGCTTCGGCGACAAGCCGATGGCGGAAATGAATTCCGCCGAGGTGAGCGTCAAGCTGCTGCCGCTGATTCAGCGCGATATCGAGGTGGGCACGGTTACGCTTAACGGCCTGCGCCTGCGCCTGGCCCGCAACGCCGACGGACGCAGCAACTGGGCCGATATTAGCGAACACCTGAGCGAGGGCCAGGCCGAGGCCGAGGAAGCCGAGCAGACCGAAGCCCCCGACGACGTTGATACCGGAACGCAGACCGAGGGCGGCTTCACCCTGGAATCGCTACAGATCGGCGCGATCGATGTGTCCGATGCCGCCATCTCCTGGCGCGATGAAACCACCGGCGCGGACTATCGCCTGACCGGCGTGCGCCTGGGCACGGGGCGTCTCGTGGACGGCCAGCCGGTACGGCTGGAGTTCTCGGGCGATCTTGCCGCACCGGAAGAAGACCTGGCCGCAGACTTCAACCTGGTGGCCCGGGTCGAGCCGAATATCGCCGATCAGTTCTATCGCTTTTCGGACATGACGCTGAGCGTGCTGGCCACGGGCGAAGGCGTGCCCAACGGCAAGCAGCAGGCCTCGCTTTCCGGCAACGGCGAATACGACGCCGCCGAGGGTCGCCTGAAGCTTTCCGGCATGACCTTCCAGGGCGCCGGCCTCAACGTCACCGCCAACGTCGACGGCATCGGGCTCAACGACAAGCCCGCCTATGCCGGGCGCGTGACGTTCAAGCGTTTCGACCCGCGCGCGGTCATGAACGAACTGGGCATGGACGCACCGGCGACGCAGAAGTCCGGCGCGCTGTCCTCGGCGGGCTTCGATGCCCAGTTCGATATCAACAATGACCGTGCCGAGTTCAAGCAGATACTCGCCACGCTCGACGAAAGCTCGCTGAAAGGGTCGGCCAGGGTCGAAAACTTCGAGCGCCCCGCGTTCAAGTTCGATCTCGATCTTGATCAGCTCAACGTGGACGACTATCTGCCGCCGGGCAGCGCCGAGCAGGCCCAGAGCGAACAGCCGGCCGAAACCGGCGGTGGCGAGAAACAGAAAGCCGCCGAGATCGACCTGTCGGCGCTTAAGGATCTGCGCCTGAACGGTCAGCTGTCGGCCGGTTCGTTGACGGCCGCGAATATCGAGGTCACCCATGCCGAGCTTACGGTGGCAGCCCGCGACGGCGTTCTTACCATCGAGCCGCTCACGGCAGATCTCTACGATGGCAACGTGCGCGTGAGCGCGCGCGTGGATGCTTCCAGAGATACGCCGCGCTATGCGTTCAAGGGCAACCTCAACGGCCTGCAGTTCGAGCCGCTGCTCAAGGACGTGGCCGATACCGACCGGGTCGCCGCGCTGGCCAATATGAGCGTGGACGTCACCAGCGCGGGCAAGCAGGTGGCCTCCATGAAGCGTGCGCTTAACGGCAATCTGAGCTTCGATCTGCGCGACGGCGCCTTTAACGGCTTCAATCTGGCCGAGGTGATCGCAGCCGCCCGTACGCGGCTGGCCGGCGACGAGGTCGGCTCGGATGACGGCGGCATCGGCAGCGACGAGCAGACGCCGTTCAACCGGTTCGCGGCGTCTTTCAGCATCAGCGACGGCGTGCTGGCCGGCAAGGACCTGAATCTGGTCACGCGTGTGCTCCAGGCCACCGGCTCGGGCAGCTATGATCTGGCCGACAACAAGCTCGACTACACGGTCGCCGCGATGGTGCCGGAAGACAGCTCCGGCAAACTCGCCGACCTGGCCGGCCTGCAGGTGCCGATCAAGCTCACCGGCAACCTGCTGTCGCCGGACTACAGCCTCGACGTGAAGACTGCCCTGCGCGGCGCGGCTGAAAAGCGGCTGCAGGAAGAATCAGACGACCTCAAGAACAAGGTGCGCGAAAAGCTCGAAGAGCGCGGCAAGAAAGTCGATGCCGATACGCGTGCCCGTATCGAAAAAGGCCTGAACAGCCTGCTGGGCGGCAGCAGCAAAAAGGCGGCCCT
>DJIE01000024.1:0-1275 GCA_002433465.1 Salinisphaera sp. UBA6602
CCAATCCAGATGACAATACCGACGTTGTACGCCTGGATCATCTCAACCGCATGCTGGTCAGCCAGGGGCTGCGGCGGATTCGTCGTGGCCTGGCCCGACCCGGCATCGCGGCGCTGATCGAGGTCGCCGGGCGTGATGCCGCCCGCCTGAATGCGGCCGATATCGGCTTCGCGGTCGGCCCGCGCCTGAACGCAGCGGGCCGGCTCGAAGACATGTCGATCGGGGTCGCCTGTCTGCGGGCGAGGGACGCCGCCAGCGCACGTGCGACCGCCAGTGAACTGGCGGCCATCAATCGCCAGCGCCAGAGCGTACAGCGGCGTATGCAGGGCGAGGCCGACGCCGCCCTGGAAGCGCTCGAGCGCAGTCCGGCAGAGCGTGCGGCGCTGGTGGTGCACAGCGACGATTGGCATGAAGGCATCGTCGGATTGATCGCATCCAGGCTGCGCGAGCGCCACGGCCGGCCGGTGGTCGCATTTGCGCCGGGTGCGAACGGCCGTCTCAAGGGCTCGGCGCGCTCGATTACCGGGCTGCATATTCGCGATGCGTTGGCCGCCGTCGATGCCCGCCATCCGGGTCTGATCGATCAGTTTGGCGGCCATGCCCAGGCCGCGGGGCTGGTGCTTTCGCCGGACGCGGTGGACGCCTTCGAGCAGGCGCTCGAAGCGACCGTCGCACAGCGGCTGACGCCGGACATGCTCAGCCCCGATATCGTCACCGATGGTTCGCTGGCCGCAGCAGAACTCGATCTGGAAACCGCGAAGCTGCTGGAGGCGAGTGGGCCCTGGGGCAACGGTTTCGAGGAACCGCTCTTTCATGGGCTGTTCGAAGTCGTATCGCAGCGCATTGTCGGCGAACGCCATCTCAAGCTCGAAGTGCGGCATCTACACGCCGACCACAGCATCGAAGCGATGGTCTTCAACCAGGCTGATCTACTGGAAACGGGGGCGATCTATCGACTGGTGTACCGGCTGGCGGTCAACGTCTTCCGCGAGCGCATGAGCGCGAATCTGATCGTCAACGCAATTCGTGCGGATTGACCGGCGCCACGCGCTAGCCGCCGGCCTAGAGACGCGCCAGCAGCTGCAGTTGGAAAACGAACATGAGCGCGGGCACGCCGATGAGGATGGCGAGCCAGATGAGTATCTGGTCCGAAAAGCGATCAAGAAGCCAGAAGTAGGCCGCAGCCAAGACGAAGGCGACCACACTCCGGATCAGGGCTGCGATCAGCCCGGCATCCTGTAGAGCGATGCCGGTAAAGAAGGCGAAAAGGGCCCA
>DJIE01000024.1:1671-10100 GCA_002433465.1 Salinisphaera sp. UBA6602
GCCCATGACCTGTTGCCCCCGGTAAGCTCGGCCAGATGCCGGCGCCTGGCGCCAGCGGCCGCTCTCAGTCGAAACGATCGTCGCAGACCTGGACCATACCGTCTTCTATGCGCACCGGAAAGGGGTGAACATCCTCGTAGGCGGGCGGTGTGAGCGCCTTGCCGTTCTTGATACAGAAACGGGCACCGTGGCGCGGGCAGATGATTTCATAGCCCTCGACCTCGCCGCTGGCGAGCTCGCCGCCGTCGTGGGTACACATGTCCTCGATGGCGTAATAGCTGCCTTCGCGATAAAACACGGCCACCATCACGTCGTCCACGTCGACGACACGACACTGGCCTTCCTTGAGTTCGCCGTCCTTGGCGACATTCACCCAATCGGTCATGGTTCGCTCTCGTTACTGCTTGTTCGGTCGGTCGTATGTATCAGCCGAAGATACGCTGCACGCTCTCCAGACCCTTGATCAGGGCATCGACGTCGTCGTCGTTATTGTAGCCGGCGAACGATGCCCGGGCTGTGGCCGGCACGCCGAAGCGGGTCATCAAGGGCATGGCGCAGTGATGCCCGGTCCGAATGGCCACGCCCGATTCGTCGAGCAGGGTGCCGATATCGTGGGCATGCACGCCCTCCATCACGAAGGAGATGGTGGCGGCCTTGCCGGGGGCGTTGCCGATGATGCGCAGCCCGTCGATGGCCTGCATGCCGGCGGTGGCGCGTTCCAGCAGGCCGTGTTCGTAGGCGGCCACGGCATCGAGATCCACGTCTTCGAGATATTCGATGGAGGCGCCGAGCGCGGCAGCACCGGCGATATTGGGGGTGCCGGCTTCGAACTTGTAGGGCAACTCGTTCCAGGTCGTACCCTCGAACGACACGGTTTCGATCATGTCGCCGCCGCCCTGGTAGGGCGGCATGGCATCGAGCAGAGCCTCGCGGCCGTAGAGCACGCCGATACCGGTCGGGCCGAACAGCTTATGGCCGGAAAACACGTAGAAATCCGTGCCAATCGCCTGCACGTCGACGGGCATATGGGCGACGGCCTGGGCACCGTCAATGAGGGTGACGGCGTCGACCGCGTGGGCGGCCTCAACCATGTCGGCCACCGGCAGCACCGTGCCCAGCGCGTTGGATACATGTGCGAACGCGGCGATCGCGGTACGCTCGGACAGCTTGTTCTTGAAGGCCTCGAGCGTGATGCTGCCGTCGTCCTCGACCGGGACCACCACGATTTTCGCACCGGTTTGTTCGGCGACCATCTGCCAAGGCACGATGTTCGAATGGTGCTCGAGCTCGGTGAGCAGGATTTCGTCGCTGGCCTTCAGGCGCGGCCGGGCAAAGCACTGGGCGACCAGGTTGATGCCGTCGGTCGTGCCCCGCGTATACACCAGCTCCGAACGGGCGCTGGCGTTAATGAAGCGCATGAGCCGATCACGGGCGCCTTCGTACTGGCGCGTGGCCCGCTGGGACAGGGCATGGATGGCGCGATGCACGTTCGCGTTGGCGTGGCGATAGTAGTCGTCGCTCGCCTTGATCACGGCCATCGGTTTCTGCGTGGTCGCCGCGTTGTCCAGATACGACAGCCGCATGCCGCCGTCGAGCGCTTCCGAAAGAATCGGAAAATCGGCGCGAAAACGGGCGGCATCGAATGTGCTATGTCCGGCAGCGTTTGCAATGGCCATGAGTCCTCCGGGTTGACCCGATGTATTCAGGCGAGGTCGGCGTAGCCCTGTCCGCCGGGTAGCTTGGACAGCAGCGCGGCTTCCACGAACCGCTCGACCGGCGCGATGCCGACTTTCTGTACCAGCGCGTTGGCGAAGCTGTAGGTCAGGATCGCCCGGGCGCCGTCATCGGCCACGCCGCGGCTCTTGAGATAGAACACGGCGTCCTCGTCGAGCTGACCCACGGTGGAGCCGTGCGCGGCCACCACGTCGTCGGCATAGATTTCCAGCTCGGGCTTGGCATCCACCTCGGCCTTGTTGGACAACAGCAGGGCATCGCAGCTCAGATCCGAATCGGTCTTCTGGGCATCCTTGCGAATCAGGATCTTGCCGTTGAACACGCCACGTCCGTGGTCGGCCAGCACGCCCTTGTAGATTTCGCGCGACACGCTGTGTTCGGTGTCGTGATCCACGCAGGTGTGGTTGTCCATATGCTGACGCCCGGTCGGCACGTAAACACCGTAGAAATGCACTTCCGCGTTCGGGTCCACCAGATGCGTGTGGGTATCGGTACGCGCCAGGCGACCGCCCAGGTCGAAGCCATGGTTGAACACGCGGCTGTCGCGCGTCTGGTGGGCGAAGAAGCTGGCCGTGTGATAACCGCGGTCGGATTCCTGCTGTACGCGACAGCGGGTGAGCTGGGCGTTCTGGCCCATCTCGGCCTCGGTCACCACGTTGGTGAAGTAGGCTTTTTCACCCAGGCCCACGTAATGTTCGATGACCGTGGCCTGGCTGCCGCGCTCCATCACATAGCGATGACGCACCTGCGACATGCGGTCTTCGTGGCCGCCGCTGGAGAGCGTGATCACGTGGATCGGCTTGTCTGCGGCTGCATTGGCCGCGACGTGTACATAGGCGCCATCGGTAGCGAACGCGGCGTTCATGTCGGACAGGCTGCCCGGCTGCGCGTCGATCGCGGACGATTTCACGCGGGCGTCGTCGTTGTCGTTGAGATACTGCGCAAACGACTGCACCTGCACGCCCTGCGGCAGGCCGTCGAGCGACGACAGCCGCGGGTTGAAGTGGCCGTCCACGATCACGATGCGATAAGCGTCCAGATCGGCCGGCAGGAAGGCGGCGAGGGCGTCCTGGGATACGTCGCCGGCCTCGGAGCTGGCTTCGAAACGGCGTTTTTCCACCGGGCGCAGACTGGTGTACTTCCAGTCTTCCTGGCGCGTATCCGGAAAGCCGGCATCGGCGAAGGCCTTGAGCGCGTCCTTGCGGGCCCGCTGGTTCGCGTCGCTGCCCGGCAGATCACGCTCGAGACGGGCGTACTCGGCCAGATAATGGTCGATAAGCGGCGCGATATTGCTCATGACGAGGCGGTCTCGCTATCGGTTTCCAGGTTCACGTAGCCTTGCTCTTCGAGCGTGTCGGCCAGTTCCGGCCCGCCCGAACGCACGATGCGCCCGTTGGCTAGAACGTGCACCCGGTCGGGCACCACGTGCTCGAGCAGGCGCTTGTAATGGGTCACGAGAATGGTGGAATGCTCGGGCGAGCGCAGCCGGTTGATACCGTCGGCGACGATCTTCAACGCGTCGATATCGAGCCCGGAGTCCGTTTCGTCGAGAATGGCCAGGCTCGGCTCGAGCATGAGCATCTGAAAGATCTCGTTGCGCTTCTTCTCGCCGCCCGAGAAATCCTCGTTCACGCCGCGCTTGGCCATATCCATGCTCATGCCGACATGGCCGATCTTTTCGTTGACCAGCTGCATGAACTCCATCGCTTCGATCTCGGGCTCTCCGCGGTACTTGCGGCGCGCGTTCAGGGCCGCGCGCAGCAGGTAAAGATTCGACACACCGGGAATCTCCACCGGGTACTGGAAGCCCAGGAATACGCCTTCGCAGGCGCGCTCGTCGGCTTCGAGGTCGAGCAGGTCCTTACCCTTGTAAGTCACGCTGCCGCCGGTGATCTCGTAGTCCTCGCGGCCGGCGAGAATGCTGGCCAGGGTGGATTTGCCCGAGCCGTTCGGGCCCATGATGGCATGGACTTCGCCGGCGGGAATCTCGAGATCGATGCCGCGCAGGATCGGCTTGCCCTCGACCTCGGCCTGTAGGTTCTTGATGGAAAGCATAGAGTGTTTTTAGCGGTTGAACGTGGCAGGCCCGCGCACATGGCGCGGGCCCGATATTCTTGTGCCGGGCTGTCGGTAACGACTAGCCGACGGCGTTCTCGAGCGTGACGTTGAGCAGCTTCTGGGCCTCGACGGCGAATTCCATCGGCAACTCCTTGAAGACGTCCTTGCAGAAGCCGTTGACGATGAGGTTGACGGCGTCTTCTTCCGACAGGCCTCGCTGCTGGCAATAGAACATCTGGTCTTCGCCAATCTTGGAGGTGGTGGCCTCGTGTTCAAGCTTGGCGGTGGAGTTCTTGGTTTCCACGTACGGGAAGGTGTGTGCCCCGCACTTGTCGCCGATCAGCAGCGAGTCGCACTGCGTGAAGTTACGGGCGTTGTCGGCGCTCGGCAGGATCTTGACCAGTCCCCGATAGGACTGCTCGCCGCGCGCGGCAGAAATACCCTTGGCGATGATCGTTGACTTGGTGTTCTTGCCCACGTGGATCATCTTGGTGCCGGTATCGGCCTGCTGCATGCCGCGGGTCACCGCCACCGAGTAGAACTCGCCCACCGAGTTGTCGCCGGTGAGCACGCAGCTCGGATACTTCCAGGTAATCGCCGAGCCGGTTTCTACCTGGGTCCAGGAAATCTTGGAGCGCTCGCCGCGACATTCGCCACGCTTGGTCACGAAGTTGTAGATGCCGCCCTTGCCGTTCTCGTCGCCCGGGTACCAGTTCTGTACCGTCGAGTACTTGATCTCGGCATCGTCTTCGGCAACGAGCTCGACCACGGCTGCGTGCAGCTGGTTTTCGTCACGCTGCGGGGCGGTGCAGCCTTCCAGGTAGCTCACATGGCTGCCTTTCTCGGCGATGATGAGCGTGCGCTCGAACTGGCCGGTGTTCTCCGCGTTGATACGGAAGTAGGTCGACAACTCCATCGGGCAGCGCACGCCTTCGGGGATGTAGACGAACGAGCCGTCGGTAAACACCGCCGCGTTCAGGCCGGCGAAGAAGTTATCACCGCGCGGCACCACCGTGCCCAGATGTTTCTTGACCAGCTCGGGATGTTCGCGGATGGCTTCCGAGATGGAGCAGAAGATCACGCCGGCCTCGGCGAGCTTGTCCTTGAAGGTGGTCGCCACCGACACGCTGTCGAAGACCGCGTCGACCGCGACGTTGCTTCTCTTGGTCGGATACTGCGCGCCTTCCACGCCGGCCAGCATTTCCTGCTCGTGCAGCGGAATGCCCAGCTTTTCGTAGGTCTCGAGCAGCTTGGGGTCGACCTCGTCCAGGCTCTTGGGCTTGTCCTTGGCGCTCTTGGGTGCGGAGTAGTAGGAAATCTTCTGGTAGTCGATTTCCGGATAGTGCAGGTGCGGCCACGTGGGGGCACGCATCTGTTTCCACTGCCGAAAGGCTTCGAGGCGCCATTCCAGCATCCATTCCGGCTCGTCCTTCTTGGCCGAGATGAAGCGAATCACGTCTTCGTTGAGGCCCGGAGCGACGGTATCGGACTCCAGGTCGGTAACGAAGCCGGCTTCGTACTCGCGCTCGGCGACCAGTGTTTCGACGTCTTCCTGATGTGCGGCCATAGCGATTGGATCGTTCGAAATTACGCGTTTAATGACGCAAGTATAACGTGAATCGGCGGTCGCCCGGCGGCATCCATACCGATACCGATGATAGTGGGGGTCTATTGAAAGTCTTCAAGACATTGGCAGCGCCAACATATTGCGGACGACCGGATTTATCGATTTAATGGTCGCTCACCATCTATACAAGGGAGTTCCATATGCGGCCTATGATTCGTCTGGGGGCATTGGCACTGGCGGGCACGGCGCTGGCCGGCTGCTCGCAGATCACGATTACGTCCGACACCATCGTCGACGGCACGGCCCGTATCGCCGATGCCACGACCAACGCAGTGCAGGGCACCAGCAACGTCACTACGAACACCGCCAACGACGTGGATGCGCGCACCCATGCCGCACGGCGCGAATTCGTGGGCTCGCAAATGGCCATGATCAAGCGTGAAGCGGCGCGCGGCCAGGGCGAGAACCTGGAAACGCTGGCGTACATGATGCACGCCGAAGACACCCAGGCCTTCGAGCAGCAGGTGCAGGCTAACTACCAGGCGCTGTTCGCATCCGATGCCGATGCCGACCAGTGGCTGACCCGCCTTTACGACGTCATGGGCACGCCGCCCGATATGGCGCTCGCTTCCGCAGGCTAAGCGCACTGCGCGACACGGCGGCCGGCATGTACGCGTGCCGGCTTTTTTTATGCGCGTGTGGCCTGCAAGGCCATCACGAGCTAGGCTAGCGGGCGATTTAAAACCACTGCCGCGAGGTTGGCGCGATGGCGCGCACGGACAACTGGGACATTGCCACGCCGTTCGTGGC
Source organism: Salinisphaera sp. UBA6602 (assembly GCA_002433465.1). Lineage (GTDB taxonomy): Bacteria > Pseudomonadota > Gammaproteobacteria > Nevskiales > Salinisphaeraceae > Salinisphaera. The sequence continues at coordinate 7,841 of DJIE01000024.1, forward strand.
CCGCTTCGAAGTCGATGCGTCGCATATCGACCGGCTCGAGCATATGAATAACGCTGTCTACCTGACCTTCACGGAACAGGCGGCCTGGCAGCACACGGAAGCCCTGGGCATCGGCTGGCAGAGCTATGTCGATCTGGACGCGGCCTGTGTGGTGCATCGCCACGAGCTGGACTACCTCATGCCCGCCCACCTGGGCGACGAACTCGAGGTGGCCACCTGGATTGCCGAAAACGACGGCCGGCTCACCATGTGGCGTGCGTTTCAGTTTCGGCGCGTAGGCGACGGGCGGACGGTATTCCGGGCCCGCACCCATTACGTTACGGTCAAGCTGTCGAACGGGCGCGCCCGCCGCATGCCACAGCTGTTCGTCGACGCCTACCGACCCGCGTCCGACGCCTAGCCATGGCCGCACCGCGTGTGGAAATCCATTTCTGTCCGGGCTGTCGCTGGCAGGCACGCGCGGCCTGGATGGCTCAGGAACTGCTCACCACCTTCGGCGAGGCACTCGGCGAAGTCGCCATCGTGCCGGCCGCCTCGGGCGTGTTCGAAATCCATCTCGACGGCGAGCTGCTGCACTCGCGCAAGCGCGACGGCGGCTTCCCTGAAACCAAGCCCATCAAGCAGATGATCCGTGATCGTATCGATCCGGCGCGCGGACTGGGCCACACCGATCGTTGAGGCGGCCAGACGCGCAGCACGCCGGACCAAAAACGCCAGACCGCTGGCATAGCCGGCGCTGCGCACCCGCGCCGGGCTGTTGATCCGGCATCCGAACAGCCGACTGCGCCAGCTGTTTTCAACGCGATCAAGACAAACGCCGGCAGGTGTCCGTCGCCTAATCCTATGGCTTCACGACGGCTGGACGTGGCGCGCGTGCTTTCGCACAGGCGCGGTTATAAGCCGCAAAATCATCGATTGAATAATCTATTTCTGGACCGGGGGAGTCGCTAGCCGGGCGAACGACCTGTCAGCCACGCAGCCAGACCAGCGCCGCGGGTTCATTCGCTGTGATCTGCACCATCGCCGCTTGTTCAAGTCGGCATGCCATGGCGCGGACTTCATGTTCCTCGACGCCGGCGACGAGCACGCCGGGTTCGTCCGGCCACTGGCCGGTCGGGTCTTGGTTGACGGTGTCCAGCCACGCCGGCGCGCGGCGTTGAGCCCAGTCGCGTAGCAGGCCATCGCGGGCCCGGTTCTCGGCGGGCTTGGCTTTCCGGGCGTTGGGGTTATAGGCGGTGATCAGCCAGGCGCAACGGACGAGCGCGCGTTGCGACAACCACTCGGCCACGGCGGGCGGGCAGGCGGAGCCGATTCGAATCACGTGGCTGTGGCCATCGAGAAAAACGCGATAGTGGGTCGCTTCGAACGCGGCGCTCAGATCGTCGGACATGAAAAAGGCCCGGGTGAAACCACCCGGGCCTTGTACCGCAGAAGCGGTGCGCGTGTCAGCCGGGATTCCCGACTAAGCGACGCGCGATTCCAGACGCTTGTCCTCGTGCTTGTGGTTCACCGGATCCCGCAGGTATTCCTTGGTGAACGCATCGGTGAGGATGGCGTCGTAGCGCAGGTCGTCGTATTCCTTGACCTTGCGGGCTTCGGTATCCGTGAGCACGCCATTGGCTACGGCCGACTTGAGCTGTGCATCCACGGTGAAGCCTTCGGCCTCGCCCTTGGCCACGGCCTTGGCGAACTTGTCGTAGACCGATTCGACCTCCACGAGCTTGTTGAAGGCCCGCTCCATCCGGCCGGTGGCGCTGTTGGCGCTCGTGCCCAGATAGATGTTCGCGGTCATGCGATCGCGGAACGCCGAGGGTTCCAGAATGGCGTTGCCCAGGGCGTTGATGAGCTTGTCGCTCGCGCCCTTGTGGCGACGGCCGGTCGGGAACACCAGCACCCGCATGGCACCGCCCACGAACTTGTTCGGGAAGTTGCGGAAGAAGCCGTCGAAGGACTCTTCGATCTTGTGCAGGCATTCGTCCATCACGTACTGCAGATGGGCGATATCTTCCGGCTCTTCCTTGCCTTCGTCGTAGAAGTACTTGAGCGTGGCCGAACCGAAGTACAGCTCGGAGAGCACGTCACCGAGACGCGCCGAGAGCAGTTCCTTCTTCTTAAGCTCGCCGCCGAGCATGCCCATGGTGATGTCCGAACAGATCGCCAGCGCCGAGGAGAAACGCTCGAGCTTGCGATAGTAGGGCGCAGCCACGCCGTCCACGGGCGCCTTGGCGGTGATCGAACCGGACAGGCCGAAGGTCAGCGT
>DJIE01000024.1:10497-16077 GCA_002433465.1 Salinisphaera sp. UBA6602
GCGTGCGGCTTCCATTTCCGGGAAGACGAACGGATGGCAGCGGATCGCGCCCTGGCCGAAGATCATCAGGCTGCGGGTGAGGATATTCGCACCCTCGACCGTGATCGCGATCGGCACCGACTGATAGGAACCGAACAGGTAGTTGCGCGGACCCTGCTGAATCCCACGACCGCCGTGGACGTCCATGGAGTCGTTGACGATCTGACGCATCCACTCGGTCATGTGGTACTTGGCCATGGCCGTGACCACCGACGGGGTGCACTGATCCACACCGCTGGCGGTGAAGATACGTGCGGCTTCCATCTTGTAGTTCAGGCCGCCAATACGGGCGGTGGCTTCCTGCACACCTTCGAACTTGCCGACCGGCACCTTGAACTGGCGACGGATGCGACCGAAGGCGCCGGTCATGCGATAGGCCGTCTTCGAGGCAGCCGAGGACAGCGCCGGCAGCGAAATGCCGCGACCGGCCGACAGGCACTCGACCAGCATGCGCCAGCCACCGCCGGCCTTCTCCTGGCCGCCGATGATGGCATCCAGCGGCACGAACACGTCCTTGCCGAAGATCGGGCCGTTCATGAACGCACCCGGTGCATGGCGGGTACCGATTTCCACGCCCGGCTCGTCGGCCGAGATCAGGGCACAGGTAATGCCGTATTCGGTCTTGTTCTCGTCGCCGAGCAGGCCTTCCGGGTCATACAGCTTGAACGCCAGACCGATAACCGTCGCCACCGGGGCCAGGGTGATCCAGCGCTTGGAGAAGGTGAGCTTCATGCCCAGCACTTCCTTGCCGTTGTACTCGCCCTTGCACACGATGCCGGTATCGGGGAGTGCGCCCGCGTCGGAGCCGACTTCCGGACCGGTCAGGCCGAAGCAGGGGATTTCGCTGCCGTCGGCCAGGCCGGGCAGCCACTTCTGCTGCTGTTCCTTGGTGCCGTAGTGCACGAGCAGTTCGCCCGGGCCGAGCGAGTTCGGCACCATCACGGTCACGGCCGTGGTCAGCGAGCTCGAGGCGATCTTGGCCACGATCGTGGACTGGGCGACTGCCGAGAAACCAAGGCCGCCGTGCTCCTTCGGGATGAGCATCGCGAAGAACTTGTTGTCGCGAATATACTTCCAGCCTTCTTCGGGAATGTCCTTGAGCTCGGACATGATTTCCCACTCGTCCAGCATGTCGCACAGCGTTTCGGTTTCGTTATCCAGAAACGACTGTTCTTCCGCGGTCAGCTGGGTGCGCTTGAAGTCCAGCAGGTACTGCCAGTCGGGCTTGCCGCGAAACATCTCGGCTTCCCACCAGGTGCTGCCGGCTTCCAGCGCTTCGCGCTCGGTGTCCGACATCGGCGGCAGCACCGCCTTGAAGCCCTTGAAGACCGGCTTGGTTACCAGCTTCTTGCGCAGGCTCTTGGTATTGAAGATGGCCAGAATTGGCACGAAGATCACCGCCGCGGCGATAACCCCGGGCCAGCCAATGGCGCCGACCGCGGCCAGGGCCACGAAATAAACAACGACCGCAGCACTCCAGACCGCCAGTGACGCGCCGACATACGCCAGCGTCCAGACGGCCGCGATCGCGACCAGTATCGATATCAAAGCTGTCATAACAACCTCCCGTTTAAAAACCTTGGCTGCCGCTGCGGGCAGGCCATTCCGGCACATCCGGCGCCGGCGTGTTGTTGGCGGCGTCGAGCTCCGAGGGCATCAAGCTCACCATCAGAAACCGCACGTATTCAGCGAACGCGGGCTCGTCGGCGTTCGGCCATTCATCCGGCAGATCCCGGCGGATCTGCAGCGAGCCCAGAAATACCGAGAACGTCATCAGCGCCCAGCGGCGCGCGTTCTCGGCCGACAGGCCCAGTGCTGCGTAGCTGTCGATGATGAAATCGAGCCGGCGTTTGGAGACGCGCTCGACGTAATCACGCACGAATGCCGGCTTGGTCGCGCTGGATAGCGCGCTATAGATACGGCTGGCCTTCTTCGACGTATTCACTTCCGTGATCAACCGCTTCACCCGCGCACGAGGGTCTGTCTCTTGTTGTACGCGGTCGAGCACTTCGTCGGTTTCACGCGCTTCCCAGCGTTGCAGGGCGGCCACCAGCAGGGCTTCCCGATTGGGGAAGTGCCAGTAGAAGCTGCCCTTGGTCACGCCGAGATCGCGCGCGATCGGTTCGACCGCGACGCCTTCGACGCCGCGGCGACCGATCGCGTCGAGCGCGGCTTCGGCCCAATCGTTGGCGGTGAGCATCACCTTCTGCGATTTCGTCATGCGGCGCTGCACCAATAAGACTTGCGTATAACTTCGCGCATATGCGGCGGCGTGTCAATACGCCAGCGTATGGAAAAGAATTTCACCCTGCGGCCGATACAGGAAACAGCCGTACACAAGCGGTGCTTGTCGTCACCGGGGCGCCTGGGCGACGATAGCGCCCCCGCTGGCAGCGGGGGCGTGATGTGGCCGTGGCCTGGCGTAGTGCCGCGACGGCGTTCGCGTTGGGGTCGGGCGCGCCGAATGGCGCGTCATCGACCGATCTGGAGTTCTTGCGGAGCCTGCATGCGTCAACCCACCCGTTCCGATTTCGTTCACTACGTGCCGATCCGCGTGAAGTGGGGCGAAATGGACAGCCTCGGCCACGTGAACAACACCGTGTTCTACCGCTACTCGGAAGACGGCCGGATCGACTATATCCACATGATTTCCGACGGCGGGGATACGCAGACCAGCGACGGGCCGATTCTGGCCGACCTGCGCTGCAGCTTTCGCCAGCAGCTGCGCTTTCCCGCGGATGTGGAGATCGGCACCCGCGTCAAGCGCATCGGCCGCAGCAGCTTCGAGCTGGAACAGTGCCTGTTCTTTGCCGAAACCGAGGATGTGATCGCGGTCTACAACACGGTGGTGGTGTGGTTCGACTTCGGCGCCCAGACCAGCATGCGCGTGCCCGAAACCATTCGGGAGCGCATTCGCGAATACGAAGCCGTGCCGCCGGAGGAATAAGCCGGCGCTGCAACGCCTAGTCGGCGTCGTGCTCGCTTTCTGGGAAGCGATCGCGCATGAGTACGTCGTCGAGCGCGAGCTGGCCGCTGCGCGGATGCGCGCCTTTCAACGTCTTGCCGATGCAGATCATCATGCAGATGCGATGGTCCGGCGGCAGGTTGATCAGATGCCCCACGCGCTTGAAGTCGAAGCCGTCCATGGGGCAGGAGTCGTAGCCCATGGCACGGGCCACCAGCATGGCGGTCTGGGCGGCCATGCCGCAGGAACGCATGCCTTCATCGCGCTGCAGGCATTCGTCGTCGCGATAGAAGTGCTTGATTTCGCGGACCATGCTTTCGGCCACCGCCGTGGGGGCGTTGCGCCAGTAGCGTTCCGGTGACTTGGCCCAGCTTTTCAGGTCCAGGCAGAGCACCAGCAGCAGCGAGCATTCCGTCACTTGTGCCTGATCCCAGGCGGCCTTGCGGATTTCGGCCCGCAAGGCGTCATCTTCGACCGCGACGAAACGCCAGTTCTGGATATTGAACGCCGTGGGCGAGAGCAGCACGTGCTCCATGAGCTGGCGCACCTCGTCTTCGGCCATGCGATGGTCCGGATCGAAATGCCGCACCGAGCGGCGCGTGGCGATGGCTTCGAATACATCCATAAATCAGCCCTGCGAGGTTAGCCCTGCGTGCCGCGAATGGCGCGCGCCTGTTCGGGCGCATTGCCCACGTAGTCGTGCGGACGCATGGCCTTGAGCCGCGCCTTGTCGTCGGCCGGAATATCCAGCGATTCGATGAAGTCGCGCATGGCGGTGGCGTCGATCACCTTGCCCCGGGTGAGTGCCTTGAGCTGTTCGTAGGCGCCGCTGATGCCGCGAATCCGCATCACCGTCTGTACGGCTTCGGCGAGCACGATCCAATTGTCTTCCAGATCGGCGTCGAGACGGGCCGGATTGGCTTCGAGCTTGTTGATGCCCTTGAGCAAGGAGGCGTATGCCACGCCGCCGTGGGCCAGGCCCACGCCCAGATTGCGCAGGACGGTGGAATCGGTCAGGTCGCGCTGCCAGCGCGAAATGGGCAGCTTGGCGGCCAGATGGTCCATGATGGCGTTCGCCAGGCCCAGATTGCCCTCGGCGTTCTCGAAATCGATGGGGTTCACCTTGTGCGGCATGGTCGACGAACCCACCTCGCCCTCGACCGTGGCCTGCTTGAAATAGCCCAGCGAAATATAGCCCCAGATATCCTTGGCGAAATCCAGCAGCACCGTGTTCACGCGCATGAGCGCATGGAAGAACTCGGCGATGAAATCGTGCGGCTCGATCTGCGTGGTCGCCGGGCTGACTTCCAGATTCATGCCCCGAATGAAGCGGGTGGCGATGCCCGGCCAGTCCGCGTTCGGATAGGCCGCAAAGTGGGCGTTGTAGTTGCCGACCGCGCCATTCATCTTGCCGAAGATGGTCACTTCCGCCAGCAGGGCGCGCTGGCGCGTGAGTCGCTGCACGAACACCGCCATCTCCTTGCCCAGCGTGGTGGGCGAGGCGGACTGGCCATGCGTGCGCGAGAGCATGGGCGTATCGGCATGGGCTTCGGCCAGGGCCGAAATCGCCTCGATCACGCGGTCGATGGCCGGCAGCAGATTGTCGTCGCGGGCATCGCGCAGCATCTGCGCATAGGCGAGGTTGTTGATGTCTTCCGAGGTACAGCCGAAGTGGATGAACTCGTTGACGTGCGCGATTTCCTCGACGTTCTTGATCTTGTTGCGCAGGTAGTACTCCACGGCTTTGACGTCGTGGTTGGTGGTGTCCTCGATGGACTTCACCTGCTGGCCTTCATTGATATCGAACTCGTTGACGAGGCTGTCCAGAAATTCGGTCGCCTCGGCCGAGAACGGCTCGATATCGCCGACCTCGGGTTCCGCGGCCAGGGCCTGCAGCCAGCGAACCTCCACGATCAGGCGATACCGGATCAAGCCGTATTCGCTGCAGATCGAGCGCAGGTCCCAGGTTTTATCCGCATAGCGGCCGTCGATCGGTGAAATCGCGGAGAGTGCGGTGAGTTGCATGGCCATGAGCAGGTGTTTCCGTTGTGTAACCGTCGATCGCAGCGGCTGCTTAGCACTGGGCCGGAGCGGGCTGCCAGCGCACAAACGCCGCGGCCGCCGCCGTGCCTTGGCAGGTGGGCCGCCGGGCGATCGGAGGTTGCAATAGTCGGTGATAGAATCGCGGATTCTACCGAATTCATTCGTGGTGCGTGGCCTCGTTCACGCATGAGCGATTTCATCCCGGTCCGGGCCGCGCCCGGCCGCCAAGCCTTGAAAACGAAGGAGCACTCGATGGCCGCAGATAACGATTACCGGATCGAAAAAGACAGCATGGGCGAACTCAAGGTGCCCACCGATGCGCTCTGGGGCGCGCAGTCGCAGCGTGCGGTCGACAATTTTCCGATCTCGGATCTGCGTGCGCCGCGCGCGATGATCAACGCCCTGGGCCTGATCAAGGCGAGTGCGGCCGACGTGAACCGCGACCTGGAGCTGCTCGACGGCGATATCGCCCAGGCCATCATCGACAGCGCCACGGCCGTGGCCGAAGGCCAGTACGACGATCATTTCCCGGT
>DJIE01000024.1:16437-27278 GCA_002433465.1 Salinisphaera sp. UBA6602
ATGAACACCAACGAGGTGGTCGCCCATCTGGCCACCGAAGCCGCCGGCCAGACCGTGCACCCGAACGACCACGTCAACATGGGCCAGTCGTCCAACGACGTGATCCCGACCGCCATTCATGTGGCGGCCGTCATCGAATGCGAGCGCAAGCTGCTGCCGGCACTCACCCACATGCGCGACACGCTGCGCAAGAAGGGCGAAGAGCTCTCGGAGGTCGTCAAGACCGGGCGCACGCACCTTATGGATGCCATGCCCGTACGCTTCGATCAGGAGCTGGGCGGCTGGGCCGCACAGATCGATTCCGGCATCGCCCGCGTGGAAGCGGCGCTGCCGCGCATGCGCCGGCTGGCCCAGGGCGGCACCGCCGTGGGCACCGGCATTAACGCCCATCCCGAATTCGGCGAGCGTTTCGCCAAGGCCATCGGCAAGGCCAGCGGCTGCCGCTTTGAAACCAGCGGCAACTACTTCGAGAGCCTGTCCTCGCAGGACGCCGCGGTCGAACTGTCCGGCCAGCTCAAGACCATCGCCGTCTCCATGATGAAGATCGCCAACGATCTGCGCTGGATGAACTCCGGCCCGCTCGCCGGTCTGGGCGAAATCCAGCTGGAAGCGCTGCAGCCCGGCTCCAGCATCATGCCCGGCAAGGTCAACCCGGTGATTCCGGAAGCCGCCGCCATGGTCAGCGCCCAGGTCATCGGCAACGACAGCACGATTACCGTCGCCGGCCAGTCCGGCAACTTCCAGCTCAACGTCATGCTGCCGGTGATCGCCTACAACCTGCTGCAGAGCATCGAGCTGCTGGCCAACACCAGCCAGGTCATGGCCGACAAGGCGATTGCCAGCTTCACCGTCAATCAGGCGAACCTGGACGATGCGCTGTCCAAGAACCCGATCCTCGTCACCGCGCTCAACTCGGTGATTGGCTACGACAAGGGCGCGGCCATCGCCAAGCAGGCGTACAAGGAAGGCAAGCCCATCAAGGAACTCACTCTGGAGCAGACCGACCTCAGCGAAGAAGAGATCGACCGCCTGCTCGACCCGGCCGACCTCACCAAGGGCGGCATCAAGAAATAGGGCGGTTCACGCACGCTATTGGAAGGCCCGCTTCGGCGGGCCTTTTTTATGCGCGCAATAGTTGCCGTGGGGCGAAATCGACCGCCATTCGAACCAAATATCCCACTTTATACGGATGGAACCCGCGCAATTCGGGCTTCACCCTTCGCACTCGCCGAGTAAACCGCAGCCTGCGGCATTGCCAGCCCCGGCCAGCCCCGCGCCCTTGCGCGCCGCGCCCGTGCCGGCTTCCAACGAACACCCATACCGCAGCGGCCGTGGCGCCGCGCGTGCAAGAGGAATAGAACATGTACAACGAACGTATGCTCGTCGGCGACCTGTCGCCGCCGCCCACCAGCGGCGATATGGACGACTGGCCCGACCAAGCGCCCTTCGTCCTTGAGAATCACGAACCCCGTGGCGCACTCGTGCTGCTGGTCGCCCTACGGCGGCTGCCATCGCTCGGCGTCTTCATGGCCGGCTTCGCCTATAGCGTGATCTGCGTAATGGCGGGCCTGAGCCATGCCAACGCCGGCGTCGATGTCTGGGTACTCATGCCCGGCATCGTGCTGGCCCTGTTATCCGTTGTGAACCTGGTCAGCAAACGCCTGGTGCAGTATCTCGACTGCTGCCCGGCAACGCCGGAGCGCGTCAGCGCGCTCAAAGCCCGTGCCGCCCGACACGACGTTGCCGGGCCCATGACCGACGCGCAGGCACGCACCAGCGACTGCTGGCGCGTCGGCCACGTACGCCAGGCGCATGCCGTGCTCGATCGGATGAACGTCGTGGCGCGTCATGGCGTCGCCAGCTGATGTGCGCGTGCACATTCCATGCCGACGCGCGCCTCGCGCGGTGTCCGGCTAGGCGTCTAGAGGGCTGACTACGCCGTGTCCGCCGCGCTTGAGCACGTGGGTATAAAGCATGGTCGTCTGCACGTTCTTATGCCCGAGTAGTTCCTGGACCGTACGAATATCGCTGCCGCGTTCCAGCAGATGGGTTGCGAATGAATGTCGCAACGTATGGCAACTCGCCTTCTTGTTGATGCCCGCCCGGCGGACCGCACGCTTCACCGACTGTTGCAGGCCTTTTTCATTCACGTGATGCCGCCGCGTTGCTCCCGAACGCGGGTCTGTAGACAACCGCGAAGACGGAAATACGTACTGCCCGGCCAGCTCGTGCTCTGCGTTGGCATACTTCGTTGCCAACGCGTTGGGTAGATACACCGCGCCATAACCGGCCTTGAGGTCGTCCCGATGCAGGCAGGCCACATAATCCAGCTGCGCCTTCAACTCGGCGGTCACCGACGCGGGCAGGGGTGTCACCCGATCCTTGGCGCCCTTACCGTCGCGCACCACGATCTGCTGGTAATCGAAGTCCACGTCCTTCACGCGGAGACGAATAACCTCCATCAACCGCAGGCCCGAGCCGTAGAGCAGCGACGCCATCAGCTTGTAGGTGCCCTCGAGCTGGGCGAGCAGCCGGCCCACTTCCTGGGGGCTTAATACCTCGGGGATACGCTCGGGGCGTTTTGCACGCACGACATCGTCCATCCACGGCAGGTCGATTTCGAGCACTTGCCGGTAGAGATACAGAATCGCATTCAGCGCCTGATTCTGCGTTGAGGCAGCCACGTGACGATCAACCGCCAGATGGGTGAGATAAGCTTCGATTTCCGGCTTCCCCATATCCTTTGGATGGCGCTTGTCGTGGAACAGAATGAAGCGCTTGATCCAGGCAAGGTAAGTTCTCTCGGTCCGCAGGCTGTAATGGCCCAGACGTAGTCGATCGCTAACCTGATCCATCAGCTTATGGGGACGCTTTGCTGAATCCGTCATTGCTTCACACCCTATGGGGTATAGCGTCCTAGAATAACAGCAAACAAGACCGATACATGAGACGTTCGTATTGCTATACGAATTTTGGGTAGCGTGCTATACCTAGCAGCAGTCGTATACTTGGCGTTGGGTGGTATTCATATGAAGCTAGTAGCCCTTATATTGTCGACAGCGTTAATTAGCGGATGTGGGGCGCGCAACGATCTACGGCAGCCGTATTCAATAACTCCGGCATCGGTAGCGGCTAAGCCGCTTGATGATGTGACGTCATTTCCGGCGCGCTTATTGCCTGCATTGCTAACCGCTCGAGAGTACTTGGCCAAGAATGGTGACGACCCGGCTGACTTCTACGTTGGCGAAATTTCTGAAGATTCAGGAGAGGTTGAGTTGCCGTTGTGGCACGTTACTGCGTTTGAACGGGAGCAGGCAGCAGTAGGGAACCCCGGCGGAAAGAGTAGAACGCTTCGGTACGATCCGGAGTCAAGAAAGATAACCAGTGAGCTGTACTGGCAGTGAAGCTGGTGTCACCCAACAGGTCGCTGCAGTCGACCGCCCAAAGCGCTGCCGCGCTTCGGCCGGCAACTGAGCTTCGGCGTTAAAGGTCTTGGCTTCGGCGCGCATTGGTTGGGTGTTTGGCCGCTGCCTCAGCGGTCGCCTGCAGGCAAAAACAGCCCTCGGTCTTTCAACGGTTATGCCGGCCAATTTGGCGTTCAGGTCTCGGGGCAATCCGGCGCAGGCTTTTATTCAGTGTTCTGGTTCCTGGCGCCACGGGTCCAGTTGGTACACAGTATCGGGAGTAGGCATTCGGAATTGATTGCCCGGTCGGGGCCCGGGGGTAACCGGCCCTTAACCAGTCAATGTTGTCGGACAGTTTTTCCGCAGCTTCGCCGCTCCAAAACTGCCGCAAATTTCAGCGTTAGGCCGCTCGTCATACCATGGCAAAAACTCGAACTCCCATAGGAAAGCCCTTGGAGCGCAAGCTTCTGTATGAAGCCGCGAGAACATGTTGCGTATGTCGTGTCCCCCGCAAGCCTGTGGAGATTCACCACATAGACCAAGATCCATCGAACAACATTGAATCGAACTTGGTGGTTATTTGCCGCAATTGCCATGATGAGGCTCATACCAAGCACACAATGTCGAAAAACCTGTCGGTCGATCACCTGAAACATGCAAAAGAAAAATGGTTGGGTGAAGTCGCAGAGCGGGCTTCCTTCGCCATGTTGCCGGGATCAAATTTGGCACAGGCTATGTGGACCTATGTGAACCACGAAAAGCTGCCCAGACTTCTGAAGCAAAAGGGCGTTAACTTTGAAGATTGGCTTTATAAGTATTTGCGCAGTATTGAAGCCATCGACCCTGACGGCGTTCCAATCTTTCAGGAGCCTATGCCGAAGTCCGGAAGGCTTGTCACAATCTATGACCGATTCGAATGGGACACTTCTCAGCGCCTACACCATATGTACATGGGCGCCGTTGACCAACTCATACTAGAAACTAATCCAGTCGAGCTTGGAGCAATATGGACTAAGCCCGAAATTCGAGATTTGGTGAAGCCGGGTACGTTTTGCTATGCCATTCGAGGGTTTCGTTTCAGGGTCGGTGAAACAATCAACAGAGAAGAGTCACGGCTTGTGTACGCAAGAGCCAAAGGAATTGAAATCAGGCTTCATGCAAATACACGACACATGTATGGGTCGTCGGCGCTGTACACCAACTTCTGCGGCAGCAACTTTTCCGCCGTGTTCATGGTCGCGAAAGATGTTGCGACCGAAGGCAATTTGCTAGTAGTAAACGCTACGCCATTGGCTATGGGGGCAGGGTTTGTGCCAAGTGAATATCACTCGCCTTATCAACTCAAGTATGGTTGGGCCGCGGCCTAACAAATCGCTGCAGCCGACCGCCCAAAACGCTGGCGCGTTTTGGGTTCGCTCCGCAGCCTTCGGCTGCTCCGGCGGCGGCTGAGCTTCGGTGTTAGGTAACGAGATCGCCATGTCGAAAGAACATCAACCGGTTGAAGTATACCGCGCTGCAGCGGACGCTCTTTACATTGTCAGCGGAATGGTTCTTATCGCTTTCGCGCGACATGAATGCGATACGAAAAACATCATCATTAGAAACTTCGTTGCTCGATCCGCTAGAACCCTCAAAAGCGTTTTTTTGCTATGGGATAATCAGGATTATCAAAATGCGTGGGCTATACATCGAGTCCTTATAGATAGGATGTTTCATCTACATAGCCTCGGAGAAAAAAATGAGTTTGAAGTTTTTGATGACTGGTCGTTTTATGAGCAGTACAAAGCGCAAAACCGGGTGAAAAGTGACGAGCTATTCAAAAATCAAGCCGTGGGCTGGGTATACAACCTGTCCGAGAAACAAAAGGAGCGGATAAGAGCTCTCGAGAAAAATAAGCCGGTTTGGAGGCGACCAAAAGCTGCAGCGGTAGCAAACGACATGGGGATGCAGTTTCTATATAAATACGGCTATGACTACGCCTCCACGCATGTTCATCCTATGGCGAACGATGGCCAGCAAGACTTTTTTATCATAACGGGTCTGGAGCCAGCAGCGAGGTTTCCCTCTAATACAACTGTAATATCAAATACGCTACTGACCGCGTCCATGATCCTGCAAGATGCCATGAACTACAGCTCATTCAAGTGGCGGAAGATTGTGTGGGAGTGCATAAGCGAAATAAGGTCGGTTATGGAGATGGGTGGAGCCCCTTACCAAGACTCGCTTTTGAAACTGGCCGAGATGTCTCCCGGGCAAGGTCTTTGTGAGCCAAGTGGCGCCTAACAATCGCAGGCAAAGCGACGGCGCATCCGTTGCTCCTTTGTCACAACGGATACGCCGCGCTTGCTGCGGGCGTTAGGCATTTAACTATGAGTGCTCCCGGAATATTGTATTTTTTGACTAATGAGGCCATGCCCGGCATCGTTAAAATTGGTCACACTACCGGCGATTTGAGCGCGCGGATTTCGCAGCTAAATACTACTGGTACGCCTTCGCCATTCCAGATTGCTGCAACTTTCTATGTCTCGAATTCGGCTCAGTGTGAAAAGGAAGTCCACGCTGAGCTTGCGCCTTACCGGACAAATCCAAAGCGAGAGTTTTTCGCTCACTCTCTCTCAGACTTGCTAACTCAATCTATTCCCGTTATTAGAAGCTACCTTTCACCGTCTTTGGTGTCATCCAAGCTTGAAGACAGCCCACCCGAGTTCGCTCCTGATAGCGACGACATTTATTTCATGCTCTATTTATTACATGACGGTTATGAGCAGAGGCGAGCGTTCTCTAGCGCGGAACTAGCTGAACATCATTCTGGATACGCCCCGTTGGAAGTGGAGCTTAAGCTTATTCAGCTACAAGCATATGGTTTGGTCAAACGCGTGAACCGTGAGCATGAAGGCATAGGCTGTTGGCAATTATTACCCAGAGGTGTGAAGTTTATGTTTGATGGCAATCATTACGCTCAGGATCTTATAGAAGAAGCGAGAGATAATGCCTAACAGGACGCTGCAGTTGACCGCCCAAAGCGCTGGCGCGCTTCGGTCGGCAACTGAGCTTCGGCGTTATGTTCTAAAGAGGGTCGCTTGTGAATAACGCGGAGTTCCGAGAACACCTATGGCTTTCTAGCGTTCCGCTCGTAAGGTTAAGCGATGAGCGGCTACCAACAGGAATTGCATCAGGCTGTTTGGTCGACTGTTTAGGCAAAAGAGTTCTTCTAACCGTTTCTCACGCAACGGGCGATCAGGGGAATTGGGCAATTCAGCTCAAATACGTTCCCGGCAAAGGCACTAAGACGTATCAACTTGGGGCAATGCAATTTTTAGCGAAAGGAACGCTTTCGCGCCTTGGACTAGAAGACATCGATTTTTCGTATGTTGAAGTTCCGGCCGATATTCGTGGCTATCGGCAGGAAATCGACTTGCAGGAAAACATCGTAAGATCTGAAATACCTATTTCGGTCCATGCGTCCGATTTAAACGAATTGCCGAATTCAAAGGAAACGTTTGGATTTTGTGGGATGGTAATGCCTTCGGCCGAGGAGCATTTTGGGCAAGTCTATTTCGGTAGCGAGCTGCGAATCTACTCTGGATTGTCGTTTCTCAGAACGGAAGGCGATTACCACGTTTTCTCATTGCCCTTCGCTCACCCGGGGCACGAGCACTTCAAAGGATGCAGTGGTGCTCCCATTTTTAGTAGTACAGGTTCACTCGTCGCGCTTGTGTGCAAGGGCTGCGAAAAGACGAATGAAATTTGGGGAATTTCGGTAAAGGCGTATAAAACGCCGATAGATATTTTAGTCGGGAATGTAGCGTAATTCGTTACATAATAAGTCGCTGCAGTTGACCGCCCAAAGCGCTGGCGCGCTTCGGGTTCCCTCCGCGGCCTTCGGCCGCTCCGGCGGCAACTGAGCTTTGGCGTTATTCACCAAGGAGAGTTTTGTGCTCAACCAGGAATTTCAACGTTTCGTTGACGAGTGGCTCGAACGCGCCAAGTCGTATAGCGACGACGAACAGAACCAGTGTTTCGATAAATTTTTTACTCTCTTTGTCGTATTTAATCGACTTTACTCTGAAGCAACATTCACTCTGCACAGAAGGGGAGAGGTTGAATTATCACCCAACAGGCCACTTCCCGACAAAAAAGGCGCGACTGAATATACTCTAGATTTAATTGGCGTCGAAGACTTTGATCGCCTATACGCTGCAGTACTGGAGCCACAGGTAGAAGCAGTGGCGAACCTGATTGAGGAAGAAAGGTTTTATATTCGTCTAAGTATGCCAGCGGGAGATCGCCAGCCGGAGAAAGATCGCGCGTTGCTCCGTGAACTTCGATCCACTGGAAAGTCACGTGCTCTTGCAATCCTTGAATTAGTATATCAGGTTCGGTGTAATCTCTTCCACGGACACAAAGCGTTTAACGCCGTGCAGCTAGAACTACTTCGCCCGGTAACTCGTATTCTCGAACCTGTAGTAGAAGAAATTTACGAGAAATTGCAGGAAGCATAACAAATCGCTGCAGTTGACCGCCCAAAGCGCTCCCGCGCTTCGGCCGGCAACTGAGCTTTGGCGTTGTACGCGGTTGATTTGTATTGTGGTTGAGCTGTTGCGTCGGCTAGCGAAGGCGAGCCGGTAGTTGGGCCCTGGCCCGTCTTTCTCGCTGCTCGCTAGCTCCGGGGCAAACCGCCGTCGATCCATGTCGGCGCCTTCCCGTCAGCGATCATCCGCGGTAAGTTTGAGTTCGGGCAATTCTTTCTTTCGGGGCGTTGGGCTTCGTGGTCCGCAGGCAAGTTCGGGGGAGCGTCAAATAGTGGAGTTCACGTACAACGAGTCGCTGCAGCCGACCGCCCAAAGCGCTGCCGCGCTTCGGGTTCCCTCCGCGGCCTTCGGCCGCTCCGGCGGCCGCTGAGCTTCGGCGTTATATGAGGGGGAATAGTGATGGAGAACAGATTTTCGATCTCCCTGCATGATGTTGATCGATGGAAGCCAACTGATGAAGATAGGCAGGCAGAAGTTGTCAAGCAACTGATACACGAGTGCGAATCTCATGGCGAGAGAAAGCCAAACCTCATGACATCGGGGTTTCGTGCTAATAACTCTTCTGCTCAGATCGCCAGTGACTTGATCTCGGGATTTTCTATACCTGCGGTCATCACTTCTGCCGGATTTCTCCTCAAACATCTCGCCCCACTGGTAATCGAATACCTCAAGACTCGCCCTCAGAAAGAGGTCACAGTTGACTACAAAGGGCACCGAGTGACTATCCGGGGTGGTGGTGACGTGGCTAAAGAGCTACAGGATTTGATAGCAAAAATAGATGAGGTTTAGTCCGGTGACGACCTGTAGATCATATAACCAGGCCGTGCACCGGATGCCAAAACCTGCGCTTTGCTTCGGTTATGTCACCGGTGACGGCAGGCATTATCTGACTCGCCCAGCCCGATGCTATGGCCAAACAACGAAATCTTTATACGAATAGCGAGTGGGAAGCTTTTTCGCTCAAAGTAAAGCGCCGAGATGACTTTCGGTGCATGAAGTGTGGGCGCTCACCGTCCGAGACCGTCTTACAAGTCCACCACCAGTTGTATGTGGCAAATAAGAAGCCGTGGGAATACGCAACGAGTGATTGCATCACGCTTTGTCGAGGGTGCCACGCAAGAGAGCACGGAATCATCGAGCCAAATCGGGGGTGGTTTCTTCTTTCTATTGTCGATCTAGGGGGGCTTGATGGGACTTGCGAGCGCGAAAATTGCGGCAACGGAATTCGTTATGAGCATTACACCTATCATCCCCAATGGGGCTACAAAACCTTGGGAAGCACTTGCATAGAACATTTAACACAAAAAGATCGCGCACTTAGTGGAAAACTTCTCGCCTGCTATTGTGGCATTAGCAAATTCGTTCACGGATCAAAATGGTTTGAGGGAAGAACTAAAAAGCAGAAATCGTATATTGCAGCCAAGCACGGCCACGATTACGTCCGGATATATGGCACGGGGAAAAAATACACTTTCCAGGTATTGCTGAAAGTAAAAGGCATGAAACGGTACGAATTCGGGGAGTTAATTCGAATTCCAGGGAAAAATTTACTTGAGGCCAAAGAGCTCGCGTTTATAACATTAAAAGGTATGCGGTCGAATGATCCTCAAGAAAAAGAGATGCTTAGGTGTGTTTACCGCAGTGCTCGTGAAGTCACATAACAATGCCGTGGAGTGTGACAAATGCTCCGCAGCCTACGGCTGCTACGCATTTGCACCTCACGACAGGCGTTAGGCCCTATATGAAGAAGGCTCTGTGGGTGCTTACGATCGCTGTTATCGCGATAGCGACTTTATTCGCGTGGGCTGTATATAAAGAGCTTGCTTATGACGAATGCGGTTTATCCGAGAAGCAGGCCAGGAAATCGGCACTGAAACAAGTTCTTCGAATGAGGCTGCCGCCCGAGCATCTTGCCAGTGAGCCTTATTACAAAAGAGGAACGTGCAGCTATAGCTTCGTATATGAGGGTGCCGGGAGACAGATCGATTTCGTGATTTTCAGTGATTGGCTACACGGTGTTAAAACAAACTGGTGGGACCAAGACCGTGATGAGCGATGAAGGCTTCTTATGCGGCAGGCACGGTAAACTGGGGGGACCTAACAACGCGCCGCAGTTGACCGCCCAAAGCGCTGCCACGCTTCGGTCGGCAACTGAGTCTAGGCGTTATGCGCCAACAAGAAATGAAAAACGCTGATTCGTACGCAGCCTTCTTGAACGCGCAAGCAGTTTTCTGGGGCCGGCTCGGCGGGTTGTTCGGACCACTGTTTATCAGTTTTGGTATATCGGACGGGTTTGGGTCGCCGCATTTATGGCTGGGCACGGTCGGAATCACGATCAATGTGCTAGCGCTACGGGCAGGCATGAAGGCGAAGCGTGAGCAACGCACCTCGGATTTTATTGTCTACGGGCTTATATCGGCTTTTTGTGCTGTTAGCCGGCGTGGCTGTTGCCGTACTTAATGCGGTCACATCACATAGCGCTGCAGTTTGAAGCCCACCGCGCTGCCGTGATTCGGCTCCGCCTTGCGGCGGCCCGTTTGGCATAAATCTGGCGGCTGCGATAAACGCTGGAGAAGAATTGAACGGTCCCGACCCCGAAACCAAGCACCCAATGGCAGGATTTCCGCAGGTGTGCTTCATCAAGAACACGGTGCGTAATCCCAATATCGTCATTGGCGACTACACCTATTACGACGACCCCGAGGATTCGGAGAATTTCGAGCGCAACGTGCTGTATCACTTCCCGTTCATCGGCGACAAGCTGATTATCGGCAAGTTCTGCGCCATCGCCCGTGGCGTGAAGTTCATCATGAACGGGGCGAATCACAGGATGTCAGGCATATCCACCTATCCGTTCCAGATTTTCGGGAATGGTTGGGAGAAGGTCATGCCCGCGCCGGACGAT
>DJIE01000259.1:0-192 GCA_002433465.1 Salinisphaera sp. UBA6602
CTGCTTGCGCAGCGATTTGCGGATGGCGTCCTGGTGGCTGCCAGAAAACGCCGTATACACCAGCTCGCCTACCCAGGGGTGGCGCGGGTGCAGGGGAATGCCGGTGCATTCGTGCACTACGCGAATGATCTCGTCCGGATCGCTCAGATCCAGCTCGGGGTCGATGCCCTGGCCGTAGAGGTTCATGGCCAG
>DJIE01000259.1:499-31413 GCA_002433465.1 Salinisphaera sp. UBA6602
CTGGCCGTAGAGGTTCATGGCCAGAATCACGATATCCATATTGCCGGTACGCTCGCCGTTGCCCAGCAGCGTGCCTTCCACGCGCTCGGCACCGGCCAGCATGGCCAGCTCGGCCGCAGCCACGGCGCCGCCGCGATCGTTATGCGTATGCACCGACACGATCACGCTGTCGCGGTTCTTGATGTGCTGGCAGAAATATTCGATCTGGTCGGCGTGATGATGCGGCCCGGCCAGCTCCACCGTGTTGGGCAGGTTGAAGATGATCTTGTCGTCGGGCGTGGGCTGCCAGACGTCCATGACCGCTTCGCAAATGCGTACCGAGAACTCGACCTCGGTGGAGGAAAAGCTCTCGGGCGAATATTCCAGCCGCCAGTGCACGCCGGGGCGCTTCTGGGCGTTTTCCTTGACCCGCTGGGTGCCCTTGACGGCGATATCGACAATGCCGTCCTCGTCCATCTCGAACACGCGCTCGCGCTGCACCGTGGAGGTGGAGTTGTAGAGATGGATGATGGCCTTGTCCACGCCTTCCAGCGATTCGAAGGTGCGATCGATCAGGTGATCGCGCGACTGCGTGAGCGCGGCAATGGTCACGTCCTCGGGGATCTGATCCTCGTCGATCAACCAGCGCACGAAGTCGTAGTCCGGCTGGCTGGCCGAGGGAAAGCCCACCATGATTTCCTTGATGCCGACGTCCACCAGCAGCTTCCAGAGCCGCTGTTTCTGTTCGACCGTCATCGGCTCGAGCAGCGCCTGGTTGCCGTCGCGCAGGTCTTCGCTTACCCAGATGGGGGCTTTTTCCAGATCGCGATCCGGCCAGGTGCGGTTGAAGGCCGGCACCCGGGGGGCTGCGCGATATTTGCGGTGGTCGAAACGGCTCATGGTCTGTCCTCGGCTGATCGCTTGGTCTGGGCAGCCGTGCCTGCACGACTGCCTGACCCATAGTCTAACGCCTGTGGGTCGGCACAGGATTGCCAAAAATCCGCGCGAGCTCGCCCGCTGCGCAATTTCCTGCTATTAATTGAATACCAACGGTCACTTTATTGCGCTTCATGAAAAACCGCAGCGAATACGTGGAACTGGATCGCTTCGATCGCCAGATTGTCGAACTGCTTCAGGCCGATGGCCGGATCAGCAACCAGGCGCTGGCCGAGGCGGTCAACCTGTCGCCCTCGCCCTGCCTGCGCCGGGTTCGCGCGCTCGAAGAGGCCGGCGTCATCACCGGCTATCACGCCCGCGTGAACGATCGCGCCCTGGGCTACGGCCTGACCGCGTTGCTGCTCATTTCCATGGACCAGCACACGCCGGAACGCTTCGAGCATTTCGAGACCCGCGTCGCTGCCCTGCCGCAGGTCCAGGAATGCCTGCTCATCACCGGCCAGGAGGCCGACTACCAGCTGCGTATCGCGGTCACCGATATGGACGATTACCAACGCCTGCTGCTGGAACATATCACCCGTATCGAAGGTGTATCCGGCGTGCATTCGAGCTTCGTACTGCGGCGGGTGCTGCACGACCGCGTGCTGCCGCCGCGATAGGCGGCGGGTTCTTCGTTGCGAGACACGAACCTCTGGTTTCACTGCCCTGCCATGGCCTATATTCAGCGAACGTCGGGCTGTACTTCTTCCCGCCCATTTCGCATCCAAGGAACGCTACCCATGAATCGCTCCAAAATCGCGGCCGTACTGGCCCTGACCGTCTTTTCCCTGGCCCTGATGAGTGGTTGCAGCAACACCATGAAGGGCGCCGGCCAAGATATCGAGAAAGCCGGCCAGGAAGTTCAGAAAGCGTCGGACTGATCCTGAACGACAGGGTTGTCGCAGGGTCGGGACCAAACGCCCGGCTCTGCGGCGAACCGCCGGATCGCTTGCCAGCGCGACGTTACCGGTACACTGGGCGGATAGACCTCATTTCCTGCCACCGGCCTGCATACGCATGGATAGCGACAATCTTTTCCACTGGATCGGCGAAAAGCTCGGCGCCGTCATCCGGTTCATCGTCGATGCCCTGGGCTGGCTGTTCGACAACCTTTACGGCGCGATCGACAGCTTCGTCCAGGGGCTGACCGGCGCGCTGGGCATCAACGACTCTATCTTGAGCCTTCTGATTCTGGTGATCGGCCTGGCCATGCTCGCCTCGTCGGTACGTGCAGCCATTCGCCGGCGGGTGGTGGCAGCCGTGGTGTGGGCGGTACTCGGGGTCGTGGTACTGACCTGGCTTATCTACTGACAGGCGCGGCGCGCTAGGGCGACTGAAAGGGCCGGGCTTTGTCGTCATAGCAGCTATAACACATGCGGTTGCGGCCCGCGCTCTTGGCGGCATAGAGCATACGATCGGCCTCGCGCAAAACCGAATCCAGCGACGTGTGCGCATACGCCGCGCTGACATGACACAGGCCGACGCTGGCGGTAACGTGCTTGCCTGCGGGCGAGCAGTGGTGCTCGATACGCTCCTTTTCGATCGCCTCGCATAGCGCGGTTGCCATCGTCCGCGCGTTGTGGGCGTCGCAATCCATCCACATCAGCACGAACTCTTCACCGCCGTAGCGCCCGCAAACGTCCATGGGGCGGCGCGCATGCTCGGCCAACACGTCTGCAACCCGCTGCAGCGCCCGGTCACCGCATTGATGCCCGTAGTGATTGTTGTAGGCCCCGAATGCATCGACATCGACCATGACAAGCGCATAGTCGAGCTGCTCGCGGCGCGCATGCGCCTGCCCGTCCTCGAGCTGATCCTCCAGCGCATGCCGGTTGAGCAACCCCGTCAGCCGGTCCAGCCGAGACAGGTATTGCAGCAGCGTGGCATTCAACCAGGTCCAGCGGATGGTGTATTCCGACGCATAGCCCGCCACGAGAGCCGCCAGAAACAATAACCCGGTCGCGAACAGATCGTAGTGGCTCGAAGACAGGCGCGTGACCGCCGTCAACTCGACCCAGACCGTGATCAGGGCAACGACGAGCAGGGTGGGCATCTGGGACCAGAATGGCACGCGCGACAGGCACAGCATGGCGACCGCGCTCACCCCTACCAGTTCCAGCGGCAGCTCGAACCCAAGCTGGGAATCGACCACGCGCTGGGCCAGCAGCCCCGCGGACACGGTCACGAACAACAGCAGCGTGCCCACGTCCATCGCCCGGCTCGCCGAATGACGAAGACACAGGAAGATGCAGATGAGGCCCATCGGCACCATGGCGCCGAACTGAATAAGCCGGGTCGGCAACCACAGCTCGTGGGGCAGATTCAGCCACGCCACGTCGATCAACGCGGATACCAACACGCCCAGTACCGCGAATACGATCAGGCTTGCCCGGCTGAACTGACCGGATACACGCAGATAAGCCTGAAAGGCCGGCTCCAGCTCGGGCATGAATCGCAGCTGCCTGAAGCCGCGATCGATCTGGCGCTGTAGCAGGCGCGTGGGCGGCGTGTCGCTAAGCGCCGCGGGGGTCCCCGCTGCCCTCGCACTCAGGCTGTAATACTCGTTGGTAAGCGATGTCATGCTCAACCCGCACGTCTTTTCTTATAGATTTATTTCGCTCGCGCAGCTCGCCGGCGCCTGCGCCGTGCATCGACACAACACGCTGGAGAAGTACTAGCGGCTAACGTATCGAAAACTGGAATGGCCATGTCAAAGATCTGTCTTGTTCAGGGCGGCGGTCGCGGGCTCGGGCTCGCCCTGGTACGCCGGCTTCTGGCGGCCGACGAGTCGAGCCGAGTGATCGCGACCGCGCGCGATCCCAAGAGCCATTCCGCGCTCACCGAACTGGCCCAACAGCACGGCGAGCGCCTGCAGACCTGTGCGCTCGATCTTGCAGACGGTGCAAGTATCGCTGCGGCTCGCGAACAGGTGGGTACGCTCACGAGCCGGCTCGATCTGCTGATTACGTGCGGCGGGATCCTGCATGAAGGCGAGCATATGTGGCCCGAGAAGAAGCTGGCCGATGTTGACCCGGACAATCTGGCCCGCGCGTTCGCGGTAAACGCCGCGGGGCCGATCCTGATGATCAAGCATTTTCACGACCTGCTCATCCACGGCGAGCGCGCGGTCATCGCCAGCCTGTCTGCCCGGGTGGGCTCGATCTCGGATAACGGCTACGGCGGCTGGTATGCCTATCGCGCCAGCAAGGCCGCCCAGAACCAGCTCACCCGTACCGCTGCGATCGAGCTGCGCCGACGTTCCAAGCAGCTGGTCTGCGTGGGCCTGCATCCGGGCACGGTCGATACCGGCCTGTCCGAACCATTTCAGCGCAACGTGCCGGAAAAGCAGCTGCAAACGCCGGACACCGCGGCCCAGCATCTGCTCGAGGTAATCGCGAAGCTCACGCCCGAGGACAGCGGCCAGCTGTTCGACTGGGCCGGCAAGGTGATTACCCCCTAGCCGCCCGGCAGAGCGTGCTTGCCCTCGTAACTGTTCATGCATACAGTTATCAGCATGCCGCATCGACCGATCCACCGCAAAGGCCGGGGCGCGTTGACCAACCCGGTCTCGCGCTTTGCCAACGCCCATGCCGAAGACTTCGACGACGGCTGGGCCACGCTGGACCTGGAAGATATCGAGCGGCCGGCCACGCATCTGCACCCCGACCCGGCACGGCGGGTGATCAGCCGCAACAGCTCGCCGGACGTGCCCTTCGATGCCTCCATCAACCCGTACAAGGGCTGCAGTCACGGCTGTATCTATTGCTTCGCGCGGCCCACCCACGAGTATCTCGACCACTCTGCCGGGCTGGAATTCGAAACCGAGATCTACTACAAGGCCGATGCCGCGGCACGCTTCGAAGCCGAGCTGCGCGATCCAAACTATCGCTGCGAGCCGATCACCCTCGGCGCCAATACTGACCCCTACCAGCCGGACGAAAAACAGCTGGGCATCACCCGGGCGCTGCTGGAGGTGGCGCTACGCTACAACCAGCCGCTGTCGATCATTACCAAGGGCCAGCTGATCGAGCGCGACGTGGACCTGCTCGCTGCCCTGGCCGAGCGCAACCTGGTGAGCGTGATGATGAGCCTGACCAGCCTCGATCCCGCCATCAAGCGCAGTCTCGAGCCGCGGGCGGCCGGCCCGAAACAGCGCCTACGCTCGATTCGAGCGCTCGCCCAGGCCGGTGTGCCGGTGGGCATGCTGGTCGCGCCCGTCATTCCGGCGATCACCGACCACGAACTCGAAGCGCTGATCGAGCACGGCGCCGCGGCCGGTGCCCAGACCGCCGGCTACGTACTGCTGCGCCTTCCGCACGGCGTGGCCGATCTGTTTCGGCAATGGCTGGAAACCCACTACCCGCAACGCGCAGCCCACGTCATGAGCCTGATTCAGCAGATGCACGGCGGACGCGACTACGATTCGAACTGGGGGACGCGCATGCGCGGCACCGGCGTACACGCCCAGCTGCTGTCCAAACGCTTCGAACTGGCCTGCCGACGGGCCGGCATCGGCGCCCGCCGACGTATCGCGCTCGACAGCAGCCTTTTCGAGCGCCCGCCCGCCGCCGGCGACCAGGCCGTCTTCGATTTCGGCTGACGCGCTCGGCGCGATCGCTGGCTAGGCCGGACGCCCGTCGTTGTCGCCGTGCACCAGCTCGGCGATCCAGTCCACAAACGCCGGCAATAGCCGCGGCGGCAGGTCGTGGCCCATGCCCTCGACCTCTTCGTAGCGCACGTTGGGCAGGTGTTTTGCGGTATCGCGGCCGTGCTTGACCGGCAGCAACGGATCGGCCTTGCCATGAATGACCAGCGCCGGCTGGGTGATCTGACCCAGCATTTCCACCCGCGACGGCGCGGCCATCACCGCCAGCATCTGGCGCCGGCTGCCGGCCGGGCGATAGCTGCGCTTGACGTTGCGCCGGATCTCGCTGGTCCAGTCTTCCAGGCTACGCCCGTAGTCGGGGCTGCCGATCATGCGCATGGTCCTGGCCATATGCCGGGCGACGGTATCCGGGTCGTTGTTGCGCGGCGCCTTGCCCAGCCGCATGAGCACCTTCAGACGCCCGCGTGGCAGCCGCCGGGCCCCGGATGTGGACATGATCGAGGTCAGAGTGAGTACCCGTTCGGGATGGTACGCGGTGACCAACTGCGCGATCATGCCGCCCATGGAGGCGCCGACCAGATGCGCCTGCTCGATACCCAGCACATCCATCAGCGCGACCGTATCGGCAGCCATGTCGTCGAGCGTATAGGCGGTGCGGATTCGCCGGCCGAACAACGATTTGATGAACGCACTGCGGGCGCCGTCGTAGCGTGGGCCGCGACTGCCAAGCTGGCTGGACAGGCCGATATCGCGGTTGTCGAAACGGATCACGCGCAGGCCCGTATCGGCCAGCGCGCGACAGAAGGCATCCGGCCAGCCGGTCAGCTGGGTACCCAGGCCCATGATGAGCAGCAGCGCCGGGTGCTCGTCGCGGCCGAACTGCTCGTAGGCCAGTTCCAGGCCATTGGCCTCCACGCGATCGCTGTAGTCGGCGCCGTCCAGCGCCGGAGCGAGAAACTCTGTCATCGGCTACCCCTGTCTTCGCGCCCTGTCGCTTGCCACGAGCGACCACGAGGCGGCGAAAAAAATGCATTTTACGAAACTCGCCATGACAGCGTTACATACGCTGCGGATCGCAGGCCACGCCAGGCGCCGCTACACTGAACGCCGGCACCCGCTACCCACCGCATTGAACCGATTGCCATGAGCCTGCTCGACCGCCTTGCCGACGCGCATATTCACGCCGCCGCCGAACGCGGCGAGTTCGACAATCTCGAAGGTGCCGGCAAGCCGCTGCCACGGGACGCTGCACGCGACGTGCCGCCCGAGCTGCGGGCCGGCTATCGGCTGCTCAAGAACGCAGGCTACGTACCGCCGGAAATCGAAGCTTGGCGTGAAATTCGCGATATCGATGACCTGCTGCGCACCGCACAGACCGATGGCGACCCCGCCCGACGCTTGCAACGGCGCCTGCGCTGGCTCGAAACTCGGCTACGCGAAACCCGGCGCGGCCGGGCACTGCTGGCCGACCCGCACTATGCCAGCGCGGTGCGCGAGCGCTTGACCCGGAAAAGCCATAGCCAACCATGACCCACGGCCTTTTGAAACCCGCCACCGGCGCAGCCGACCACCAGCAGCTGGGCGAACTCGCGCATCGTATCTGGCACGAGCATTACCCCGGCATCATCAGCTACGAGCAGATCGACTATATGCTCGCCAGCCAATACAGCGCCAAGGCAATCGCCGACCAGCAGGCACAGGGCACGCGCTTCGTGCTCGCCTGGGTCGAAGGCACGCCGGTCGGCTTTGCCGCGGTGTCGCCCGACGAACAGAGCACCGATATCGCCTGGCTCGACAAGCTCTACATCCTGGCCGAAAACCGCGGCCAGGGCATCGGCGGGCAGCTTATCGACTGGGCTCGAGAGGTCGCCGGCACGCTCGATGCCCGTGCCCTGTGCCTGCGGGTGAACCGCGATAACGCGGCATCGGTGGCCATGTACCAGCATGCCGGCTTCGAAATCGAGCGCGAGGACGTCAAATCGATCGGCAACGGTTTCGTGATGGACGACTACGTGATGCGCTTAGCGCTAGGCGGCGCATAGCGGGCCTGCAGGCGCGAACGCCCCCGGCCAGACGCGCCCCGGGCCACACTCAGCCGCCGCCGGTGCCCACGTCGGCCGGCGCTTCGCGCACGGTGCTATTTTGTGCCCGGGCTTGCGCTTCTGCCTCGGCGCGGGCCTGGTTTTGGGCCTCAGCCTGGGCCTGGGCCGCTTCCCGCGCGTTGGCGGCATCGTCGGAGGCGAGCACGAAGGCGCCCACCCAACCGGCTGCTTCGCCGTTGGCGCGTTCCACACGCCGCCAGCCCGGGCGCTGCTCCAGCACTTTCACCGAGGTGCCGTAGGCCAGGCGATCGCGCACCGACGCGTCGGTGCTGGGTTCGTCGCGCAGCTCGGCCGAACCGCTGGCCACCGTATACCACGGGCCCTGGGGCGCAGCCGACTGGCCGGCGTTCGCGCGCTGTTCGCCTTCGGAGGCCGGCGTTTCGTTCTGGCCTGCCGTGGAAGACGGGCCGCCGCCGGCATTCGTCGACGCCGTGGCTGTATCGGCGACGGCCTGCGCATCGGCGGGCGCCTCCGGCTCGGCCTCGGCGACGTTGGCCGACGCTTCGCTTCGGGTCCGGTCGACGGCAATCAATCGATCCGCGATCCAGCCGATGCTGTCGTAGTCCACGAACCAGACCCGCGACCAGCCGGCGCGCTGATCGAGCAATACGCCGGTATCTTCGCGGCTGACCTGGTCGATGATCTGGGATTGCATCGACGGCCCTGCGCGAAGGTTGACCAGACCGGCCATTACGCGGGCCTGGGGCAGGCGCATGGCCAGCCCGTTGAGGTTGTTGCGCGCTTCGGGATTACTTTGCGCGGCACGGCTGAACCAGCGCACGGCCCGCGCGCGATCGCGCGGCATGCCCTGGCCTTCGAGATACATCAGAGCGAGATTGTTCTGTGCGGGCGCGAAATCCTGGCGGGCCGCCTTTTCATACCAGTCGCGCGCGGCCGCGATATCGCGCTCCACGCCGTCGCCGGATTGCAGCATTCGCGCCAGGTTGTACTGCGCCTGCACGTTGCCCTGCTCCGCGGCGGCCTGAAACCAGCGTCGTGCCGTTTCGCGATCGAGCGCACGGCCAAGGCCGTTGCCGTAGAGCAGGGCCAGATTGAACTGGGCACGCGCATCGCCGGCTTCGGCCAGCGGCGCCCACAGATCGTGCGCCGTATCGTAGTCGCCCTTCTGATAGGCCGTGATGGCGTCCGAGAAATCGTCGCCGAAGGCCGGCGCGCTCGCCGCGAGCCCGAGCATGATCGCGGCCTGTATCGCGGCCCGTACCAATCGACCGTGCCATGCGCTGCGTGTGTATTTCATAGATTGCGTATCGTTAACCGCCATTATCGGCCTTTATCGGCGTTTATCGGCCACGCCAGCCCCGGCGCGACGTCGCCTGCCCCCGGCGCGCACGGGCGCGAGCCCTAGTATCGTCATCGGCCGCAACCCACGGCTTCTGCAAAACAGCCGGGCGCAACCAGCCTATCGCAGCGTGACTCGATAGCTACAGGGACAACGGCGTTCGACTCGCTCGAACGCGGCAAGGCAGTTGCCAGCCCGCGCTACGGTAGCGCATGCGGCCCGGCGCAGCATCCGGGACCGCAGCGCCCCTGGCGCCGGCGAGGGCAGCGCGGTCAGCCCGCGCGGCGACTGGCGTAGCCGATATGGCCGAGCTGGATTTCGATGTCGGTGAGAATCGCGGGGTCGTCGATGGTGGCCGGGGTCGTCCAGTCCTTGCCGTCGGCGATTTCACGCAGGGTGGCCCGTACCACCTTGCCGGAGCGTGTCTTGGGCAGTCGATCTACGATCGCGACATGGCGGAATGCCGCCACCGGGCCGATCTGATCCCGCACGATCGCCACCAGTTCGGCGACGATCTCCTCGGCTGCACGCGTGGCACTGGACTTGAGCACGACCATGGCGACCGGCAGCTGGCCCTTATCGGCATCGGCGGCACCCACCACGGCGGCCTCGGCCACGTCGCCATGGGCGGCGATGACTTCCTCGATCATGCCGGTGGATAGACGATGGCCGGCCACGTTGATGATGTCGTCCACCCGGCTCATCACCCACAGATTGCCGTCGGCGTCGAAATAGCCGGCGTCGCCGGAGCGGTAATAGCCTTCGAACGTTTCGAGATACGACGATTTGTAGCGTTCGTCGTTCTGCCAAAGCGTGGGGAAACAGCCCGGCGGCAGCGGCAGCTTCACGCAGATATCGCCCATTTCGCCGCTGGGCATTTCTTCGCCTTCGGCGCCGAGCACGCGAATATCGTAGCCGGGCACGGGTCGGCCCGCCGAGCCGGGCGGCACGTCGAGCTGTTCGAGCCCCAACGGGTTGGCGCTCATCGGCCAGGCGGTTTCGGTCTGCCACCAGTGGTCGACGACGGGCACGTCGAGCTTTTCGCCGGCCCAGGCCGCGGTATCCGGATCGGTATGTTCGCCGGCCAGAAACAGTGCGCGCAGGCTGGATACGTCGTATTGCCGGGCCAGCTCGCCGTTCGGGTCGACTTTCTTGATCGCCCGAAAGGCCGTGGGCGCGGTGAAAAATACGTCCACCCCATGTTCGGCAATCACCCGAAAGAAGGCGCCCGCATCGGGCGTGCCCACCGGCTTGCCTTCGTACATCACCGAGGTGCAGCCCAGCAGCAGCGGCGCATAGACGATATAGGAATGGCCGACCACCCAGCCCACGTCGGAGGCGGTCCAGAACACGTCGTCCTGGCTCAGCCCGTATACCGCACGCATGGAATAGTGCATGGCCACGGCATGGCCGCCGTTGTCGCGCACCACGCCCTTGGGCTTACCCGTGGTGCCGGAGGTATAGAGGATATACAGCGGGTCGGTGGCGGCCACCGGCACGCAGTCCACCGGCTCGGCGTCGGCGAGCGCGTCGACCCAGTCGATATCGCGGCCCGGCGTGAGTTCGCAGCGCCGGGTTTCACGCTGGAAGATCACGCAGCGTTCGACGGCATGCTCGGCAAGCTCCAGGCCGCGGTCGAGCAACGGCTTGTATTCGACCACGCGCGTGGGTTCGATACCGCAGGAGGCCGAGAGCACCAGTTTGGGCTTGGCGTCGTCGATGCGCTTGGCGAGTTCCGCTCCGGCAAAGCCGCCGAACACCACCGAATGCACTGCGCCAATGCGCGCACAGGCCAGCATGGCGATCACTGCTTCGGGGATCATCGGCATATAGATGATCACGCGGTCGCCCTTGGCCACGCCCTGGCCGTGCAGCACGCCGGCGAACTTTGCTACCGCATCGCGCAGCTGCTCGTAGCTGTAGCGCTGCTGCGACTGGGTGACCGGGCTGTCGTGGATGAGGGCGGTCACGTCGCCGCGCCCGGCTTCGACGTGGCGATCCAGGCAGTTATCGGCCGTATTGAGTTCGCCGTCGGCATACCAGCGATAGAACGGCGCACGGCTGGCGTCGAGGATCTGGCGCGGCGCGCGCGTCCAGCTAATCGCGCCGGCGGCTTCGCGCCAGAAGCCTTCGGGGTCGCGCAGGGCCTGTTCGAATTCGGCCTCATAGGTCATGCCACACTCCTCGATCGCATAGGGTTTCGTTATTCGATCCAATGTGCCAGCGCGGTTGGTGCGGCCTCCATACGACGAAGGTGGGGCGCACGCCGACGAAACGACTTGGGAGGTGTTTCACGATCGTCTACATTGACGGCATGCGCTTATCGCGAACCCTGCTCGAATGTCCCGCCTGAACGGCCTGCGGCTGCTTGTCGCGGCACTCGTCGTGCTCGCCACCGGCGCCTGCAACGGCCCCTGGAACAACCCCTATCCGGATGCCGATCGCGACGGCGATATCTACTACAGCTCGTTTCGCGAGCCGCCGCGCCATCTCGACCCGGCCCGTTCCTATGCCACCGACGAGGCCAGCTTCACCGGCGCGATCTACGAGCCACCGTTGCAGTATCACTATCTCAAGCGGCCTTACACGCTGATTCCGGCCACCGCGACCGCAGTTCCCGAGCCGCAGTATCTGGACGCCGAGGACAATCCGCTGCCCGCGGATACGCCCGCCGCCGAGGTGGCAACCAGCGTTTACACCATCGATATCCGGCCCGGCATTCGCTACCAGCCGCATCCGGCCTTCGCGAAAAACCCTGACGGCAGCCCGCGCTATGCCGAGCTGAGCGCAACCGACATGGTGGGCATCAGCCGCCCGGCCGATTTCGAACACCAGGGCACGCGCGAACTGCGCGCCGGCGACTACGTGCATGAAATCAAGCGCCTGGCGAGCCCCGAAGTGAATTCACCGATCTTCGGGCTGATGAGCGCGCATATCGTGGGCCTGGCCGAACTGCGTGAACGCCTGGACACCGCGCGCGCCAAGCTGGCACCCGGCGAATCGCTCGACCTCACCGCCTTCGATTTCGACGGCGCCCGGGTAATCGACGATCACCGCTACGAAATCCGCGTACAGGGCGTGTATCCGCAGCTGCGCTACTGGCTGGCGCTGGCCTTTTTTGCCCCCGTGCCGCCCGAGGTCACCCGCTTCTACGATCAGCCCGCGCTCAAATCACGCAATATCAGCCTGGATACGTTCCCGGTGGGCACCGGTGCCTACATGCTCACCGAGAACAACCCCAATCAGCGCATGGTGCTCGAAGCCAATCCCAACTTTCACGGTCAGCGCTATCCCAGCGAAGGCGAAGCCGGCGACCGTGCGGCCGGGTTGCTGGCGGATGCCGGCAAGGAGCTGCCCTTCATCAAGCGCGCGGTGTATTCGCGCGAGCAGGAATCGATCCCCTACTGGAACAAGTTCCTGCAGGGCTATTACGACGTCTCCGGCATCAGCGACGATGCTTTCGGTCAGGCCATCAATATCGACGCCGAGGGCAATCCGAACCTCACGGCCACGATGGCAGAGCGTGGCATGTCGCTGGCCACGACGGTGCTGCCGGGCATCTTTTATCTGGGCTTCAACCTCAACGACGACGTGGTCGGCGGGCTGGACGACTCGGGGCGCAAGCTGCGCCAGGCGATCTCGATCGCCATCGACATGGAAAGCTATATCCCGCTGTTTCTCAACGGCCGCGGCATCGTCGCCCAGGGGCCGATCCCGCCCGGCCTGTTCGGCTATCAGGACGGCAAGGCCGGCATGAACCCGGTGGTGTATGACTGGGTGGATGGCGAGGCCGTGCGCAAACCCATCGATACCGCCCGGCGGCTGCTCGCCGAAGCCGGTTACCCCAACGGCATCGACCCGAACACCGGCCAGTCGCTGCTGGTGAATATCGATACACCCGCCACCGGCCCCGAGTTCAAGACCCAGATGGACTGGATGCGCCAGCAGTTCGACAAGCTCGGGCTTCAGCTGGTGGTACGTGCGACCACCTGGCCGCGCTTCCAGAAGAAGATCGCCGAGGGCAATGTCCAGATCTATTTCGGCAGCGGCTGGATGGCCGATTATCCGGACCCGGAAAACTTTCTGTCCCAGCTCTATGGGCCCAACGGCACCGCCGAGCACGCCGGCTCGAACTACGCCAACTATGCCAACGACGAATACGACCGGCTGTTTCGTCAGATGCGGGTGATGGAGAACGGCCCCGAACGCCAGGCCATCATCGAGCGCATGCTGACGATCCTGCGCCGCGACGCGCCCTGGCAATGGGGCTACTTCCCGCGCCAGTACGCGCTGTACCACCAGTGGCTGCACAACACCAAACCCAACGGCATGATCCAGAGTTCGCTCAAATACCTGCGCCTGGACGGCGCGCTGCGCGCCGAAAAACGCCGCGAATGGAATAACCCGGTGCTCTGGCCGCTTGCTGCCGGCCTCGCGCTGTTGATCGCGCTGCTGCTGCCGGGCGTGTGGATCTACCGGCGCCGCGAGCATGGCGCCCTGCGTCGGAGGCCGCGCTGATGCTGGCCTACATCATCCGCCGTGCGCTCTACGCCATTCCGGTGCTTATCGGCGTGAACCTGATTACGTTCCTGTTGTTCTTCGTGGTCAATACGCCCGACGATATCGCCCGTATGCAGCTGGGCTTCAAGCGCGTCACGCCCGAGGCCATCGAAACCTGGAAAGCCACCCACGGCTACGACCTGCCCTACATCTATAACGAACAGGCCGATGGCCTGGACAGCGTCACCGAGACGCTGTTCTTTCAGAAATCGGTGAAGGTGCTCGCCTTCGAGTTCGGCCGCTCGGACGCAGGGCGCTCGATTTCGTCGGACATTCTCGAACGCATGGGCCCGAGCCTGGCGCTGGCCGTGCCCACGCTCATCGTCGGCATGCTGGTGAACGTGACCTTCGGGCTGTTGCTGGTGTTCTTTCGCTCCACCGCCATCGACTGGGGCGGCGTAGTGCTCTGCGTGCTGCTGATGTCGATCTCGCCGCTGTTCTACATCATCGCGGGCCAGTATGTGGCCGGCAAGCTGATGAATCTGGTGCCCATTTCCGGTTTCGACGGCGGCTGGGACATGGCCAAGTTCCTGGTGCTGCCGGTGATCATCGGCGTGGTGGGCGGTATTGGTTCGGGCACGCGCTGGTATCGCACGATATTCCTGGAGGAATACGGCAAGGACTATGTCCGCACCGCCCGCGCCAAGGGCCTGTCGGACCTGCGGATTCTGTTCGTGCACGTGCTCAAGAACGGCATGATCCCGATTCTCACCGGCGTAGTCGTGCTGCTGCCGCTGCTGTTCATGGGCAGCCTGATCATGGAGTCCTTCTTCGGCATTCCAGGGCTGGGCAGCTACACCATCGAAGCCATCAACAACCAGGACTTCGCTATCGTGCGGGCGATGGTGTTTCTGGGGTCGGTGCTCTATATCGTCGGGCTGCTGCTCACGGATATCAGCTATACGCTGTTTGATCCGCGGATACGGTTATGAGATCAAGACGACAGCATATTAATTGTTGCGCGTTGCGCAACGCGCTAAAATGATGACGTGATCAAATCTTTTCGACATAAAGGATTGAAGCGATACTTCGAAACCGGGTCGAAAGCCGGCATACAGCCGGATCATGCCAAGCGCTTACGAATGCAACTCGCCGCGTTGAATACCGCGCAGACGATCGATGATATGGATATCCCTGGTTTCAAGCTGCATTCGCTTACGGGGAAGGGCGCTGATCGATGGTCGGTATGGGTCAGCGGCAACTGGCGCCTCACTTTCGAATTTCGTGACGGTCACGCCCACGTACTGAATTACGAGGATTATCACTGATGACCATGCACAACCCTCCGCACCCCGGCGAATTCATCCGTGATGTCTACATGCAGCCATTCGGCATTACAGGGCGGACGCTGGCGAGCAAGCTCGGCGTATCGCCGTCTACACTCAATCGCGTACTCAGGGGAACGAGCGGGATCAGCTCCGAAATGGCACTGCGGCTATCGAAAGCGCTGGGTCGTTCGCCCGAAAGCTGGATGGCATTACAGGATCAGTACGAGCTTTGGCAGGCGAGGCGTAGGATCGACCTGGATACCGTCGAGAAAATCGAGTTCGATGCGGCCTGATCGCCTGACCACCGCTATTTTTTACCGGCATAGCTGAAGACCGTGTACGTCCTCCTCTACACCGACGCGCTGATCTACCTGCTGCTGATTGCGATCGCGGTGTTTGTGGTGTGTGCTGCGCGCAGCAAGCCGTTGCGCGTACCGTGGCTGCGGGTGTTCGCCCGCCCTGTGGGCATGATCACGCTGGTGATACTGCTGGCCTACACGGCGATCGGCGTGCTCGACAGCGTCCACTATCGGCCGACGGTGACCAACGAGGCAGGCGAGACGCGCGTATCCGGCGAGGTCGTCAGCCTGCTCGATACGATCGCCGCGCCATTGATCGAGCACACGGAATACACCTATTCGGCGCCGTTCGCGCTGCACTCCTACGTGCAACAGGTGGTGACCACCGCCGATGGCAGCAAGGCCCAGGTCTACCCGCGCCTCGCCCATGCCGGCGCATCACTCAATGACAGCGGCCTGGCCCGGGGCGAGGATATCGCCCGCCGCGCGGCCCGGGGCGCGGGCTGGGGGCTGGCCGTCTGGCTGGCGCTGTGCGTGCCGTTGATCGGGCTGATCGCGGCCCACGAGCGCCGCTCGCCGGCTACGGTGGCGCGCGACATTGCAGCCGATACCACGCCGCTGGCCTGGCGGGCGGCGTTGATCACCATGGCCGTACTGGCTGTGCTCGTGGGCGTGATTACTTCACTGGCGGGCCAATACCACGTGCTGGGCACCGACAAGGTGGGCCAGGACGTGCTCTATCAGGCGATCAAGAGTATTCGGACCGGGCTTGCCATCGGTACGCTCACCACGCTGGTGATGCTGCCCTTCGCCCTGCTCCTGGGGACGCTGGCAGGCTATTTCCGCGGCTGGGTAGATGATGTCATCCAGTACCTTTATACGACGCTGTCATCGATTCCGGGCGTGCTGCTCATCGCCGCCGCGGTGCTGATGATGCAGGTCTATATGGAGAACCATGCCGAGGCCTTCGGCTCGACCACGGCCCGGGCCGACCTGCGGCTGCTGTTTCTGTGCCTGATTCTGGGCATCACCAGCTGGACCGGGCTGTGCCGGCTGTTACGTGCGGAAGTGCGCAAGCTCTCGGAGCTGGATTATGTGAGCGCGGCACGCGGGCTGGGCACCTCGCCGATGCGTATCCTGGGCCGGCACATGCTGCCCAACGTGATGCATATCGTGCTCATCCAGGTGGTGCTGGATTTCTCTGCGCTCGTGCTCGCCGAAGCGGTGCTGAGCTATATCGGCGTGGGCGTGGACCCGACCATGAACAGCTGGGGCAACATGATCAACGCCGCGCGCATGGAAATGGCGCGCGACCCGATCGTATGGTGGCGCCTGGGCGGCGCCTTCATATTCATGCTGGTGCTGGTACTGGCCGCCAACCTGTTTGCGGACGTGGTGCGCGATGCCTTCGACCCGCGCCTGCGCGGCGACGCCGGCGGACGTGCCGTCAAGCGCAAGGCACCCGCCGAACCGGCCGGCGGCGCCCGCTAGCCGTTGCAGGCTATAGACGGCTGCCGGCGCTCAGCCGGCGGCCTCGGCCAGCGTCGTGCCCCGGCGATAGCGGCGTACGACATAGGCCACCAGCGCAGCCCACAGCACGAGGCCGCCCAGCAGCAGCGAATTCACCACGGCCGTATCGACGCTGAGCGAGCCCAGCACGGTACGGGCGTTGGTGAGAATGATGGCGCCACCCACGATCGCGGCCAGCACCTGGGCGGGCAGATAGCGCACGAGCGCGGCCGCGATCGGCGCGGCAATGAGCCCGCTTACGGCAAAGATCGCCACCCACGACCAGTTGATGCCGTGCAGGCCAAGCACGAGCAGAAAACCGAGCGAGCCGGCCAGGGTCACGGCGAACTCGCTGGCATCGACCGTGCCCACCACGCGGCGCGGCTCCATGCCGGCATGGGCCATGAGCGTGGGCGTGGCGATCGGCCCCCAGCCGCCGCCGCCCACGCTGTCGAAAAAGCCGGCCACGATCGACAGCGGCACGGTCTTCCAGTGCGACAGCAGCTTATTTTCGCGCGTCTTGCGCAGGCCCAGCAGCACCGAGGCGGTGACATACACGCCCAGCAACAACAGGAACGCCGATACGAAGGGCTTGATCAGATCGCCCGAGATCGAGCCCAGAAACAGCGCGCCCACGAACGCACCGATCGCGCCCGGTACGACCATGCGCTTGAGCAGCGCGACGTCTACATTGCCAAAACGATAATGGGCCGTGCCGGAGGCAGCCGTGGTCGCGATCTCGGCAAAATGAATCGACGCCGAAGCCACCGCCGGGCTGATGCCCAGTGCGATCAGCATGGTCGAAGAGGTCAGGCCATAGCCCATGCCGAGCGACCCGTCGACGAGTTGAGCAATGAACCCAGCCATGCCGAATAACAGAAGTTTTTGCACCAGGAACGCCGGAAATAGGACCAGAAGGCGAACTCTATTCCTATTCGGACAACGCAAAAAAGAATATTAATCGAAATACAAATAATTAATTTGTATATACGAGACGGCGAGACGATAAGCGCCGTCCCCGTTCAGGCGCCGTCTGTCGGCTGAGGTTTTGCCTCCGCGTCGGACGACGAGCCTGCGCAAACCCATGAGCGACAACGACGCGATCCTCTCACATTGCGTAACGACGATAACGCCCATGATATGGACGGTTTACGCACAGCTGTTGGCCAAGCGCCTCTATCGAGCCCGACACCCGTTTGCTGAAAGGGTCGCCCGACGCGCCCCGGCTCAAGCACCGACAGCGGCGCATCATACGAAGCGATAACTCACGCCGCCCGCCCGGACACGTCGGCACGTGCTGACGGTTTCGTTTTTGTGCGGCCGATGATTTACTCAGCACATGACATCCAATCCCCCGCTGCTCGAAGTCGAGGCGCTGCGCACCCATCTGGATACGCCGGACGGCGTGCTGCGCGCCGTCGATGCCGTGAGCTTTACCATCGCCGCGGGGGAGACCCTGGCTCTGCTGGGCGAATCCGGCTGCGGCAAGTCGATGACGGCGTTGTCGCTCATGGGGCTGACACCGAAAACCAATACCCGCGTGCTTGACGGCGTTGTACGCCTGGGCGGCGAAGATCTGCTGGGCCTGTCCGAGGCCGCCATGCGTGAACGCCGCGGTGCACGTATCGGCATGGTGTTTCAGGAGCCCATGAGCGCGCTCAACCCGGTGTTGACGGTCGGCCAGCAGGTCGGTGAAGCCCTGGCAACGCATGCGGGCTTGCGCGGCAAGGCCCGGCGCGAACGCGGGCTGGCCCTGCTCGAGGAAGTCGGCATGCCGGACCCGGCAGCGCGCTGGGATGCCTATCCGCATGAGCTCTCGGGCGGGCTCAAGCAGCGGGTGGTGATCGCCATCGCACTCGCAGGTGAACCGGACGTGCTCATCGCCGACGAGCCGACGACCGCGCTGGATGTGACCATTCAGGCCCAGATTCTGGCACTGCTGGACCGGCTGCAGCGCGAACGCGGCATGGCCCTGCTGTTGATTACCCACGATCTAGCCGTGGTCAACGAAGTCGCCGACCGGGTGGCGGTGATGTATGCCGGGCATATCGTGGAACTTGCCGACCGCGAGACGCTGTTCAAGGCACCACGCCATCCCTACACCCGCAAGCTGTTTGCCTCGCTGCCAGGCACCACCCAGCGCGGGCAGCAGCTGGCGGCGATTCCCGGCACCGTGCCACCGCTGACCGCGAAGTTGCCCGCCTGTCGATTCGCCGATCGCTGCGAATACGCCTGGGCAGCCTGCCGCACCAGCGCACCCACGTGGCAAAACGATGCTGGCGCCAAGGTGCGTTGCCATCTCTACGATTCGAACTACCGCGGGGAACCACTCCCGAAAGCCCTTGCAGCCGCCGATTCCCCCGCTGACGAGGCCAAACGCGACGACGCGGCCGAAACCCTGCTCGAAGCCCGCGACGTGTCGGTGCATTTTCCGATCACGAAAGGCGTATTCAAGCGCACCGTCGGCCACGTACGTGCGGTCGACGGCATATCGCTGGACGTAAAACGCGGGCGCACGCTGGCGCTGGTGGGCGAATCCGGCTGTGGCAAGACCACCCTCGGGCGTGCGCTTGCCCGGCTGATCGAACCGACCGCCGGCACGCTGCGCTTCGGCGGCGACGACCTGGCCGCCCTGTCCGGCAGGCAGCTGCGCGCCGCGCGCCGGCATCTGCAGATGATCTTTCAGGATCCGTTTTCGGCCATGAACCCGCGCATGCTGGTCGGCGAAATCATCGCCGAAGGGCTTGTTGCCCAGAAGATCGGCCACAACAGCGCCGAGCGACGCCGTATCGCCACCGAGCTGCTGGCCGATGTCGGCCTGCCGGCGGCGGCGCTGGATCGTTATCCGCATGAGTTTTCCGGCGGGCAGCGCCAGCGCATTTGTATCGCCCGGGCGCTCGCCCTCGAACCGGACCTGCTGATCTGCGACGAGCCGACCAGCGCGCTGGATGTCTCGGTACAGGCGCAGGTGCTCAACCTGCTCAAGCGCCTGCAGGCCGAACGCAACCTGGCCTATCTGTTCATCACCCACGACATGGCGGTGGTGTCCTATCTGGCCGATGACATCGCGGTGATGTACCTCGGCGAAATCGTCGAACGCGGCCCGGCAACCGAGGTGCTCAACGCACCGAAACACCCCTACACCCAGGCGCTTCTATCGGCGATGCCGCGTATCGATGACCGGCACGGCGCTGAGCGTATCCATCTGGCCGGCGACCTGCCCTCGCCCGCGAACCCGCCGCCCGGCTGTCGCTTCAATCCGCGCTGCCCCCACGTCATGGATCGCTGTAAACAGGACAACCCCGAGGCCCGCGACTTCGGCGCCGGGCATACGGCACGCTGTCACCTCTACTGAGCGCCAGCGCCTTGCAGCGGCTGTCGGCCTGCCAATCGTCGGTTCGACGGTCAGGATCGCCGAGGTTTTGCCGCCCAAAGACACAGCGCTGAATCATATTGAATCTGCGCGACGCGCGGCGCCCGGCCTTTATTCGCAGGGGTTTCACGTGGCACGCACAAAAAAGAGCCGCCCGAAGGCGGCTCTTGGTCGGGCCGTGTTCACACCGCGGATCAGACGCCGATCTGACCGCCGTCGGCCTTCTGGATCACCACCGTCGAGGCACGCGGGCGTACGTTGCCCATGGGTTCGATCGTGGCATCCGGCGTGTTGCTGCCATTGTCATCAATCGGCCAGTTGCCCGGATGCTGGATATTGATGAACAGCGCCGTCTTGTCCGGGGTGGCGAAAATGCCGGTGACTTCACAGCCGTTCGGCCCCACCGCGAAGCGCTTGAGCTGGGCCTGGTTGCCTTCGTGGATCACGGCGGCGTTGTCGCCTTTGCTCAGGTTCTGCGGCACCACCGCCAACACTTGGTCGTTGGTGTACTGGCTTCCGCTGTCGGTTTCGATCCAGAGAATACCGTTCCCGTCGCCACGGTCGTCATACCAGAGGCCGTCGCAGCTGGAGAAGAAATTCTGCTCCGACAGGCTCGACAGGTTCTTGTCCTTGCTCGTCGGCACCTTACCGAACACGAAGATATCCCAGTTGAAAGTGGTTTCGCCCGGCGACGGTTCGACCCAGCGAATGACCTGGCCGTCGCTGTTGTCGGGACGTGGGTTGGCGGCGTTCACCGGGGCTCGGTCATAACCCGCACCAGGCTCTTCAATCGACTCACCGTTGTTGGAGAACGTGGCGCTGGCACCCGCGGGCAGTCGCTTATAGTTGTTGGTGAGGGTCATATAGACCTCGCCGGAGACCGGATCCACGGTGCCCCATTCCGGGCGGTCCATGGGCGTGGCGCCCATCAGGTCGGCCGCGTCGCAGGTATGGATGATGATGCCGGCACGATCGCCCGGCTCAAGACCCAGGGCGCTGGCCAGCGTCTGGCCGGCATAGCGGCTGCCGGCCGAGGCCGGCACGATGGTGTCGGGCTCGAGCTCGAGCCATTCGCCGCTGCCGTCGGCGTTGAACTTGGCGGCATAAAGCGTGCCTTCGTTCATGTATTTGGCGCCGATCGCCAGGCGATCGGTCGTGGCCCCGGCCATGTTGGCGTCCGCCGGGTCCCACTTGGCGTCGGAGACGAACTTGTAGATATATTCGTTGCGCGCATCGTGGCCCGAGTAGAACACCACCGGTTCGCCGGCCACGAGCTTGCCCGGCCAGCAGCCTTCGTGGCGGAAACGCCCCAGCGCGGTGCGCTTGACCGGCCGCGAGGTCGCGTCGTAGGGATCGATTTCCACGATATAGCCGAAGGTACGTGGCTCGTTGCGATAGTCGCCGCTAGCCGAACTGGCGGTAGCCGTCGCATTAAAGCGTGCGAATTCGCCGTTGCTTTCCGTCGCATCGCCGGCCAACGTCTCCCAGCCATAACGTGTTTCGCCCTGATCAATGCCCAGGCGGTTATCGTCGGCTTCACGACCTTCGTCCTTGCGGAAGATGGCCGGCCAGTTTTCTTCGCAGGTCAGGTAGGTGCCCCAGGGGGTAAAACCGTTGGCACAGTTGTTGTTAGTGCCGCGGGTGGTCCTGCCCGTGTTGTCGTAGGCAGTCACGACATACTGGCTGCCCGCCACCGGGCCCTCCAGATCACAGGGGGTGGCGCTGGTGATACGACGGTTGTACTGCGAGCTGCGCACCACATCCCAGACGCGGTTTTCGTCGCGGCGCAGTTCGACGACGGTCACGCCGTGGGCGTTGATTTCGGTACGGACTTCGTCCGGGTCACGCTCACCCGTCAACCGGACCTCGCCCTTTTCGTTCCGTGTGTAGCCCTGTGGCAAACCTTTGGCGAGCGCCCTCTGATCGATGTACTCGTTATTGAGTGCCATGATGAAGTTCGACGACGCCGTGTCGTCGGAAATCGGGAAGTGATACATGCCGTCGTGGTGCATGCCCACGCTGTTGGCCTGAATCTCCGGCGTAAAGGTCAAATCCTGACGCCAGTTCGTACCCTGATTATTGATCGGCGTGCCCCAGGGCATGACCACCTGGGCGGTATAGCCGCTGGCTGCCGTGGCGGCGGCTGTACCCGCGGTCAGCGCCGCGCCTGCATTTTCCTGCGAGGCATTCGCGCTCGGCACGACCACGGCGTCCTGCTTGGAGCCGGCGACCGCTTCGAAGGCCAGCATCATGGCTGCGGCGCGATCGTCTTCGCTGACCGACGGGTTGTCGTTGTCGTCGTCGCTGCAGGCGGTCAGGCCGAAGCCGGCGAGCATGCTCACTGCCGCGACGTTCAGCCCGCCGCGCATGATGCTGCGACGGGATACGCGTCGTTCCAGCACGGAGGAGAACGGTTCGTTCTCGCTTTCGTTCAATAGCCGATGGTCTTCGATTTCTTCG
This sequence comes from Salinisphaera sp. UBA6602, assembly GCA_002433465.1. Lineage (GTDB taxonomy): Bacteria > Pseudomonadota > Gammaproteobacteria > Nevskiales > Salinisphaeraceae > Salinisphaera. Next base: position 22,892 of record DJIE01000259.1, read on the forward strand.
CTCATGGTCCGCCCTCGGTGGTGGTGGTAAATCTTGTTTTGGCATGCGCAGACAGCTGCGCCGGCACAGTCGACGTTGGCAGGGTTGCCGCGTTGAAACGCCCGGGCCGGGCACAGGACTGCGCCGTCGCAACACCGTGTTGCGGCTAGAACAGTCCTTCGCGGAAACCTATGCCCGACGCCAACAGGCCATTTGCCACCGCACGCTAGGGGCTGGCTGTGACATTCGGATGAACGAACCGGGGCGTTTTCATGACGGTTTCGTGACCGCCGTCAGAAACGACTTGTTCAACGGGCTCAACGGCGTTCCAGCGCCTGCTCGAAGGCGGCCAGCGCATCGTCGGAGAAGAGCACGAAACGCACTCGCTTGAGGCTTTGCGCGCGCGCCGCGCAGTCGACCACGGTGGTCACGGCGATATCCGCGGCTTCGTCGAGCGGATAGCCGTAGATGCCGGCCGAGATGGCGGGGAATGCGATCGACTCGGCGTTTTCCTGCTCGGCGAGCTGCATGGCCGTGCGATAACAGCTGGCCAGCTGGGCGGCCACCGGCTGGCTCTTGCTGTAGACCGGGCCGGCGCAGTGCACGACGTAGTCGTTGGGCAGATCGAAGGCCGGCGTGATCACCGCCTCGCCGGCTTCGATGGGTGCCAGGGCACGACTGGCCTCGACCAGTTTCGGCCCGGCCGCGCGGTGTATCGCCCCGTCGACGCCGCCGCCTCCCTTGAGCTGCTTGTTGGCCGCGTTGACGATGACGCCGATATCGGACTGTCGGGTGATATCGCCCTTGCTACATTCGATCGTCAGGCCGTGGATCTTTCGCTGCATGATCGTTCCTGGATTCCGGTATGGTTCGTCCATCATCCCGAGCCCGGCGTTTCGAGCCAAGCCAATGGCGCAACTGATCAAATACTGGAACACCCTCAAGGGCAGCTACTGGTTCATCCCCACGGTCATGTCGATCGCCGCGGCGATCCTGTCGTTCGTGTTCACCGCGATCGACTCGCGTATCGGCGATGCGTGGGTCGCCCAGATGCCGTGGATCTACAGCATCCAGGCCGACGGCGCGCGCGGGCTGCTGACCACCGTGGCCGGCTCGATGATCGGGGTGGCCGGCGTGACCTTCTCGATCACGATCGCGGCGCTGTCGTATACGACTTCCACGCTCGGCCCGCGGCTGCTGACCAACTTCATGAACGACCGCGGCAACCAGATCACGCTGGGCACGTTCGTATCCACCTTCGTCTACTGCCTTTTGCTGCTGCGCGTGGTGCAGGCGGGCCATGAAAGCAACGCTGCGTTCGTGCCACATCTGTCGCTGGCCTTCTCGGTTGGCATGGCCGTGGCCAGCCTCGCCGTGCTGATCTATTTCATCCACCACATCACCGAGTCGTTGCACGTCTCCAACGTGGTAGCCAACGTTGCCCGTGATCTCGATGCGGCCATCGACGGCTACGAGGCCCGCGTGGAGGCCGACCGCGAGAAGCCTGCGGCGAACCTGCCCGCCGACTTCGACCAACAGGCCGTGGCGGTACGCGCCAACGGCGATGGCTATATCCAGAATCTCGTGTTCGGCTCGCTGGTGAGTACCGCAGCGAGCCACGATCTGGTACTGCGCATCGAGCGCGCCCCGGGCGATTTCGTGACCGCCGGCCAGACGCTGCTGTGGGCCTGGCCAGCCCCTCGCGTGGATGACGATATCGCGCAAACGCTGGTCAACGCCTATGCCTGGGGGCGCCAACGTACCGAATCCCAGGACGTGTTCTTTCTGGTCAACGAACTGGTGGAAATCGCGGCCCGCGCGCTCTCGCCCGGCATCAACGACCCCTATACCGCCATGGGCTGTCTCGACTGGCTCAGCGGGGCACTGCATCGCGTGGCCCGCCACGATATCTGTAGTCGGCACGGCTTCGACAGCGACGACAAACTGCGCGTATGGGCCCGTGGCTTCGATTTCGAAGCCCTGGCGAGCGCCATTTTCGACCAGCTGCGCGCCTATTTCGCCAGCGACCGCAACGCCGCCGTGCACATGCTGATGCGCATCGGCGATGCCGGCGAGTTCCTGAGGGGCTCCGATCAGCGCCGACTCATGCAGAACCAGGCGGACGCCCTGCACGAGGCCGCGGTGGCCGCCATGACCAGCGAACTCGATCGCCGGGCGGTCGAACAGGCCTACCGCCGGGCCGTGCGCCTGATCGATAAACGCGACTTCGGCTGAACCCGGCTTGATTACGCGCCGTTCGAGCCCGATGTTATCGGGTTGGCCTTTTCCGAACGAAGCCGCATGACCGACGCACGCACCGATCGCCCCCAACCCAGCCAGCCCCCGATCGCCCGACGGGCCCCGGTTAGCGAGCAACGCCACGGCGTCATGCTGGTAGACGACTATGCCTGGCTGCGCGACGAGAACTGGCGCGAGGCCATGCATGACCCGTCGTTGCTGCATGCCGATATCGCCGCCTATCTGCAGGCAGAAAACGACCATACCGACGCGCATATGGCGCCGCTGTCGGTGTTTCGCCAGCGTCTGGTTGCAGAGCTGCGCGCCCGCATCGCCGAACGCGATACCAGCGTGCCCACCCCGGACGGCGACTGGTACTACTACGTGCGCTTTCGCGAGGCCGGCCAGCATCCGATCTTCTGTCGGGCGCCGCGAGCCGGCAACGACGATCGCCCCGCCGATGCCCCCATGCCCGAGGACGGCCTGAACAACGAACAGATTCTGCTCGATGGCGACGCCGAAGCGCGGGGCCGGGCCTATTTCAGCCTGGGCGCGGTCAACCACAGCCGCGACCATCGCCTGCTGGCCTTTGCCCTGGACGAACGCGGCTCCGAAGCCTTTACGCTGCACGTACGCGATATCGAAACCCAGCGTGAAGTTCAGCCGCCGATTCCCAACACCACCGGCAACCTGATGTGGTCCGCCGACAGCGCCACCCTGTTCTTCACCACGCTCGACGACAACCACCGTCCTTGCAAGGTCTGGCGGCTGGCGCTCGGCGATGCGCCGGAAAGCGCGGAGCTGGTCTATGCCGAGGCGGACCCGGGCTTTTTCGTATCGGTGGATACCACCCAGAGCGATCGCTTCATCCTGATCCACGCCCACGATCATGCCACCAGCGAAACGCGGGTCATCGACTCGGCCACGCCCTGGGACGCACCTCGCCTGATCGCCGAACGGGTCGAGGGCCAGGAATACAGCGTCGAAGACGACGGCGAATACTTCGTGCTCATGACCAACGCCGACGGCGCCGAAGACTTCAAGATGGTGCGCACGCCCATCGCGACCCCGGCACGCGAACACTGGCAGACGATCGTCGAACACGTGCCGGGCCGGCTGCTGCTCGATCATGTCGAATTCGCCGACTTTCGCGTACGTATGGAACGCGCCGACGCCCTGCCGCGTATCGTCATCACCGATAAGGCCAGTGGCGCAGACCATGCCATCCGTTTCGATGCCGAGGCCTACAGCCTGGGCATCGCACCCGGCTACGAACACGACACGTCCACCCTGCGCTTCATCTACAGCGCGCCCAATACGCCGGACGAAACCTACGATTACGACATGGCCACGCACGAGCGTCGGTTACGCAAGCGGCGCGCGGTGCCCAGCGGGTTCAACCCGCAGGACTATATCGTGCGGCGGCTGCATGCCACCGCGACCGACGGGGCCGAAGTGCCGGTCACCCTCATTCATCACGTGGATACGCCGATCGACGGCACGGCCCCCTGCCTGCTGCACGGCTACGGCGCCTACGGCATATCCGAAGCCGCGGCTTTTTCTTCCAGCCGTTTTTCCCTGATCGATCGCGGCTTCGTGCACGCCACGGCCCATGTCCGGGGCGGCAAGGAATGTGGCTACCGCTGGTATGCCAACGGCAAGCTGGCGCATAAACCCAACACCTTCAGCGACTTCATCGCCGTGGCCGAACATCTGGCGGCCACCGGCTACAGCGCGGCCGGGCGGATCGTGCCCCATGGCGGCAGCGCCGGCGGCATGCTGGTGGGCGCGGTGCTCAACCAGCGGCCCGAGCTCTGGGGCGCGGCCATCGCCGACGTGCCCTTCGTGGACGTGCTCAATACAATGATGGACGACAGCCTGCCGCTCACGCCGCCGGAATGGCCGGAATGGGGCAACCCGCGTGATGACGTGGCCGCCTTCGAGACCATTCGCAGCTACTGCCCCTATCAGAACGTCGAGGCGCAGTCCTATCCCCCGATTCTGGCGATTGCCGGCGTATCCGACCCGCGCGTGACCTACTGGGAACCGGCCAAATGGGTCGCCAAGCTGCGTGCCTACAAGACCGACACCAACGCGCTGCTGCTCAAGACCCATATGGCCGCCGGCCACGGCGGCCTGCCGGGACGTTTCACCGCGCTCGAAGAGACGGCGATGATCTATGCGTTCGTTCTCGATGCCTTCAACAAGGCCGAAGAATCAGGCGCGAACGAAGCCGACGCCAGCGATCCGGTGCGCGCCAACGAGGTCTACTGACGGCTTACCGGCGCACGGACCTGGCGCCTGCGAGGCCGGCTCACGACCCCCCCGATATTGCAGAGCGGCAACGACTTCAACCCGTTCAGGACAAAACGGACAAATAATTCAAGGCATCTCCTGAAAACCACGCGCTTCTACTGCATTCCGCGCTAATATCAGCACTCCAAAAACAACAGGGCGTTGGGGGATTATGCGCTTTGGCGTCTTGAGGGCTGCTTCGACGGCAGCAATGCTGATTTTCGCCGTAGGCTTTGCCAGCGGCTGTGCGACCATCGCAGGCGGCACCGATCAGAACGTGTCGTTCGATTCGGAGCCGAGGGGTGCAACTGCTAAGGGTCGAAGGGAAGGTCATCGGCCAGACGCCGGTGAGCTCACGCCTGGACAAGGAGAACGGCCAAACCGTTTCTTTCGAGATGGACGGCTATCAAACCGTATCCAAACTGCTGGAAACGAAAGTTGATCGATGGTTCTTAGGCAATATCTTTTTCCTGGGACTGGGCTCTTACAGCTCGACAACTGACGTGTTGTCGGGCGCCGTCTACGAATACAGCCCCGATCAATACTTCGTGACGCTGCCGCCGAACGACAATGCCGGCGTGCTGGATAGAAAGCAGTCGATCGAGCGCTTCGTGGTGGTCAGCTACGGGGCGCTACGCTCGGCCGCGGCCACTTCCCAACCGGCCGATGACGAATCGTTTTCGAGTCTGCTCGCGGCGCTGGATATCGATAGCAACGACACACCCCGCGTCAATCAGCTTGCCGGCACGCTGCTGGACCACTCGAATCCCGTGGCCGGCGCAAACGCGGTGACGGCACGGTTCTAGACGGCCCGCAGCCACGCTCACGTCGGCCCGCTCCAAGCGGCGGGCCGACGCCCGTTTTCAAGCACAAGAGGCCGGGGGTCGCGAGATACACGCGTCCACGCGTTGAATGCAGCTCGCCCCGGCTATCGACATACTGTCAGGACGCGTCATCACGCCCATCAAAACGGCCGTGACGACCGGCACCACCGTCAACAAAGCGTGAGGCGCCGGCCAGCGCTTCGGCGAAGACGATCGGATAGCCGCCGGCGCCTTCGTTACGCAGGGCGTCGTCCAGCGCGAGATCCCACTGCGCATACAGCGAGCGCCGATCGGCGCGTAGACACTGCTGCGGGAAGCGGGCGATTTCATGGGCCAGTTCCAGCGCCGCAGCCAGCGACTCTCCGTTGCCGACACGGCGGCTGGCCAGGCCGATCTGCATGGCCTCGTCGGCGGCGACCGCACGACCGGTCAGCATCATGTCCAGCGCGCGCGCCTGGCCGATCAGACGGGGCAGCCGTACGGTGCCACCATCGATCAACGGCACGCCCCAGCGGCGGCAGAACACGCCGAAGACGGTCGCATCCTCGATCACCCGCAGATCGCACCACAGGGCAAGTTCCAGGCCCCCGGCCACGGCATAGCCCGGCACCGCTGCAATCACCGGCTTATCCAGCGACATCCGGGTCGGGCCCATCGGCCCCGGGCCGGCGCCGTGCGCATCGACCACATTGCGTCGATCGGCATCGCCCATGGCTTCGAGGTCGGCACCGGCACAGAAATGGCCGCCCGCGCCGGTCAGTACAGCAACGGCCCGGTCCTCGTCGGCTTCGAACGCGGCAAACGCGTCGTGCAGGGCCGAGGCCACCTCTCCATCGACCGCATTGCGACGCTCAGGGCGATTGATCGTAATGACGCAAACCTGATCGTCGTAGTCCAGGGTCACACAGCGAGAAGACATATTCGCCTCCGTTGGGGGCATGGCCGGGCGCTTGCTTCGGCTACGACCGGTCAATCATCGTGAGCGCCGTCGCGTCGGTGGCTCGAACGACTGTGTTCGCACCTGCCAGCGATCCGAGTCGGCGATCAGCTCGATCCAGCCGGGCCCGCCATAGGCCCGCGAGCGCCCGGCCGCGCCGGGGTTGAGCACCCAGGGCGTCTGGTCGGTGTCCCCCAGGCGCCGGTGGCTGTGCCCGCACACGATGGCACGGGCCTCGGGAAAACGATCCCGCAGCTTACGATGGCGGGTTTTTGCTGGCCACTGGTGGCCATGAACCACGACGAGCGAACCGCCCGGCAAATCGAGTACTTGGCTTTCCGGCCACGGCGCATCGACGGGGTCGTTATTGCCCGTCACGATCACGATCCGTGCCGCCAGCGGCGCCATGGCCGCTTCGATACCGTCGCCGACGTCGCCGGCATGCACCAGCACGTCGGCACCGCGAACGGCATCGGCCACGCGGGGATCGAGATGGCCGTGGGTATCGGCGATCAGGGCTATACGCATTGGGCGAGCTTAACCGGTCGTGCTCGTCGGTCAATGCGTTCACTTGCCGATTTCAGCAGCGCACGATAGATGCGCGTCTCGTTTTCTGATTAAACTCCGGCGCATGAAAACAATCGCGCTCTACAGCCTTAAAGGCGGTGTCGGCAAGACTGCCGCCGCCGTGAATCTTGCCTACGAAGCGGCCCAGTCGGGCAAGCATGTGCTGCTCTGGGATCTGGACCCGCAGGGGGCGGCAAGCTGGTATTACGGCATTGACGAATCGCCCGAGATTTCGGCCAAGCAGGTGGTTTCCGGCAAGGAACCGCTGGGCCGCTATATCAAGCCCACGGCGTATGAACGACTGGCGATCCTGCCGGGCGATCGCGGCTACCGGGACTGGGATGCCCAGATTCATGCCGCCAAGCAGCCGCGCAAGGTGCTCGAAAGCCTGATCGACCCCTTCTCGGAGAGCTATTCGCTGCTCGTGCTCGACTGCCCGCCGGGCATCGGCGCGCTGGCCACCTCGGTACTGCGCGCCGCCGATCGCGTGCTGGTGCCGGTGGTGCCTACGCCGCTGTCGCTGCGCGCGCTCGACGAGGTACTCGAACACGTCGAAGATAAAAAGGTCGGCAAGACACGGGTGATTCCGTTTTTCTCCATGGCCGATCGGCGCCGCAAGATGCATCGCGAGATGATCGAATCGCCGCCGGCGACGATGAAAAAAGCGCCCAAGACGTTCATCGACTACAGCACGCACGTGGAGCAGATGGGCGCGCATCGGGCACCGATCAGCGTCTATGCGCCGCGCAGCCGGGCGGCGGAACAGTATCGCGCGCTGTACGAAGAGATCAGCTGAACATGCCGACTAGGCTCAACCCGGTGGGCCCATTTGGGCAAGCATGAATTCGACGATCGCTTCGGCCTGATCTTCCTGTAGAAAATGCCGCGCGCCCTCGATCGTGGTGTGCGCGGCATCGGCCGCGCCCGCAACGCGTCGGCGCAGTGCGCGATCCGCACCCCGGGTGACCGGATCGCCGTCGGCGAAGCAGGTATGAAACGGGCGTGAAAAACGCGTCAGCGATTGCCAGGCCGCCCGGTTGTCTGACGTGGCGGGATCGTCTGGCGTAATCGGTACGAGCTGTGGAAAGGCACGAATGCCGGCGGTATAGCGCTTGTCCGGAAACGGGGCGTTGTATGCGGCGCGCTCGGCGCGCGTCAGCCAGCGCCGGCTGCCTGCATGCAGGATTGCGCCCACCGGAAAGATCGGACTGTAGCGGGCAAAGGCACGCCAGGCCGAGAACAGCATCGGCATGGTTTCGTCGCCGGTGGGCAGAAAACCGTTGCCCACGAAAACCCGTGCGAACGTATCGGCATGCTCGGCGACCAGCCTCAGGCCGATCAGCGATCCCCAGTCCTGGCAGAACAGGGTCACGTCGGCAAGCCCGAGCTGCTCGAACCAGGCCCAGGTCCACGCCACGTGGCGGGCATAGCTGTAGTCGGCCACGGCAGCCGGCTTGTCGGAACGGCCACAGCCGATCAGATCTGGGGCCAGCACGCGATAACCCGCAGCCGCCAGCGGCGCGATCATGTGGCGATACAGATACGACCAGCTCGGTTCGCCGTGCAACAGCACCACCGGCGGGGCCGCGGCCGGGCCGGCTTCGACGTACGCCATGCGCAGGCCGTCCACCTCGACATAGCGGGGCCGGTAGTCAAATCCGGACAGGCCTGCAAAGCAGGCA
>DJIE01000261.1:0-602 GCA_002433465.1 Salinisphaera sp. UBA6602
CGCCGCATATCCTCTCGCCCGACGACGGCGCGAAACCCGGCGACAAGGTCAAGTAACGCCGCCGACAGTAGCTTCAGGTCGATGCGCGCAATGCCGTCTGGCGGCTCCGGTCGTACCGGGCACGGCCTGCGCCATCGTTCCTGAAGACGATCCGCAGATTTCGCCGATCAGGAAACAGGGGCCAGAAAACGACTCGATCCCTGCGGCCGGGACACGTTCGCCCTTGACCCGGGTTTTTCCTGCGTCGATCTATAGACACGCTTTTACTGGAGCGGCTGAAGCTTCAAACAACGCAAGAGCCGAACAACCTGGCTGCTTGAACAGTCAATCTTCGGAATCGGCATAATCCGCGGATCCCTGCCTTCAGGACAGTCCGCCTACCAGCCGGGCTCGCGAACATACCTGTGCTTGGTCAACGGATGTATCGTCCGAGGGCTCGCCCAGAATGCCGTGACGCAATGCCCTTGAACGCCCGCTGCTGGCTCGATCAGCTGGCAGCCGTCGCGTAACCTGCGGGTGAATCGGTCGAGACCTTGTCGAAAAACGAAACGATGACGACACCCGTTAACGACATTGATGCCCTGCTGCCCCAGACCCAGTGT
>DJIE01000261.1:904-1141 GCA_002433465.1 Salinisphaera sp. UBA6602
GCCCTGCTGCCCCAGACCCAGTGTCGGCGCTGCGGCTACGACGGCTGTCGGCCCTATGCCGAGGCCATCGCGGCCGGGGAAACGGATATCAACCGCTGTCCGCCCGGCGGCGACGCGACCGTGGTGCGCCTGGCCGAACTCACCGGCCAGGCGATCAAGCCGATCGACCCGGAATGCGGCGATGCCAGCGTGCCGAAGGTCGCCTTTATCCGCGAAGATGAATGCATCGGCTGCACC
>DJIE01000261.1:1448-1599 GCA_002433465.1 Salinisphaera sp. UBA6602
GAAGATGAATGCATCGGCTGCACCCGCTGTATTCAGGTCTGCCCGACCGATGCCATTATCGGCGCGGCCAAGCAGATGCATACGGTTATCGAATTCGACTGTACCGGCTGCGAGCTGTGCGTGCCGGCCTGCCCGGTCGACTGTATCGACA
>DJIE01000261.1:1940-2086 GCA_002433465.1 Salinisphaera sp. UBA6602
TTCAGCGGCCAGCCGGTCTGGCCGCCGGCCCGCGAGATCGACGCCGAGCGTGCCGCCCGTGCCCGCCGCCTGTTCGAAGCGCGCCAGCAGCGCCTCAATCGCCGTACGACCCGCCACCGCCGCGCCAGCCGCCACGAGGCCACCGT
>DJIE01000261.1:2465-15402 GCA_002433465.1 Salinisphaera sp. UBA6602
CCGACGCCATCGCCCGCGCCAAGGCGCGCCGCGCCGGCCGCGAGTAACGCTGGCCGGGTCAGGCTGGATCGGTCGTTGCCCGGTGGCTCGCGTCTTTCAAGCAGAACCGCAGATTTCGCCGATTCGAAGAAACGTAGCACCGCGCTACAACGCCAACGAAAGGCCGCGGCTTCTTGTCTCCGATCTGCGAGATCTGCGAGATCTGCGTCGATCTGCGAACTTTTCTTACAGCGATTGTCACCGCCGCTGCCGAGCGAACGCAGTCGATCGCCCACCACGGCCGAATCAATAAATCGACGTAATCTGCGGATAAATGACTTGAGAGAACGCTTCGCACAGCGCGCTTAACGTGATCGACGAACGGGCACCGCTCGACCGGCACCCGGTCTGCAAGTCACGTAATGCGGTGAAGCCGATACAATCCCGTCCCGCTTGTCGCTTTGAGCCGCGCCACGGCCTTGAACCATGAACAAAGCCAAACGCACCGAAATATTTCAGCGTCTACGCGACGCCAATCCCAAGCCGCAGACCGAGCTGAAGTACGACTCGGCCTTCGAACTGCTGGTCGCGGTGATTCTGTCCGCCCAGGCCACGGACGTGGGCGTGAACAAGGCCACGGCCAAGCTGTTTCCGGTGGCCAATACGCCGCAGGCGATACTCGATCTCGGCGAGGACGGGCTCAAGGACTACATCAAGACCATCGGGCTGTATAACAGCAAGGCCGCCAACGTGATGAAAACCTGCCGTGCACTGGTCGACACGCACGACGGCGAAGTACCGGACACGCGCGAGGCGCTGGTGGCCCTGCCGGGCGTGGGTCGCAAGACCGCCAACGTGGTACTCAACACGGCCTTCGGCAAACCGGCCATGGCGGTGGATACGCATATCTTCCGCGTATCCAATCGCACCGGCATTGCCCCCGGCAAGACGGTCCGCGCAGTCGAGGACCGGCTCATGCGGCTGGTGCCAAAGGAATTTCTGCTGGATGCGCACCACTGGCTGATCCTGCACGGCCGTTATACCTGCAAGGCCCGCAAGCCGCTTTGTGACGACTGCCGGATTGTCGATCTATGCGAATATCGGCACAAGAATCTGAGTGAGCAAACTGCATGAACCAAGCCCATAGCCGTCCTGCCGATGCCTTTGCTGCGCGCAACGCGCCGCGCATCTTCTGTATCGGACGCAACTACGCAAAGCACATCGAGGAACTGGGCAATACGCTCAGCGGCAAGGAATCCATCGTGTTCATGAAGCCGGCCAGCGCGCTGGTCGCACCGGGCGAGGCGATTACCCTGCCCGACGACGTCGGCGCGATTCATTACGAAACCGAACTGGTAATCGAGATCGGCAGCGGCGGTCGCGATATCGCGCCTGAGGCCGCGCGTGCGCATATCGCCGGCCTCGGCCTGGGCCTCGACCTGACGCTGCGCGATGTCCAGACGGATCTGAAGCAGACCGGCGAGCCCTGGGAGAAGGCCAAGGCCTTCGACCACAGCGCGCCGCTGGGCCCGCTGGTGGCCCTGACCGACGATATCGACCTCACCGACCTGCACTTCGAGCTGACCATTGACGGCGAAACCCGCCAGCGCGGGCATACCGCGCACATGCTGGTTGGCGTCGCCGACCTGATTGCCATGCTCAGCGCCCACTGGCAGCTGCTACCGGGCGATCTGATCTTCACCGGCACGCCGGAAGGCGTCGGTGCCCTGGAGCCGGGCATGCAGCTTTCGTTGAGCGCCGCACAGCTGCCTGACGCCCACTGGACGATCGCTTGAATTCGGGCCAGGCGAACAGTGAGCGCAGCGCCCGACACCCGGCGCTGGACAATATCGAGCTCGTCGCCTTCGACCTCGACGGTACGCTGATCGACTCGGTGCCGGACCTCGCCGTCGCCGTGGATGCCGCGCTCGGCGAGCACGGGCAGCGCCCGGTCGGCGTGGACAAGGTGCGTGACTGGGTCGGCAATGGCAGCCGCAAACTCGTGGAGCGCGCGCTCGCGCATGCCCTGGCCACCGTGCCAGAGCGTCTCGAGCCGGAAGCGGTCGAGACCGTGCATGCGCGTTTTCTCGATCACTATGCCGAGAAACCGCATGCCCAGACGACGCTATATGACGGCGTGCGTCAGTGTCTAAGCGCACTAGCGACGCGCAGCGTCACCTGTGTGCTGATCACGAACAAGCCGATCGCCTTCGTCGGCCCGATTCTTTCGCATTTCGAACTCGCGGACTTTTTCGCGCTCACCCTCGGCGGCGACAGCCTGGATGAAAAGAAACCTCACCCCGCACCGCTGCTGCATGCGGCCCAGCACACGTCAATCGCCCCGGCAAAGGCTTTGATGGTGGGCGATTCACGGCACGATATCGCAGCCGGCAAGGCAGCGGGTTTCCGTACGCTCGCGGTCACTTACGGCTACAATCACGGCGAACCGATCGCCACCTGCCGACCCGATCATATCGTGACCACGCTCGCCGAACTCGGTTGAGCGCCTGCCGCCGGATTTGCGAAAAGATAAGTTGTCATTACGTCGTCTTTACGTGACGATGCAATGAAATAACGACGTGTGAGGAGAAGCGTCGATGACAAGAAAAAAGATCGTGGGCATCACGATCGCCGGGCTCGTGGTGCTGTGCGCCGGCGCGGTGATCGCCATGAAGGCGGCCCAGCCGGAAGCGGCCGAATCGGCCACCATCATCACCGCGAAGCATGCCCAGCTCGCCTCGATCGAAAACTACAACGACGGTCAGAACAGCTTCTCGGAAGATTTCAACCCGGTCATCCGCGAACGGACCCTGCGCGACTCGGGCCGCAAGTCGGTCGGCCTGTTCATCAAGAACGTGTATTTCCGGATCGTCGGCGATATTGCTTTCGATACCACCGAGCTCTCGGCCGTTCTGTTTCCGCGCACGCCGGGTGACCCCATCGTGCTGGACGATCCCACCTCTTTCATCTTTCATCCCTTGCACGGCCAGGTCACGCTGCCGCCGAAAGCGTTGTCGGCACTTTTCAACCAGTATCTGGCGGATTACGACGACTCCCAGCTCCGTAACATCGAAGCCTCGACCGACGACAGCGGCCAGCTGGTGGTGGAAGGCGAGGCGGCAAAAATACCCGGCGTATGGCTGCCGTTCCACATGGCCGGACGGGTAACGCTGGAACAAGGCCATCTGTTCGTCTATCGGCCGGACGAAATCAAGCTCGGCCCCATGGAAGCCAAGGGTCTGCTCGAGGCGATCAACCTGCAGCTATCGAAACTGCTGCAGATCGAGTCCGAGGGCGCCGGTTTCTCCGGTAACAACGTGGTGCTCGACCTCAATCATGCCCTGCCGCCCCCGGAGCAGAGCGTGCACGTCGCAAACATGAAAATCGATAGCGCCGGTGTTCATCTCGATATCACCAGCGACAAGAACCCCGAATTGCCGGAGCCGGTGGTAAAGAGCGACAGCTATGTAATGCTCCAGGGTGGCGACATACGTATTCAAAGAGCGGTGATTACCGATGCCCGCCTGCAGCTGATGGCGCGCGATGGCGGCAAGCTCAACGCCTCGCTCTACAATTATCGCCAACAGATGGTCAACGGCGTGCTCGATGCCACCCCGGCCGGTGAGATCGCGATTTATCTCGCCGACTACGTGCCCGTCGACTACGTGGGTTCCGCCCTGCCGGAGGATAGCGATGCATCCTGAAGCCTCCGTCCCGAACCGGGGCCTGCGCAGGGCGGGCAGGTTGTCCCTGCTCGCCGTCGCGTTACTGCTGCTGACCACGAGTGGCGCCGGCTTGGCCCAAGGCCAGATGCGCAAGTCGCTGGGCCCCGAGCCCGGGCGGCTGGCCCCTGCGCTCAATGACGAAGAAAGCCAGGACCCGGACGAACAGGACCCGGACGAAAAAGACGAAGACACGGCACAGAGCCCGGCCGACGTCAACGACAAAAAGACGGTGCAACCCAAGGTTGTGACGGCGCAGCAACAGCGTTATGCGACGCTGCGCCGCACATGGAGTCAGCGTCTACTGCCGGATGCGCTCAAGTCGGACGTCGGCCCATTCACGCTGCGCGACTCGGGCGTGCGCGCTATTGCACTGCAGGCGAAAAACGTCGAGTTCTTCATGGACAAGAACGTCGGCTATTACGTGGACAACCTGCGCGCCCTGCTCATACCGCGCAACGCCGGCGAACCGGTGAACTTCGACGATCCGGAACAGTTCGATATTCATATCCTCTCCGGCGAGCTGGTGGTCCGGCCGCAGGATCTGGATGCGCTGTTCAACAACTATCTGCTCGACTATCAGCCGCGCTCTCTTTCACGCGTAACGAACAAGACCTCCAAGGACAGGCTCACCGTGGAAGTCGGTGCCCGCCTGTTCGAGTTCATCCCGCCCGTTGGGGGACTGCCGACCACGCTCGAGGGCCCGATAACGGTGACCGACGACAACAAGCTGGTCTATACCCCCACCCAGGTCAAACAGTTCGGTATGCCCGTCAAAGCGCTGCTGTCGGGGGTCGGGCTCGATCTAGCCACCCTCACCCCGTTCGATCGCGAGGGCATAAAGCTTGAGAAAGACAAGCTGATCATGGATCCGGAACGGATTTTCCCACCGCCGCACGTACGGATCGACCATATCGACAGCGCCACGCTCAGCGATGCCGGGCTCACGCTCAAGTTTTCCAGCGACACCTCGTCTGCGGGTTTCAGCGATCCGCCGGTGGCTACCGACAGCTATATCTGGCTGCAGGCCGGCGACGCCCGCTTCTACTCCACCCTGCTCGTGAACGCGAACCTGCAGTTGATGAGCGACTCGGACGAGCGGCTGAAATTCAACCTTTACCATTACCGCGCCCAGAGCGCGGCGGGCACCATCAGCGCGCAAATGGACGGGGCGCTGATCGTGCGTGTGCCCAACCAGTTCAAGATCGACGACGGGGATATCCACCAGTACAGCGGCCTGACGCCGCGTTCCTCGACGTCGGACTAACGCGAACATGGCCGCCCCGCAGGCGCACTGCCGCGGGTACGCCGGCGTATTGCCAGCCACAACCCTTACGGGTAATCTGCGCGTTTTTGCCGGCCCGGCGGGCCGGATGCTCTCAGGACAAGTGCATATGAGTTTGAATGCCGAGTTGAACAAGACGCTGGGCCTGGACGGCCTGGAGTACCGCCACAATCTCGGCAAGGACGCGCTCTTTAGCGAGGCGCTTGCGCACGATCGCGGCCGGATCCGTACCGACGGACCGGACGATGAACCCAAGGCCTACGAAACCGCGCTGGGCCTGGAAGGCCCGCTGGTCTACTACTCCGACCCCAGCTGCACGGGGCGCCCGGTCCAGGACACCTTCGCCGTGGCCTGGCCCGAGGTCGCGGATAAAATCTGGTGGAAGTCGGACTTCCAGCAGTTCGCGCCGGATAATTTTCAGCCGTTGCTCGATCGTGTCGCGGCCCATCTGAATGAGCGCGGCCGGCACCTGTATGTTCAGGACGTCTACTGCGGCTGGGACGCTTCGTACGCGGTGCCGTATCGGTTCGTGGGCGAATTCGCGACTCATGCCCTGTTCGCCAAGAACATGTTCGCCGACGGCGTAGACGTGGAAAACCCGGATGACAAGCGCTGGACGCTGCTCAACGTGCCGAGCTTTCACTGCGACCCGGCCCGCGACGGCACCAAGTCCAACCGCGCGGTGATCATCGATATCCGCAATCGCATCGGTCTGGTACTGGGCCGGGCCGACTATTGCGGCGTGGTCAAGAAGACCATGTTCACGGTCATGAACTACCTGTTGCCGGAAATGGGCGAAATGCCCATGCACTGCTCGGCCAACGTGGGCGCACGCGGCGACGGCGCGATCCTGTTCGGCCTGTCCGGCACCGGCAAGACGACCCTCTCCGCCGACCCGAATCGCGAGCTGATCGGCGACGACGAACATGCCTGGACCGAAGACGGCGTATCCAATTTCGAAGGCGGCTGCTACGCCAAGCTCATCGATCTCGACAAGGACGCGGAGCCGGTGATCGCCGGCGCGCTGTCCACCCCGGGCTGCATCATCGAGAACGTGCCGCCGCTGCCCGGCAAGGCCTTGGCCGACACCGATCCGCAGGATCTCGACCTGACCGACGGCTCGATCACCGAAAACACGCGCCTATCCTATCCGCTGTCGGCCAACCCGAACGTCGCCGACGGCGCGCGCGGCCCGCATCCGGAAACCATCGTACTGCTGACCGCCGATGCCTTTGGCGTACTGCCGCCGGTGTCGCTGCTGGATACGAAGGACGTGATGTATCACTTCGTATCGGGCTTCACCTCCAAACTCGCCGGTACGGAAGTCGGTGTCACCGAGCCCAAGGCCGCATTCTCCGCCTGCTTCGGCGCGCCCTTCATGTCGCAGAAACCGTCGGTCTATGCCGAAATCCTGGCCGAGAAGATGCGCACCCACAAGGCCCGCTGCATTCTGCTCAACACCGGCTGGTCCGGCGGTCCGCACGGCGTGGGCAAGCGTATTTCCATCAAGCATACGCGCGCCCTGCTCAACGCCGCGCTCGCCGGCGATCTCGATCCGGAGAACACCGAGTACGAGAACCATCCGATCTTCAATCTCGCCATGCCCACGCAGTGCCCGGGCGTACCCAGCGATATCCTGAACCCGCGCAACACCTGGGAAGACAAGGCAGCCTACGACAAGCAGGCCGAAATGCTGCGCGACATGTTCCGCGAAAATTACCAGGCCAAGGGTTTCGACCAGCTCGGTATCGAAGCAGCCATGTAATGCGTAGTCGCGGCCCGCTCGGGCCGCGACCACTGGCGCGCCGAGGCCGTCTTCGCGGCGCGGCGATCGCTCAGCGGGTACGAACTAGCGGGTACGTATCAGGGCCTGTGAACGCAATCGAAATTGTCGCGTCGCGGGCCTCTTTCGTGCAAGACAATGCGCGAGCTGCAACGCCGGGTCGCGCGCCCTGAATCATCAGGCACGGGCCCGCGTACAAACGACGTGCGTTCGAAAATCCACCATGCGGCACTGCGTCTCGGTCGGTGGTTCACCCAACATCTGCCCTCGCGCCTAGCCTGGCGAATTCCTCGCAACGCGACGATTGGCGGTCGCTTTAACAGGCCCCAGAACGCATCAGCCAACGATGTGAACAGTTGTTGACTTGGGCTCGTTTCAACTCTAATGTGTACAACTGTTCACATAGAGACTTAACGTATCCGATGAAACGATTCGTTGTTCGTGGCCTTTTCGCCATGTGTGTTCTTGCATGCACACAGGCGTTCGCTCAGGCTCAGCCGAGCCGTGTGGCCTGTGTGTTCGACCCGGTCGGGGCCGATGGCTTCGTCTACGAGCTGTTCACCGACTATGCGGTCGCGGCCCGGGACTGGGGCTACGCCCTCCAGGCCCGCGCGTATACCGACGAAACCGTGGCCGCCAACGATTTCAAGGCCGGCAAATGCGACATGGTCGTAATCTCCGGCGTGCGGACCCGATCGCTGGTGCCCTTTGCCGGCAGCCTCGACATGGCCGGCGGCCTGCAAAGCTACGATTCGCTGCGTCGTGCCATCAAGGCCATGGCAGCGCCCAAAGCGGCGCCCCTCATGCAGGCCAATGGTAACGAAGTGGTCGGCGTCGTGCCGCTGGGCAAGGTGTTTCTGTTTGCCCGCGATCGCAGCAATCTGGAAAGCCTCGACCGGCTGGCCGGTAAGCGCATCGCCATTCTTTCCTACGATCGCGCCTCGCGCCGCGTGGTGGAAGCGGTCGGCGCGTCCCCCGTGCCTGCGGATATCGCCTCGCTCGGCCCGCTGTTCAACAACGGCAGCGCCGATATGACCTATGCGCCGGCCATCGCCTACGAGCCGCTCGAGCTCGAGCACGGCATTACGCCCGATGGTGGTATTGCCAACTTCGTGCTCGGCATGCTGTCCGGCCAGATCGTCGTGCACCAGGACCGTTTTGACCCGGATTTCGGGCCGCGCTCGCGTAGCTGGGTCGCCAATACCCTCTCCTCGCGCATGATCGAGCGTCTGGAAAAGGCCGAAGCGCGTTTGCCCTACGACCGCTGGGTGGTTATCGAACCCGAGCGTGCCGAGCGCTACCGGCAAATGTTTCGGGACGTGCGCCAGCGGCTCTGGCAGGAGCAATGGTACAGCCACCGCATGCAGCGTCTGCTCAAGAAGCTTCGCTGTAACGAACACCACGAGCTGGCTGAATGCAGCCTCGATACGGAAGGCGGACCCGTCTACTAAACGCGATTGTCGCGATGAAGAAGAGTATATCCCTCGATCCAGGGCGCATTCGGCATTGGCGCGAACAGCGTGGCTTGACCCAGCAGGCCCTCGGCGATGCCGTGCTTGCATCCGCGAAACCGGCGTCGCGACTGCGGCGCATCCAGGCCTGGGAACGCAACGGCCGGGTCTGGGATCGACTCGTGGATGCGCTCACGCGGGCCCTCGATGTCGGCATCGACGATCTGAAGGCGTCGAATGCCGATATCGCCGGACTATGGCTGTGCTGGAGCGGCCCTGCGCGTCCACCGGCCGCCGCCGTGCTGCGCTCCAGCTTGCACCAGGCTTTCGACGAAGTGCATCAACGGATCGAACACGCCTGCGATCCGCGTGAGCGCCTGCGGGCGGCGCTTTTTCATACCGGCACGGTGTTTCGTATTGAACTGACGGCCCCCGATACGACCGACGGGCCCGCACCCACGCCAATGTTCGTACAGGCGGTGCGCTGGCACACGCGCCACGGACTGTTATGGCGGCGGCCCACCGCGCTAGAGCGCAACAACCTGCAACGCCTTTTCGATAGCCGCGTCGAACGTTCCTAGGGAAGCTCTGCACCGCGGCGTCTTTTCACCCGGCCATCAAGCCATTGAAAAAACGACGCACATGCGCCGGCGTGTCTTTCGATGGCGTGGAAAACGACGAACGCAGTCAGCCGTTCCGGGCCCGGACCAGGGCCTGTTACGGCGAGCGAAATCGCCGCCCCGTCTCTCATTTCCGTGCAAGACAATGCGCGCTGCGCGTGGTGTCGCTTTGCGACACGCGCGAGCTGCCATACCGGGTCGCGCACCTTAATAATCACGCATGGGCGCGTCCCGACGGGATGCGTTCGAAAAATCCACGATGCAGCGTTGCGCACCGTGCATTGGGCTCACCGAACGTCTCTGCTCGCGCCTTGCCGGGCGAATTTCTGGAAGGCAACGCGACGATTGGCGCTAGCGTTAACGGGCCCCAACAATTCGCCATCCCGCGTGGTTCTACGCACAAAAAAAGCCGCCGGCACGATTGCCGGCGGCTTCGTTATCTGCGGCCGATAGGCCGCCCGCTCACGCGTTACGAGTTGGTATCGGCGTCGGCGTTGGCGTCGGGCTGGGCTTTGCCCTGTCCGCTGCCCGCGCTATCGTCGCCTTCGCCGCCGCCTACCTTGAGCAGCTCGACGTCGAAGATCAGCGTCTCGTTCGGGCCGATCTGAGCGCCCGCGCCGCGTTCGCCGTAGGCGAGCTTGGCCGGAATATAGAGCTCGTACTTGGCGCCCTGCTTCATCAGCTGCAGCGCTTCGGTCCAGCCGGGGATGACCGCATCCACCGGAAAGGTCACCGGCTCGCCGCGTTCGCGCGAGCTATCGAAGACCGTGCCGTCGATGAGCTTGCCCGTGTAGTGCACGGTCACGCTGTCATCCGCGCTCGGCGTGGGGCCGTCCCCTTCTTCGAGCACCTTGTACTGCAGACCGCTATCGGTGGTCTTGACTCCGTCCTTGTCCTTGTTCTCGGCCAGGAACTTCTTTCCCTTTTCGAGGTTGTTCTGTGCCTGCTCGCTGGCCTTCTGCTGCTGTGCGGCCTCCATCTCCTTGACGAAGCTCTGCATAACGCTATCGAGCTCGTCCTGGCTCAGGCGCGTTTCCTTGCCGCTGACCACGTCGCTTACGCCCTCGGAGAGCTCGTCGACCTGGATATCCACCGGCAGCTCCTTGAGCGAATTGCCGATATCCATGCCCAGCGCATAGCTGCGACGCGCCTTGTCGCTGTCGAAATCGCCGGCCTTGTCGCTGTTGGCGGCGCTATCGCCACCCTCGGCGCTGGCGGCGCTGTCGTTACCGTTGGAGGCACCTGCGTCGGCCGACGCGTTATCGGCGTCCGACTGGTTACCGCATGCCGTAAGCGCGAACAGGCACGCCAACAAAGCCATATATCGTTTCATTGAAATCATCCATGTCCAATTCTGGAAACCGCAAGCCTACGCTAAAGGCCCCAAGAGAAAAAGTCGCTTTTATCTGGCTCAAACGCCCGGACGACCGGCGTTTCCAGCCGACTCGCCGCCGCTTGGCTCGGGTGGCGCATCGGTCGCGTCACGCGTCGCATGCAACTCGTCGAATACATGCGGCGTCTCCATATAGAGGTCGTGACGCGGATCGAGTTCCAGAATCGCCGGACTGGTATTCGCCGCCACGATGGTCACGAAACGGCTCTGCTCGGCCACCGCCACCGACGGCGTGGTAAAGCCACGCCAGAATACGAACAGCGAAAAAAGCGCGAAAACGCCGGCCAGAAACACGAACAGCCCCGGCGGGCCCAGGGCCTGCATGGCCAGTGCACCCGCCACCGGGCCGATACAGGTGCCCACGCCATAGGCCAGCAGCAGCCCGGCGCTGGCCGCGATCGGGTCGCCGCTGTCCATATAGTCGTTGATCATCGACAGGCTGACCGGATAGAGACAGGCCGCCAGGCCGAACAAGGGCGCGGTCGCGATATAGAGCAGCCGCATATCGGTGGCGCCGGCGACCGCGGCCACGATACCGGCCGCCGTCGCAATACAACTGACCACGGCAATGGTCAGACGCCGATCAAAATGGTCGGACAAACGGCCCACCGGCCATTGCACGACCATGGTGGCCACCACCGCGAACGCCATGTAGCGCGAAACCTCCGACAGACTCATGCCGATATCGCTCGCATACACCGGTGCGAGCGTACTGAAGCCGGCCACCAGCGCGCCGCCGGCGATGCCGCCCAGCAGGCCACTGGGCGACAACGCATAGAGCTGGCGAAACCTCAGCCGGGTAGCGGCATCCGGCGCCGGCGCTTCCGAGCGGGTCAACGCCAAGGGCACCAGCGACATCACGATAAGAATGGCCACGATGGTATAGATCGGGTAGTCGTCGGTTTCACCCAGCGACACCAGATACTGGCCGAGCGCGGCGGCAAAGAAGAACACGACCTGATAGATGCCCAGCAGCGCCCCGCGAATCGCGTGCGTGGCACGCCCGGAAATCCAGCTTTCCAGCACCATGATCAGCCCGGCCGCACAGAAGCCGACCAGCACACGCAATACCGCCCAGAGTGCGCCGTCGAAAAACAGCGGGTGGATCAGCGAAGCCGAACAGGCCACGGCCGCAAAGGCCGCAAACGAACGTACCTGCCCCACGCGCCGCACGAGCCGCGTCGCGAACAGCGAACCGATGACGAAGCCAACGCTGTGACAGCCCAGAATGAGGCCGATCTGTAGCGTGGACAGCTGATCGGAGCCGAGCTCGACGGCCACGACCGTGGTCAGCAGCGACGTGCCGGCAATGAACAGGGTAAGGCTGGCAAACATCGCCGCCAGCGAGATGACCACCTGGCCCATGGGGTGCGCTCTTGTAGTGAAAACCGATGCGATAGCCGCATCCATCCGTGTGGCGCGCGCTATTCTAATAGCGGCGCCCGTGCTCCGATAGCGCATGGCGCGATACATGACGTCGCCGGCCAGACGCACCATTACTGGCGCACATCCATCGCCCTTCAAGCCCGGCTCTACGGACTCGAACTCTCGAGGCGAAATCGGTACTGGCCTGTCGAGCTACAAATAACGGCCAAAAGTAACCGCCCTTGCGCGGATCGGGCAAAAAAAACGCGCCGTTGAAAACGACGCGTTTCTTATTGCCGGCGTTCGCCGCTCTTATCGCTGGCGATGCCCCAGGCGCAGCCGCAGCGCGTTCAGACGAATGAAGCCGGCGGCATCCTTCTGATCGTAGGCGCCGCGATCATCCTCGAACGTGGCGATCGCCTCGTCGAACAGGCTGTCGCTTTCCGAGGCACGGCCCACGATGGATACGCTGCCCTTGTAGAGCTTCACCCGCACCGTGCCGTTGACGTGCGCCTGCGATCTGTCGATCGCGGCCTGCAGCATCTCGCGCTCCGGCGAGAACCAGTAGCCGTTGTAGATGAGCTTGGCATAGCGCGGCATCAGCTCGTCCTTGAGGTGGGCCGCTTCGCGATCCAGCGTAATCGACTCGATCGCGCGGTGCGCACGCAGCATGACCGTGCCGCCGGGCGTTTCGTAGCAGCCCCGTGACTTCATGCCGACATAGCGGTTTTCCACGATATCGATTCGGCCGATGCCATGAGCGCCCGCCAGTTCGTTGAGCCGTGCGAGCACCTGGTAAGGCGTCAACCGTTCGCCGTCGATGGCCACGATATCGCCTTTTTCGTAGGTGAGATCGATTTCCTGGGGCGCGTCGGGCGCTTCTTCCGGTGCCACGCTCCATTCCCACATGGAATCCTCGGCGGGCGTCCACGGGTCTTCGAGCACCCCGCCCTCGTAGGAGATATGCAGCGCGTTGGCGTCGGTGGAATACGGCGACCCCCCGTCCGCCTTCTTGCGGATGTCGATGCCGTTTTCCTCGGCATAGGCGAGCAGCTTCTCCCGCGAATTCAAATCCCACTCGCGCCACGGCGCGATCACCTTGATGCCCGGCATCAGAGCATAGGCCGACAATTCGAAGCGCACCTGATCGTTGCCCTTGCCGGTAGCGCCGTGGGCGATCGCATCGGCGCCGGTTTCACGCGCGATCTCGACCAGCCGCTTGGAGATCAGCGGCCGCGCGATCGAGGTACCAAGCAGGTATTCGCCCTCGTAGATCGCATTGGCCCGAAACATCGGGTAGACGAAATCGCGCACGAACTCTTCGCGCAGATCGTCGATG
>DJIE01000148.1:0-1571 GCA_002433465.1 Salinisphaera sp. UBA6602
CTTCGGCAGCCAGGTGAAATCCGCCCACGACATGGGGCGCGAATACGGCGTGCTTTCACGTCTGCACGGCGTGTACGACTACGCGCCGGAGCCGATCGTGCACTGCACCGACGAAGCCGTGATCGGTGCCGAATTCTATGTGATGCAGCGCCTGCGCGGAGTGATCGTACGCCGCGATCTGCCCGAGGGCGTTGAGCTGAGTCCTGCCGAAGCCACCCGGCTGTGCGAGCAGCTGCTCGATGTCCAGGCCCAGCTGCACACCACCGACGTCGACGCCGCCGGCATGGCTGATTTCGGCAAGCCCGAGGGCTATATCGAGCGCCAGATCACCGGCTGGAACAAGCGCTACCGCAACGCGCGTACCGACGACGTGCCCGACTGCGAAGCGCTCATGCAATGGCTTGAAGCCCGCATACCCGACGTGACCCGGCGTGCGATCATCCATAACGACTACAAGCTCGATAACGTCGTCTTCGACGAAAAACTCAACGACATCATCGGCGTACTCGACTGGGAAATGGCCACCCTGGGTGATCCAGTGATGGATTTCGCCTGTTCCATGGCCTACTGGGTACAGGCCGACGACCCGCAGCCCATGCGCGATATCCGTATGGGCCCAACCCATCTGCCGGGCATGCTCACCCGCGACGAAATGCTCGATCGCTATCGCGAAAAGACCGGCCACGCCATCGACGACTGGCCCTTCTACCAGGTCTTCGGCCTGTTCCGCCTGGCGGTCATCCTGCAGCAGATCTACAAGCGCTATGTCGAAGGCAAGACCCGCGACAAACGCTTTGCCACCTTCGGCCATGCCGTGAACGTGTTGCACGAGCAGTGCGAACGCGTGATCCGCGCGGCCTGATACGGTTACCCGGCGTAATCACAACAACGATCCCACCGCGAGTATCGATATGAAGCTTTACCAGAGCGACCGCGCCCCCAACCCGCGCCGCGTGCGCGTTTTCATGGCCGAGAAAGGCATCGATTTCAACGATATCGAGATCATCGACCTCGACCTCGTCGCCGCCGAAAACCTCAGCGACGAATACAAGCGCAAGAACCCGCTCGGCGGCGTGCCCACGCTGGAGCTGGACAACGGCGTGTGTATCGCCGAATCGATGGCGATCAGCCGTTATTTCGAAGAAACGCATCCCGAGCCGCCGCTAATGGGCACCGGCGCTGAAGACAAGGCCATCATCGAGATGTGGAACCGGCGCATGGAGCTGAATTTCCTGTTCCCCGTGGCCATGGCTTTTCGCAACATCACCGGCGCCTTCGCCGATCGCGAGAAGTGCTCCCAGGAATTCGGCGAAATCAGCCTCGAACGCGCCGGCAAGATGTTCGGCTTTCTCAACGAACACCTGGCCAACAACGAATACATCGCCGGTGATACCTATTCGGTAGCCGACATCACCGCGCTATGCACCGTGGACTTCGCCCGCGTGGTCAAGCTGCGTATCGGCGAGGACCACACGCACCTCAAGCGTTGGCATGATGCGGTGTCGGCACGGGCGAGTGCCAAGGCCTGATACGGGTTGGCGGCGTTCTTGTCGGCTTACGCTTCGCTAAGC
>DJIE01000148.1:1953-35264 GCA_002433465.1 Salinisphaera sp. UBA6602
GGCCCCTTGGGCGTAGCGCCGAGCAGTGGAGGCCGAACGCGGCCTTGTTAATTGCCTAGGGCCAGCCGGATGTCTGAGCGAAGCGAGTTTCCGGCTGGCCCGCTTGACGCCGGAGCCGCGCAGGGCATCGGCGCGCAGCGCCGACGCAAGACAGGGTGCCCTTCTCTTGGTTACTTCTCTTGGGCAAGCAAGAGAAGTGACTCGCACAGCAGTGCGAAACCCCAAGCCAAAATTCACCCGCGCAGTTGATTCAGACAGCGACCGATTCAAGCCGCACGTCGTTCAGCAGTCACGAGTTTGTCGGACCGTCGGTTTCACACTGCTGGGTTCTTGTCGGCTTAAAGCCGGTCAAACTCACTTGCGCGACTGTGCAAAACCCGAGATCTAACTTCACCGGTCCCGTTGACTCCGAACCCGAAAGGCACCAACGCTCGGGTTATCGACGCATCCCGGCATTGGCGAGGCCGCGGCCACAGCGCTAGCATGCGCGATTCAGGCACGAATCGAGACGCCGACGAATGGACGCCGCCGCTACCACCGCTGCCGCACAGGCGCTCTGCGAGACCGTACGCTGGTTCGCATCGCGCGGCTATTGCCCGGCCACGGGCGGCAACTTCTCGAGCCGCCTCGATGACGAACGCGTGCTGATCACGGCCTCCGGCGTGGATAAGACAGCGCTGACGCCGGCCGAACTGCTGCCCATGACCATTCATGGCGAGCTGCTGGCCGAGGGCAAACCCTCGGCCGAGACCGGGCTGCATCTGGCCCTGTATCGGCGCGATCCCGCCATTGGCGCGGTGCTGCACGTGCATTCGATCGCCAATACCCTGCTCTCGCGTATCGACACGCCGCAGCGGCTGCGTTTCGAAGGCTATGAAATGCAGAAAAGCATTACCGGCAACCTGACCCACGAGGCCGCGATCGATCTGCCCGTGCTCGATAACAGCCAGGACATGGAAACGCTGGCGGCGGCGCTCGAGGCACGCTTCGACGAGGCCGCCCCGGCGTTCGGCTTTCTGGTGCGCGGGCACGGCATCTATGCCTGGGGCGCCGACCTGGCCAGCGCACGCCGGCATCTGGAAGGCTGGGAATTTCTGCTCGCCTGCGAACTGCAGCGCCGACAACTGGAGACCACACGATGAGCGAATTCATGGGCGATCACGACCGGCTGCGCCTGGAAGAGCCAACGCCGGACGTACGCGCCGTCATCACCGATATCGAAGGCACGACCTCGGATATCGCCTTCGTGCACGACGTATTGTTCCCCTACGCGCGTGACTATCTGCCGCCGTTCGTACGCGCGCATGCCCAGGAGCCTGCGGTCGCGGCCCTGATAGACGACGTACGCACCGAAGCCGAGGAACCGGAGGCGGATCTCGACCGGGTGATCACGATCCTCGAGAAATGGATGGATGCAGACCGCAAGGCCACGCCGCTCAAGACGCTGCAGGGGCTGGTCTGGGAAAAAGGCTATACCGACGGCGATTTCACCGGCCATGTCTACGAGGACGCGGTGGCCACGCTGCAGGCCTGGGCCGACGATCGACGCGCGCTGTACGTGTATTCCTCCGGCTCCGTCGCCGCGCAGAAGCTGCTGTTCACCTACAGCGACCACGGCGACCTGAGCGATCTGTTTTCCGGCTATTTCGATACCCGCATCGGGGCCAAGAAGAAGATGCGTAGTTACAAGGCGATCGCCGCCGAACTGGGGGAACTGCCGGCCTCGCTGCTGTTCTTGTCCGACGTGGGCGAAGAGCTGGATGCGGCCGCCGACGCCGGCCTGCAGACCTGCTGGGTGGCCCGCGATGAAAACACCCAGGAAAAGGCTAGAATGAGCGAAAGACACCCGGTGGTGGCCTCGTTCGAGGATATCGAACTGGTCTGAGCCGGGTCGCGTGCCCCGCGCCGGCGCGCCACAGCACACAGGAGCAAACCGATGAGTCGACTGACCGTCTACAACGAAAACGATACCCAACAGCCGCTGATCGACACGGCCGACGCAGACAAGATCGCTGCCGAACTGGAAAAGGTGGGCGTCTTGTTCGAACGCTGGCCGGCCGAGCACGAACTGCCGGCCGACGCCGACGCAGAACAGATCGGCGCGGCTTATGCGAGCGATATCGAACGCCTGCAGGCCCAGTTCGGCTATGCCACCTGGGACGTGATCGGCCTGCACCCGGAACATCCGCAGAAAGACGCCATGCGGGCCAAGTTTCTGGATGAGCACACGCATAGCGAAGACGAGGTCCGATTCTTCGTCGACGGGGCCGGGCTTTTCACCCTGCATATCGGCGATCGGGTCTATGCCACGCTCTGCGAAGCCGACGACCTGATCAGCGTGCCGGCGGGTACGCCGCACTGGTTCGACATGGGCGACAAGCCGCATTTCAAGGTCATCCGCCTGTTCAACAACCAGGAAGGCTGGGTGGCCAACTTCACCGGCACGGAAATCGCCAAGGACTTCCGCCCCGCCGGCGAACAGATGCTGGGTCAGGGCTAAGCGCAGCGGCTACGCAGTTCGGGGCTTGAATATCGGCGAGTTCGCGGCGCGTACCGGCGTGTCGGCCGATACCCTTCGCTACTATGAAAAAGTGGGCGTGTTGCGCCAGATCACACGCGATGCCAGCGGGCATCGCGTGTTCGGCGAGCGCGATCTGGACTGGATTGCCTTCGTGCTAAGGCTGAAGGCCACGGCCATGCCGCTGGCCGATATCCGCCGCTATGCCCAGCTTCGGGCCGAGGGCGTCGCCACCTTGGTGGAACGCCGTCGCATGCTGGAGCGCCATGCCCAGCACCTGGAAGACAAACTCGCGCGCGATCGCGACCACCTCGCCGCTATTCGCGCCAAGATCGCCTATTACGAGCAACAGGACCCCGCCTGACGAAACGCTTGACCTGGAGTGCACTCCAAGCCGTAGGTTGCCCGCTCTTGTTTCTTATTTCAGGAGTACACCATGGCAACCACACGTTACGACGCCGGGCTGGCCAAACTCAGGGAAATCGATGGCGCGGCAGGCGAATCCGTGATCGACGCCCTGCGTGACATCGCCCCCGATCTGGCCCGCTATACCGTCGAGTTTCCGTTTGGCGATATCTACCAACGCCCCGGCCTGGACCTGAAAAGCCGCGAAATAGCCACGGTCGCCGCGCTGACCGCGCTCGGCCATTGCGCGCCCCAGCTCAAGGTCCATATCCACGGCGCGCTCAACGTCGGCGTTAGCCCCGAGCAGGTTGTGGAGGTCATCATTCAGATGGCCGTCTACGCCGGCTTTCCGGCAGCACTCAACGGCACGACGGCGGCGCGGGAGGTTTTCATCGAACGCGGTCTCATCGACAACGACTAGGCTCTGGCGCGACGCAGGCCGGCAGCCGATACGGGATCGCTCTACTCGTTGCTCACCGCCGCGCCGCCAAACTGGAATACGCCGGCCTCGACCTCTAGTCGATCGAACACGCCCGTGTCCAGAATCCAGTGGTCGATCAACGCGGCCGGCGTGACATCAAAGGCCGGGTTGGCCACGGCGGCATCGGCCGGCGCCCAGGCCAGTTCGCCAGCGGCGCCGGTCACGCCGCGTACTTCCGCCGCGTTGCGCTGTTCGATGGGGATCTGGGCGCCGCTGGCACAGCCGGAGTCGACCGTGGTGTGCGGGGCGACCACCGCAAACGGGATATCGTGATGCTGGGCCAGCACCGCGAGCCCGTAGGTGCCGATCTTGTTGGCGAAATCGCCGTTCGCGGCGATGCGATCGGCGCCGACCAGCACCCGATCAACTTCGCCGGCGGCCATGAAGCTGGCGGCCATGCTGTCGGTGATCAGCCGGTAGTCGATGCCCAGCTCGCCGAGCTCCCAGGCGGTCAGGCGCCCACCCTGCAACAACGGCCGTGTCTCGTCGACCCAGACGGAAATACCCGGGTCGCGCTCGTGGGCGCGCCGGATCACGCCCAGCGCCGTGCCGATCCCGGCCGTGGCCAGGCCGCCGGTATTGCAGTGGGTAAGAATACGCTCGCCGGGGCCGATCAGCGCCGCGCCGCGCTCGGCCATGGCGTCGCACAGGGCGCGATCATCGTCGAACAGGGCTTCGGCACTTGTCACGACGGCGGCCCGCCAATCGTCGGCGGCGAGCGCAAGCGCCAGCGCATCCATCGCATGCATCAGGTTCACCGCGGTCGGCCGCGCCTCGCGCAGACGCGCGATCGCCCGGCCCACAGTCTCGCGGTCGTCGCCCGCCTCCACGCGCACGGCGACCAGCAGCGCGGCCGCAATGGCAATCATCGGCGCGCCGCGGGTTCGCAGCGCATGAATCGCCTCGACCAGGGTGGCGACGTCATCTACCGCGAACCAGTCCTGCACGTGCGGCAGGCGCGACTGGTCCAGCAGCATCAGCCGGCCGCTGCGTACGCGCAGGGCCAGACAGTCACGATCTTTCATACAACGAATGTGTCGTCGGTGGGTGGGCCATCGAATACCGGCCGCATGAAGCTGCGCTCATAGCGCCGGATACAGCCCGTTTGCCGGGCATAGGCAAACGCGGCCTGACAGTCGGCATCCGACGCAGCGCGCTCTCTGTAAGTCTCGTAGTCGGCCAGGCTCGCGAAGCTAAACAGCGCAACGGCGATGTCGTTGGCCCCCTCGTGCGGCAGGAAATAGCCGTGATGGCGGCCGCCGAAACGCTCGACCAGCGGTATCCATAGACGCGCATAGTGCTCGAACTCGCGCGTTTGGCGCGGGTCGATCTCATAACGCAGATAGCAGGTCACCATCGCCTCACTCCTATCGAGAACGGATAACCGGCAAATTCAGTGCTGGCCGAGCCGTTCGAGCAGTTCGTCGGTCTTGGCACGCATCAGTTCGATATCGCCGCGGGCCTCGACGTTGAGCCGTACCACCGGCTCGGTATTGGACTTGCGCAGATTGAAGCGCCAGTCGCCGAAATCCATCGACAGGCCGTCGACGTGTTCGACGGCTTGCGCGGCGGCGCCGTAATGCGACTCCAGATCGGCTAGTGCGGCATCGGGATCGCCGATCTCGCGATTGATCTCGCCCGAGGCCGGGAAGGCGGCGATGCGCTCTTCGACCAGCGTCGACAACGGCTTGCCGGTTTCCGAAATCAGCTGCGCCAGTACCAGCCAGGGCAGGTGGCCGTTGTCGGCATAGGAGAAATCGCGGAAATAATGATGCGCGCTCATTTCGCCGCCGTAGAGCGCATCGACCTCACGCATGGTCTGCTTCATGAACGAGTGGCCGGATTTCGATTGCACGGGCCTGCCGCCGTTTTCTTCGACCTGGGCGAGCGTGTTCCAGGTCAAACGCGGGTCGTGCACGATCGCCTGGCCGGGGTTCATCTTGAGCAGCATTTCGGCAATCAGGCCGACGATGTAGTAGCCCTCGATGAATTCGCCGCGCTCGTCGAAGAAAAAACAGCGGTCGAAGTCGCCGTCCCAGGCCACGCCGAAGTCGGCATGGTGCTCGCGCACCGCGGTGGCCGTGGCGTCACGGTTTTCGGGCAGCAGCGGGTTGGGAATACCGTTGGGCAGATGGCCGTCGGGCTCGAAATGCACGCGCACGATATCGAACGGCAGATGACCTTCGAGCGCGGCTGCGACCAGCCCGGCACAGCCGTTACCGGGGTTGGCCACGATCTTAAGCGGCTTCATCTGCTCGGGTTTGATCTGATCGAGCAGAAAGCGGACATAGTCGTCACGCTGATCCAGCGGCCGGCGTTCGCCGGTTTGCGCCGACTCGGCAAAGTCGTTGTCGTAGGCGCGCTTTTCGATATCGAACAGGCCGGTATCGCTGGAAATCGGCCGCGCCTGTTCGCGCACGAACTTCAGACCGTTGTAATCCTTGGGGTTGTGGCTGGCGGTCACCATGATGCCGCCGTCCGCGTTTTGGGAAAACGTGCCGTAATACACTTCTTCGGTGCCGCACAGGCCGATATCCAGCACATCCGCGCCGCCTTCGGTCAGGCCATCGATGAGCGCATCGGCGAGTTCCTCGCTGGACAGGCGCATGTCGCGGCCCACCACCACCGTCTTGGCCCCCAGCTCGGCCACGAAGGCTCGGCCGATACGCCTGGCCAGCCCGGCATCAAGCTCGTCCGGCACCTTGGCACGTACGTCATAGGCCTTGAAGAACGGATAATACTGGCCCATCGGGTCACTCCTTGGTTGCGTGCGGGATGGAATCGGCGGCAGCCGCGGTGTCTGGGACCGTGTTCCGATCCTGCGGTTCACTGTCGCTACGGCCGTAAACGTCGTCGAATCTTACGATATCGTCTTCGCCGAGGTAGCTGCCCGACTGCACCTCGATCAGGTCGAGATCGACCTTGCCCGGGTTTTCCAGCCGATGCACGGCACCCAGCGGGATGAAGGTGGATTCGTTCTCGGTGAGCAGGCTTTCGCGTCCGTCGCAGGTAATCTTGGCGGTGCCGTGGACCACGATCCAGTGTTCCGCTCGATGATGATGCTTCTGCAGCGACAGCCGGCCGCCCGGCGTCACGCGGATATGCTTGACCTGAAAACGCTCGCCCACGGCGATCTGTTCGTAGCTGCCCCAGGGCCGATAGGCCTTGCGATAGGCGGTCGCCTCTTCACGGCCGCTGTCCGTGAGACGCGTGACGAGTTCGCGGATGCGTTGTTCGCTGCCGCGATCGGCCACCAGCACCGCGTCTGCCGTTTCGATGACGATGGTGTCGCGCAGCCCGATCGTGGCCAGCAGCCGATCCTGGCTGTGCAAAATACAGCCCTGGCTGTCTTCGACGACCACATCGCCCTGCACGCTGTTGCCCTGCGCGTCCGCGCCCGCGGCGTCGGCCACCGCCGACCAGCTGCCCAGGTCGGTCCAGCCGGCGTCAAGCTCGACCATCACCGCATCGTCCGCGCCTTCCATCACCGCATAGTCGATCGATTTCGACGGGCTTTGTTCGAATTCACCTTCGTCCAGGCGCAGAAAGTCGATATCGATATGCGCCCCGGCATGGGCGGCCTTCGCGGCTGCATGAATCGCCGGCGCCTGGCGCGCGAGTGACGCCAGGTAATCGCGCGCTCTGAACAGGAACATGCCGCTGTTCCAGTAATAGTCCGGATTTTCGAGATAAACGGCCGCACGGGCCCGGTCGGGCTTTTCCACGAACGTCTGTACGCGACGCACGCCTTCGTCGAGGGTCTCGCCGGCTTGAATATAGCCGAACCCGGGCTCGGGCCGGGCCGGGCGTACGCCGAACAGCGTCATTCCGCCCCGCGCGGCCCGGGCGCGCGCGCGCTCGACCGCCTGCTCGAACGCCCGGGCGTCGGCCACGGCATGATCGGTCGGCATGACCAGCAGTTCCGCGTTGTCGCCGTGTTCGGCCAGCGCCTGAAACGCGGCAGCGGCGACCGCGGGCGCGGTATCGCGCCGCGAAGGCTCGAGGATGACCTGACCGCGCATCCCGCTCGCCCGCAGTTGCTCGGCCATCACGAAGCGGTGCTCGACGTTGCCGATCAAAAGCGCCGGACCGACCTCGCCCAGCAGCGCTGCGCGCGCCAGCGTCTGTTCGAGTAGGCTGGCTTCGCCGTTGAGGGCCAGAAACTGTTTAGGCCGGCTCTCGCGCGACAGCGGCCACAATCGGGTACCGATGCCGCCTGCGAGCAAAACGGGAATCAGCATCAGGTTTCTCCAAGTGCGCCGTAATAGTGACAAAGGGAGCGCGGCTACAGCCGGCACGCCGCGGGTTTTATAACAAAAATGATGCGTTAGCCGCGCGCGATGCGAGCGCGGGCGCGGCGTCTAGTATAATTTCTTGAAGTCGAGACCACGACCGGGCGAATCGTACGCCGGCGTGCGCTCTTACGCTTCTCAGCAGGACAGGACGATGCACCCGTGACACGACGCATAGCGACAAAGCCGTTCGCGGCCCTGCTGGGCGCGCTGCTTTTCGTGTCGGCGGCAGCCACGGCGGTCACGCTCGACGAGCTCCAGCAAGAAATCGATACCGGCAAGTTCGATGCCGCGGCGCGCCTGTCCCAGACCTATCTGGAAGCCCATCCCGGCAACCGCGATGCGCGCTTCATGCATGCGCGCGCGCTCGCCGGCCAGGGGCATGTCGAGAAAGCGATCGCCGAATACGAAAAACTCGCGGCGGATTACCCCCTGCGTGTGGAGCCGGCCAACAACCTGGCCGTGCTCTATGCCGATCAGGGCGAATACGACAAGGCCCGCAAGTGGCTGGAGAAGGCGCTGGCCACACAGCCGGCCTATGCGACCGCGCACCGCAACCTGGGCGATGTGTATACCGCCCTGGCGGAGCTGGCCTATCGCAAGGCGCTGGGCACCGACGACGACGACACCAAGCTACCGCTGACCATGCTGGATCGTCTATATTATGCACAGGAGTCGGTCGCGCCGGGGAATGCGCCGACGCCGGCGCCTGCGAAGCGGCCCGCGACGCCGAATTCCAATAGCGACACGATCAGCGATCAGGCCAGCCGCAGCATCATCCAGACCGTGCGTGCCTGGGCGCAGGCATGGTCGGCGCAGGATTTCGACGCCTACACCGATTTCTACGCGGATGAGTACGACCCGGGGGACGGCATGACTCGGCAGGAATGGCTCGAATTACGCCAGGCACGCCTGAACAAGCCCGAGGATATTCATATCCGTATCGAGGACCCTTCGATCACGCGTCTGGCCAATGGCGCGGTGCAGGTCGATTTCACCCAGGAATACGAATCGCCCCGCTATAGCGACCGGGTCGACAAGCAGATGGTGCTCACCCGCACCCCGGCGGGCTGGCGCATCCTGCGCGAAACCACGGGAACGAATTAGCATCATGTCCGCCCACCAAGCCGTCCATCGCTTTTTGTTGATCGCCTGCTGGCTGCTGGTGTCGGCAAGTGCGCTCGCGGCCGGGACCGACACCCAGACGGCGCGCAGCGGCAAGGTTCACTCCAGCGCCGAGGCCCAGCTGCTGGCCGTGCTCAATCTGGCCCAGAAGGGCGACTACGACAGCGCGATCAACGATCTGTCCGATCTGATCGAGGCACGGCCGAATTTCCGGCTCGCCCAGCTCGTCTACGGCGAACTGATGGTGGCGCGCACCGGGCGCAGCATCGACCCGGCCATCAGCGAAAAGATGCGCGACCAGCGCGATGCCCTGCTCGACGAGGCCAAGAGCCGCTGGGCGCACCGCGTATCCGCGGCCACTGACGGCAAGGTCCCGGACGTGATCCTGCAGCTATCGCCGGAGTACGACAACGTGGTCGTGGTCGACCTGTCGAACAACCGGCTCTATCTGTTCGAGAACGAACAGGGCGTGCCCCGGCTGGTGTCCGACTTCTATACCACCATCGGTCGCGGCGGCGCCGGCAAACAGGTCGAGGGCGATATGCGCACGCCCATCGGCATTTACCACATCACCCGCTATATCGACGACAACAAGCTGCCCGAGCTCTACGGCGTGGGCGCGCTGCCGGTGAACTACCCCAACGCCCTCGATCGGCTGCACGGGCGCACCGGCTACGGTATCTGGCTGCACGGCGTGCCGCGCACCACCTATTCACGCACCCCGCGTGCCAGCGAAGGCTGTGTGGTGATCGCCAACGACGACTTCGAATCGATTCGCGAGCAGGTGACCGTCGGCAAGACGCCGGTAATCATGACCACCGGCCTGAACTGGGTATCGGCCGCCGAAGTCGAGCAGCAGCGCAGCGCGATGCTGGCCACGATCGAATCCTGGCGGCATAGCTGGCAGGCGATCGATACGAAATCCTATCTCGCCTATTACGCGCCGAGCTTTGTCAGCGACAAGGGCCTGGACAAGAAAGACTTCGCCATCGAAAAGAAACGCATCAACGCTACCAAGACAAAGATCGAGGTGGATTTGAGCGATATCAGCATCATGCGCTATCCGGGCGAGGATCGAATGATGAAGGTGATGTTCAATCAGGCCTATACCAGCAACAACTACCATGCCGAAGACCGCAAGGTGCAGTACTGGCACCAAAGCGACGATGGCGAGTGGCAGATCGTGCTGGAAACCGAACAGGACTGACCCCCGCCATACCCCGCCTGCGGGTGTAAATGACCCCTCTTGGCCGATCCGGGGTTATGAAGCGGGCCCGAAATAAATTCTTCAATCGATGATTTGTCGGATTGATAACGCGGGTATGCAATAGCAGGCGCGGCTCGGCCACCGGGTCGCAAAGCCATTAAAAGAAATGACGCACAGGGGCCGGCCTTTCTTTCGATGGTGTTGAAAACGGCTGGCTACGTCAGCTGTTCTCGTACCGGGGCAATAAGCTCTCGCTGACGTCGTCTCTGCCAGCACGCTGCCCGGTCGCCGAGCCAAGCGCAGGAACTGCCGTACGGCCCGCAGCGGATAACGCAGGCACGCTTGTAATCAAACCGTTTTAGAACGAAGGCTGACGTCGGGCAGGAATCGAGCCTTCAATCCATGGGGCAGCACACACTCTGGCGCTCACGCGCCTGCGTTGAACGCGTCCCTGTTATCGGATGCTGGCTGGCCCAGCGCTGTTGGCCGCCGCGCGAGACGGTATCGATGCGACCGGGATCGAGACAATGCCGGCGTCAGCCGACAGCTTCGGCAACGGTTGCCGGCGACTGCCGCGTGGCTTACCGAGGCGCCTTGCGCTGCTGTGCGATCAGGTAATCCGCGACCTCAAGCATACGATCGTTGCTGCCTGCCGTACGTCCGGTGATGTAGTAGCGGCCTGCAACCGTAATGGCCGGGGTCGCCGTCACCGGATAAGCCTGCATGGCCTGGGCGGCTTCACGCAGCTTTTGCGTGATCTCGTCGCTTTCATAGACCTGGGTGAAACGCTCGCCGTCGACGCCCTGAGACACCATGAAATCGCGCATGGCCGACTCGCTGGGCAGCCGCCGGCCCTGCTCATGGATGGCAGCAAAGATCTTGTCGTGCACCTGTTCCAGCACGCCGAGCTTTTCGGCGGTGTAATACAGACGCGCATAGGGCTCACCGCCGGCGCTGAACAATACCGGCACGCGCGAGAATTCCACGTCGTCGCCCAGCTGGGCGCGCCAGTCGTTGAGATCCGACTCGAGGTGATAACAGTGCGGACAGCTGTAAAGAAAGAACTCGGTGACGTGGATCTTGCCGTCGTCGGGCGGGGCGATCGGCTGCTTGGCGGCGAGGTAATGCTCGCCTTCCACATAGCGCGAAATCATCAGCCCCTGGGCGTGAACCACGCCCACGATCAGTAGCAGGGCCAAGCCCGCCGCAATACGCCACATCTTCATTCGTGCCCGACCTCTTTCCGGCGCAGCGAAACCCGACGGTTACTGCGCGTTGTCGTTTGCTTCGCTGGCAGCGCCGTCGTCTTCGCCGGCATCGGCCTCTTTGTCGTCCGCGCCGTCGTCGGTGCTTGCGGCCTCGTCGCCGGCAGCGGCGCCGGCTTCCTGCTTGGCCGCTGCGTCGGCGTCCTGCGACTGCTGTTCGCTGGCCTCGACCTCCTCCGGCGAGGCTTCGCTTTCCGCGTCGCCGCCGGTCATCGCCTGGCCTGCTGCGGCGCCGGCAGGGCCACCGGCATGCTGCATCAGTGCGCCGTGCCCACCGCCTTTCTTGTCGCCGGTTGCCGGGCCAAGGCCGGCCACATAGGAGGCCAGTGCCTGGATATCGTCATCGCTGAGATTTTCGGCCACGCCATTCATGATGGTGGCATTGCGATAGCCCGAACGATCACCGCTACGATAGGCCTTGAGCTGGGTGGCGATATATTGCGGGGACTGGCCGGAAAGACGCGGAAACTTCGCGGCTTCGTTGCCCAGCCCGCTCGGGCCGTGGCAGCCGGAGCAGGCCGGTACGCCGTTTTCGGCATCGCCCGCGTGATAGAGGATGGCACCGGCCGGCGCGGTCGACACATCGGCAGCGCCCGGTCGGGTCTGCTGGGCGGCGTAATAGGCGGCCAGATTCTTCATGTCTTCGTCGCTCAGGCCGGCAGCCTGACCGGCCATGATCGCGTTCTGGCGCTCACCGGACTTGAACAGCTTGAGCTGTTCATAGATATAGGGCGCGCCCTGGCCGGCAAGCTTCGGAAACTGAGCCGACTCCATATTGCCCTGCGGGCCATGGCAGGCCGCACACTGGGCAGAGCGGGTCTTGCCGGCCTCGACATCACCGTCCACCAACGGCTCGGCAGCGACGGCCCCGGCACAGATCATCAAGCCGAACAACACAAAAAGGCGCTTGGTCATGTCGTAGTCGTCTCCGACGCAAAACGGCAGCACAATGGCGCTATCCGAACTCGATCGGATTCTGGCTGCCCACTGGATATAGTCTTTTATTGTATACCACCCGCTGCGTACGCCACAGTCTTGTGCGCGGCCGCGGCTGACATTCCTTCACTTTTTTCCTGCCGGTTCGTCCTTCATGACAAGCATTACGCCCGCCGATTTCAAAGCGATGCGCTTTGTATGCTCGGCCCCCAACCCGCGCGCCTTCCCCGAGCCGGCCGGCGCGGAGATCGCGTTTGCCGGCCGCTCCAATGCCGGCAAGTCCAGCGCGCTCAATGCGCTCTGCGAGCGAACCGGTCTTGCACGTACGAGCAAGACGCCCGGCCGCACCCAGGCGATCAACTTCTTTACCAGCGAGCGGCTACGCTTTGCCGATCTGCCCGGCTACGGCTTCGCCAAGGTTCCGCCCGCGGTCAAGGCCGCCTGGCAATCGCTCATCGAAGGCTATCTGGCCAACCGCACGACGCTGGCCGGCGTCGTGCTGATCATGGACGCACGCCGCCCGCTGCTGGAATTCGATCGCCAGCTGATCGGCTGGGGCGAGACGCAGGGGCTGGGCTTTCATCTGCTGCTGACCAAAGCCGACAAACTGTCGCGCAACCAGCAGGTCAATACGTTACGCCAGGTTGCGCGCGATATGCCCGATGCCAGCGCACAGCTGTTTTCGGCCACCAAGCGCCTGGGCATCGACGAAGCCCGCTCGGCTATCGCGGCATTTGCCGATGGCGTCAATGAGCAGGTGGTGGACTAGCAATATACGCGTGTAAATAAGAATCATTCTCATGTATGCTCAAAGTGCATCCTTAAGGAGGGCTGACACATGGGATATGACATTCGGGCCTGGCTCGATCGAGAGGGCCGCCCCCAGTTGGAGATCATCGATATCGATTCCGGCCACGTGCAGCTGGCCTGGGACTGCGGCGGCGAACGCTCGCCGGCAATCAAGTCCCTGTTTCATGAGCTGATCCTTCTGAGCGTACGAGAGGATCTCAATCGGCGCATGGTGGTACCGCGCAGCTGAAGCCGGCGGATACGCGCATTTCGCGCGGTGACTACCGCTCATCGGAAAACCGGCCGTTTTAATCGACGCGCCGGTTTTTCTGTGGCATAAAATAGCCACAACAAGAGATTGATTGCTCAGGGAATAAAAAAAAGCCCCGGCGGCAGGGGGAATACCGCCGGGGCGACCGATCCAGCCTTGGGGGGAACCGGATCGTATTACCGCTCAGGGAGAAAAGCGGGCAAGTATTGCGCTTGCATAAGGTCAGACCGGCGGCCAACCGGTTTGTTCCAAAAAAGTTGAAAAAAATTTTGCGTCGCGACAGCGGACCGCTCTGGGGAGAGCCAACCTGCTGAATGCGCGCAAAAAAAACCCCGACAGGCTGGGGGAAGCCTGTCGGGGCAATAGACCGGTTCTTGGGGGGAAACCGGATTCGGTTACCGCTCAGGGAGAAAAGCGGTCAAGCATTGCGCTTGTAGAGGGTCAGACCCACAGGAACGCAAACAGGTTCCCGGCCCGGGCAATTTTTTTTCGCCCGCCCGGTATCTTGTTCAGCGCTATTATCAATCCGGCCCAAGAAAAGATTATCCAATCGATGATCTTTCGGGTTGATAACGCCTGTGCGAAAGCACGTACGCCGCGGCCAACGGCCGCGAAGCCACCGAAAGACACGACGGATAGATGCCGGTCGTTATTTTTCGCCGGCGTTGAGAACGGCTGACGCGGTCAGCTGTCTTGGTGCCGGATCAAAAATCCGGCATGGGGATATTCGTACGCGGGCTTGAGCACAAAGAAAAAACCCCGACGGCGGGGGGAACGCCGTCGGGGCAAGTATTCCGGTTCTTGGGGGGGAAACCGGATATTGGTTACCGCTCAGGGAGAAAAGCGGTCGAGCATCGCAATGCTCACGGGAAATAAGACCGGGCGTTTCCCGGCGAGTTCCAACTTTTCGCAAAAAATTTTCAAATCGCGATCGGGCCTCAGTGCGCCTGTTGCCAATTGGCCGCGATACCCGCCTCGGCGAGCAGCGGCACGTCCAGTTCTGCCACCCGGCCCATTCGCTCACTGATCGCCTTGCCCAGCCGCTCGGCCTGCTCGGTGGGCACTTCGAAGACCAGCTCGTCGTGCACCTGCATGATCATGCGGGCCGGCTCGCCGGTTTCCTGCAGCCAGGCGTCCACATCGATCATGGCTTTCTTGATCAGGTCGGCCGCTGTGCCCTGTAGCGGCGCGTTGATCGCCGCGCGTTCCGCGCCCTGGCGGCGCGCGCCGTTGCGGGCGTTGATTTCGGGCAGATACAGCCGGCGTCCGTAGAGCGTTTCCACATAGCCCTCGGCCTTGGCGAGCTTGCGGGTTTCGTCCATATAGCGACGCACGCCGGCGAAGCGTTCAAAGAAACGGTCGATATAGGCGCCGGCTTCCTCGCGCGAGGTTTCCAGCTGCTTGGCCAGGCCGAATGCCGACATGCCGTACATCAGGCCGAAGTTGATCGCCTTGGCCGCACGCCGCTGATTGGTGCTGACCTCGGCCAGCGGCGTGTCGAACACTTCCGAAGCCGTCGCCGAATGGATATCGCGCTCTTCGTTGAAGGCCGCCAGCAGCCCCGGATCGCCGGACAGATGCGCCATGATGCGCAGCTCGATCTGCGAATAGTCGACCGCCAGGATCTGCTGGCCTTCGGGCGCGATGAACGCCTCCCGAATACGCCGCCCGGCCTCGGTGCGGATCGGGATGTTCTGCAGGTTCGGATCCGATGACGACAGCCGACCGGTCGCGGCGACCGCCTGATGATAGGAAGTATGGATCCGCCCGGTCTTCGGATTGATCTGGGTGGGCAGCTTCTCGGCATAGGTCGAGCGCAGCTTGGACAACTCTCGCCAGGACACGATCAGCGCCGGCAGTTCGTGCTGGTCGGCCAGTTCGCGCAGCACGTCCTCGGCGGTCGAAGGCGCGCCCTTGGGCGTTTTACGGATGACCGGCAGTTCCAGGCGATCGAAGAGAATATCCTTGAGCTGGGCCGGCGAGCCGAGATTGAACTCACCGCCGGCGGCCTCGAATGCCTGGGTCTGGATTTCGGCCATGCGCTCGGCCATTGTCTGGCTCACCCGGCCGAGCATGTCGCGATCCACGAGCACGCCGTTGGCCTCGACGCGGGCCAGCACCGGCATCAGCGGCATTTCGATATCTTCGTAGAGCGCTTTCAGCCGTGGGCTCTCGGCCAGTTCGCCGTAGAGTCGGTGATGCAGCTGCAGGGTGATATCCGCATCTTCGGCGGCATAGGGCGTGGCCTGTTCCAGCGATACCTGATTGAAGGTGATCTGCTTGGCGCCCTTGCCGGCTACCTCTTCGAACTTGGTGGTGCTGCGGTCCAGATACTTCTGCGCCAGCGAATCCATATCGTGACGCGTGGCCGTGCTGTTGAGCACATACGATTCGAGCATGGTGTCGTGATCGGCGCCGCGCACGTCGATACCGTGCCGGCGCAGTACGTTGATGTCGTACTTGATGTGCTGGCCGAGCTTGGCGATATCGGGGTTTTCCAGCACGCCGCGCACGCGCTCGATGACGGTTTTCATCGACAGCTGTTTCGGCGCGCCCATATAGTCGTGGCCCACCGGTACGTACCAGGCTTCGCCCGGTTCGACCGCGAACGACAGCCCGACCAGATTCGATTGCATGGCCGACAGCGCATCGGTTTCGCTATCCACACAGATCAGCTCGGCGGCTTCGAGCTTGGCCATCATCGCCTCGAGGGCGTCTTCATCGAGCACCTGGTGGTAATGGGTTTCGGCCGGCGCGGCGGGCACTTCGGCGTCAGCCTGTGCGGCCGGCGCATCGATATCTTCCAGAAACTTGTGGAATTCGTAGCCGCGATACAGCTCGGCCAGGGCGGCCGTATCGGCTTCGCGGCGTGTGAGCGCCTCGCCGACCGAGCCCAGATCGAGATCGCAGCGAATCGTCGCCAGATCCTTGTACAGCGGCAGATCGTCGAGCGCCGCGCGCAGGTTATCGGCGACCTTGCCGCCAATTTCGTCGGCATGGGCGATTACGCCGTCGAGGCCGTCGTACTGCAGCAGCCATTTCGCGGCGGTCTTGGGGCCCACCTTGGCCACGCCCGGTATATTGTCGGAGCTATCGCCGACCAGGGCCAGATAATCGGTGATCAGCTCCGGGCCGACGCCGAATTTTTCGTGCACACGAGCCACGTCGGTGCGCCG
Source organism: Salinisphaera sp. UBA6602 (assembly GCA_002433465.1). Lineage (GTDB taxonomy): Bacteria > Pseudomonadota > Gammaproteobacteria > Nevskiales > Salinisphaeraceae > Salinisphaera. Next base: position 18,419 of record DJIE01000148.1, read on the forward strand.
ATCCTGCATGGTATCGAGCAGGTTCACCCGCTCGTTGACCAGCTGTGCCATATCCTTGTCACCGGTCACGATCAGCACCTCGCCGGCGTCGCGGCTGGCCAGGGTGCCGATCACGTCGTCGGCTTCCACACCGTCGACCTGCAGCAGGGGCAGGCCGAGTGCCACCACCACATCGCGAATGCCGGCGAACTGGGCCGAGAGCTCTTCCGGCACCGGCGGGCGATTGGCCTTGTAGTCGGCGAACAGCTCGTTACGAAAGGTCGGCCCGCGCGGGTCGAACACCACCACGATACGATCCGAATCGTATTCGCGCAGGAACTTGCGCAGCATGTTGGTCATGCCATAGATCGCACCGGTGGGCTCGCCGGCCGCATTGGTCAGCGGTGGCAGCACGTGGTAGGCGCGATACAACCACGACGAACCATCGATAAGAATCAACGGCCCGCGCGGCGACGCAGCGGCTTTCGTGGCAGAAGCATTGGCAGAATCGGACATGGCATCAACCGGCAAACAGGCAGCCGCCCGGATGGATCGCGGGGCGGCCACAAACAAGAATCGATCCGCAGATTAACGCAGATGGCAATGGATTAAGACCCACCCAGCCCGCGCCTGGCCGAAAGCCGACACCTGGAACATGATCACAGCGCGCATCGGGCCGCGTTCTTCGAACAAGTATCCACAGATCGACGCTGAGGCATGCCGATCAGAAAGCGACCGTAGGGCTACTCGTGAACCTCGGTCTAACCGATCTTTGTTTTTATCTGCGTTGATCCGTGTCGATCTGCGGACAAACGGCCTTCTTCCGCGGCGAAGGAAGCGACGCCTACCATTTCCAGCGCCTTACGATCTGCGCAATCGGCGTAATCCGAGGTTGATGCCTTCAAAAAACGCGCGAACACGTCAGAAGATCAGGCAAACGGCAGCCGCTTTTCGCCGCGCATGAGGTCGGCCACGGTTTCCCGAGCCCGCACTTCGTGGGGCGTATCGCCGTCGACCATGATTTCGGCCACCCGCGGGCGAGCGTTGTAGCTCGATGCCATGCTAAAGCCATAGGCACCCGCGCTACGTACCGCCAGCAGATCGTCTGCGGCCAGGGCCAGTTCGCGGTCGTGGCCGAGAAAATCGCCGGTTTCGCAGATCGGGCCGACGATTTCCCAGACGCGGGCCGGCGTATCGGGTCGCGCCGTCACCGCCACGATCTCATGCCAGCCGTCATAGAGCGCTGGCCGGAGCAGGTCGTTCATGGCTGCATCGACCACGGCGAAATGCTTGTCGTCGTCGGCCTGGCCTGGCTTGAGCAGCTCGACCCGCGTGAGCAGTACGCCGGCGTTGCCCACCAGTACGCGGCCCGGCTCGAACACGAGCTTGAGGTCGCGACCTTCCACGAGATCACGGATATTCTCTGCGTATTCGGCCGGCGAAGGCGGGGTTTCATCGCGATAACGAATGCCCAGACCGCCGCCTACATCCAGGTGGTCGATGACGATTCCGCGCGCGGCCAGCCGGTCGATGAGTGCGAGTACGCGCTTGACCGCATCGCGAAACGGCGCCAGCTGGGTCAGCTGCGAGCCGATATGGCAATCCACGCCGCGAATGGTGATGCCCGCCATCTCGGCCGCGCGCGCATACAGCGCTTCGGCCCGACCTATATCGACGCCGAACTTGTTCTCCTTCAAGCCGGTCGCGATATAGGGGTGGGTCTGGGCATCCACGTCGGGGTTCACCCGCAGGGACACCGGCGCGGTGGTGCCCATACGCCGGGCGATGGTATCGATACGCTCGAGTTCGGCTTCCGATTCGATATTGAAGCAGGCAATACCTACTTCCAGCGCGCGCTCGATTTCGTCCACGCGCTTGCCCACGCCCGAAAACACCACCTTGGCGGGGTCGCCGCCGGCGGTGATCACGCGCTCCAGCTCGCCCACCGAGACGATATCGAAACCACTGCCCAGATCGGCCAGTAGACCGAGCACGCCAATATTGCCGTTGGCTTTCACCGCAAAGCAGATGCGGTGATCGATACCGGCCAGGGCCTCGTCGAACACGCGATAGTGGCGGGCGATAGTGGCCGCGCTATACACATAGCAAGGGGTACCGAAGCGCTCGGCGATTGCCGGCAAGGCGACGCCCTCGGCGTGGAGTACGCCGTCGCGATACTGGAAATGGTCCATCTAATCGACGCGGTTGTCGGTGGCTTCGGCGCTGTTGTCAGACGCCGGACGGCTGCTGTTGTCGGCGCTATCGTCGTCCATGCCGAACGGGCCGTCGGTCTGGGATTCGGGCGCTTCGCCGGGCAGATACAGAGGGCCGGTCTGACCGCAGCCCGCCAGCACGACCGCCACAAACGCCAACAGCAGGGCACTCGAAAGCGTTTTCATCATCGCTCGCCACCGTGAATTGAGCGCCTAGTCTAGGGCCTGTGGTGGTTTCGTGCGACACCGTTTGGCCGCCGGCCTCGACGCTGGCCCGGCCCGGGCACCCCGGCGCCGGGTCGTGCGCCCGGCGCCACAGTCGTCAAACGGTTTACCGGCCGCTAACTTTCCACGCCCAAATGGGTCGCCAGAAAGCGCAGGTGGTCTTCCATGAAGCTGGCGATGAAGAAATAGCTGTGATCGTAGCCTTCGCGTCGATGCACGGTGACGTCGGCGCCCACCTTCTCGGCGGCTTCCTCAAGCCGATGCGGCTGCAGCTGTTCGTCCAGAAAATTGTCGGCCAGGCCCTGTTCCACGCGAATCGGTGGCAAGGCGTCGGGATTGTCGGCGTTGGCTAGCAGATAGCTGGCGTCGTAGGCATACCAGTCCTGCTTGTCGTCGCCGATATACTTCGGAAACGCCTTGTGGCCCCACGGCACTTCGCTGGGCGCACAGATCGGCGAGAACGCCGAGATGGCGGCAAAGCGATCGATATTGCGCAAACCGATCACCAGCGCGCCGTGCCCCCCCATCGAATGGCCGAAAATCGCTTCGCGCGACAGATCCAGCGTTGTGCCGAATTCGTCGGCGAGCAGGCCAGGCAGCTCCGAAACCACGTAGTCGTACATCTGATAGTGCTTGGCCCAGGGCTGTTCGGTGGCGTTCACATAGAAACCGGCGCCCGTGCCCATGTCGTAGCTGTCCTCGTCGGGCACATCTTCGCCGCGCGGGCTGGTGTCCGGGGCGACGATGGCAAGGCCGAGCTCCGCGGCGATACGCTGGGCACCGGCCTTGTTGACGAAGTTTTCGTCGGTACAGGTCAAACCGGACAGCCAGTAGACCACGGGCACGCGACGCGTATCCGCCAGCGGCGGCAAGTAGACCGAAAAGGCCATGTCGCAATTGCAGACCTCGGAGGCATGCGTATAGCGACGCTGTACGCCGCCGAACGAGCGGTGTTCGTCAATCTTTTCCATCGTGGACTCCGCGCAGAATTCGAGACAGTCGTTCCAATCTAAACGAAATCGCCGTGATGTCGTGACCGACACCACGGCGATCCGGGTTCATGCAGACGATTCTAGAAGTGCAGAACCGAACGAATGGCCTTGCCTTCATGCAACAGATCGAACGCTTCGTTGATCTTTTCGAAGGGCAGATCATGGGTGACGAAATCGTCGATATTGATCTCGCCGTTCATGTAGCGATTCACGTAGTCCGGCAGCTGGGTACGACCCTTGACGCCGCCGAAGGCGGAACCACGCCATACACGACCGGTCACCAGCTGGAACGGACGGGTGGAGATTTCTTCACCCGCACCGGCCACGCCGATGATGGTCGACTCGCCCCACCCCTTGTGCGCGCATTCCAGCGCCGCGCGCATGATGTTGACGTTGCCGATGCACTCGAAGGAGTAGTCCACACCGCCATCGGTGAGTTCGATGATCACCTGCTGGATCGGGTCGTCATAATCCTTCGGGTTCACGCACTCGGTGGCTCCCAGCTGCTTGGCGAAATCGAACTTGGACGGATTGATATCGATGGCGATGATGCGGCTGGCGTTGGCCATGCGCGCACCCTGGATCACCGACAGGCCAATCGCGCCCAGGCCGAACACCGCCACGGTCGAGCCTTCTTCCACGCCGGCGGTATTGAACACCGCGCCGATACCGGTGGTCACGCCGCAGCCGAGCAGGCACACCTTGTCGAGCGGCGCTTCCTTGTTGACCTTCGCCAGCGAGACCTCCGGCACCACCGTATATTCCGAGAACGTGGACGTGCCCATATAGTGATAGAGCTCGGTGCCGTCCTTGGAAAAACGGCTGGTGCCATCCGGCATCAGGCCCTGACCCTGGGTTTCGCGCACCGCGCCACAGAGGTTGGTCTTGCCGGATTTGCAGAACTTGCACTCGCCGCATTCGGCGGTATACAGCGGGATCACGTGATCGCCGGGCGACACGCTGGTTACACCTTCGCCGACTTCCTCGACCACGCCCCCGCCTTCATGGCCGAGAATACGCGGGAAAAAGCCTTCCGGGTCGGCGCCCGACAGGGTGAACGCATCGGTGTGGCAGACCCCGGTCGCCACGATGCGTACCAATACTTCCCCGGCTTTCGGCGGTGCAACGTCGATCTCTTCAAGAGTCAGCGGTTTGCCCGCTTCCCAGGCCACGGCGGCACGACTTTTCATGGCGTATCCTCGTTATGCAATGAGGTCGTTGCATCATTGCTTGTATGAATATGGCATTCGAGTCTATCGCATCGGTCCAACGCCTACGCAAGACAGACAATGGTTGAACATGGCCCTCGAACGCGAAGAATTGCTTGCGCGCAGGGCCGCGTCTGGCCAGACTTCGCCTTCTCGTTTTTCCTTCATCGCGATAACGCATGCTCGACTGTATCGAGATCGAACCGAAAACCACCGCCCGCGCCAGCGTGATCTGGCTGCATGGACTGGGCGCCGACGGCAACGATTTCGTGCCGATCGTCGACGAACTGGGCCTGGGCACGGATCACGGCATTCGTTTCGTGTTCCCCAACGCCAAAACGCGCCCGGTGACCATTAACAACGGCATGGCCATGCGCGCCTGGTACGACATCAAGGGCATGGCGATCGCCGACAAACAGGATGCCGAGGGCATTCACGACAGCGCGGCCGAGATCGAACAGCTCATCGCCCGCGAGCTCGAGCGCGGCGTGGCGACAGAATCCATTGTTATCGCCGGCTTCTCACAGGGCGGCGCGATCGCGCTGCATACCGGCGTCCGCCATGCCGATCGGCTGGCCGGCATCATGGGTCTGTCCACCTATCTGCCCCTGGCCGAAACCCTGGCCGGCGAAGCCAGCGACGCCAACCGCGCCACCCCGGTTCTCATGGCCCATGGCAGTCACGATCCGGTGGTGCCGGTGCAACTCGGCCAAACCAGCCGTGATCACCTCTTGGAGCAAGGCTACAACGTCGCCTGGCACGAATACCCGATGCAGCACCAGGTCTGCATGCCCGAGATAGCTACGATCGGCCGCTGGTTGGGCGAGCGTTTGCTGTAATGATCGAAACGCTACAGGCCCTGATCGCCGACTTCGGCGCCTTCGCGGTGGCCATCGGCTGTCTGCTGGAAGGCGAAACCTCGATTCTGTTGGGCGTGTTCGGCGCCCACCGCGGCTGGCTCTCGCTCGAGAGCGTGATCGTCGCAGCCACCGTAGCCACGATCATCGGCGACAACCTGTGCTTTCATATCGGCCGCCGCATGGGCCGGCCGGCGCTGGATCGACGCCCCGGCTGGCAGCCCAAGATCGCCCGGGTCGAACGCCTGCTCGAAAGCTACGGCGCACCGGTGATGATCGGCTTTCGTTTTCTCTACGGTCTGCGCTACGTCACGCCGTTTCTGCTGGGTTCGCTTGGCGTATCGCCGCTACGCTTTTTTGTGCTGGCCACGATCGGCACGCTGCTGTGGGTCGGCACGGTCACCTTTGTCGGCGTGCAGCTGGCCGGCGCGATCGAGCACGCCCTGGCCCATATTCAGGATGTGGAAAAGATCCTGGCGGCCGTTGTGCTCGTCGGTGCCGGGCTGGGCCTGGCGATCTACTGGATGCGCCGCAACGTCACCGCCCAACGCTGACAGAGCCGATCTCGTACGCGATTTTGCGTCACTCCGAAGGCCAGAGCCTGCCGATCACATGGATGACGCTGGCTTGATTTGAGCCCCGTCGTGTTGGGCCACGGCTTGCAACAAGCGCGCATTTTGCCCGCAGATCGACGCAGATCGGCCCAGATCAAGACACGGTCCGACGATGCGGCTCCGGGTTAGACCGACGGCTGACAGGTGGCTACCACCCGTAGCACACGGCGGTTTTTGATCTGCGGACCGAGCACCGCTGACTTTCCCGCGGTTCTCGAATATAACGCTCGCCTAGATACCATCTAGCTGCGCAAAATCGTGCCAGACAAGGCGCGTGGCGCCGGCCCTGATTATTCCAGGGTCAAGCCGCGCAACGCCGCATGGCAGAAAAACACAGCGCGGCGCGACGATTTCGTTAGCGTTAACCGACCCTAGCGGTCGATCGAATAGATCAGGTCGCCGCCGGTGGCCACGCTGCTGGACTCGGTTTCCAGGCGCCAGCGCGAGCTGAGCGTATAGCGCAGCGACAGCGTCGATACCGGGTTGAACAGCCCGATCCCGTAGCTCACATAGAGCTTGGGCGACAGATACTTGCCGACCGTGAACGCGGCGTTGTCGCTGGACTGTCCCGCCCCTGCGCCAATGCCGATATCGTCGATACCGAGCCGATCGCCGACGTTTTCCAGCGTCTGATTGGCCCGGTTGTTCCCCAGCGCCAGCGCGGCCCGCGCGACCAGGCTGGACTGCTGGCTGTTGGCGCCGTCGAGCGGGCGCCCCAGCAACAGCCAGGACAGCTGTTCGGACTGGCCCATCGCGGGCTCGGAAAACAGGGTCAGCCGCGGGTTTTCGACGCTGCCGCGTACTTCCACGCCCACGGTGACATCCTCGGCCGGGTAACGCGCCGCGCGCAGATCCAGCCCCGGCTCGCTCACCGGCCCGCCAGCGAAAAGAATACGGCCTTCCTGGATATCGAGATTCTGACCATAGGCCCGGTACGCGCCGTCCACGATCTGAATCTCGCCGGTGCCGGTGGTGACATCACCCGGCTGTTGGACGACGCGTAGATCGCCGGTGAGGTTGGCGGTCAGGCCGAAACCCTCGATATGCACGTCGTCGCCAAGCACCACCTGCACATCGGCATGAATCGCGCGGGTGATCGCCTCGGTCGCCGCATCGGGTTGTTCGTCGGTCACGATCACCTGATCGCCCGAGACGGTGGTCACCCCCGATGCCGGCAGATCCCGGGGTGTGATCGACGCTTCGGGCACCACCACGCGGCCTTCGACATCCACCCGCGACGGGGTGACGGCCACACGCAGATCGGGGCTGACGTAGGCGGTGGCGTCCGGGATGTTGACCACCTGAAAGCGCTCGCCGCGAATGGTCAGATCCACGTCCTGGCCGTCGTCGTTGAGCGCGATCGCGCCGTTGGCCGTGAGCGTGCCGCCGCCGGATTTCGCGCTCGCTTCGATACCGATGGTATCGCCGCGGCCGTTGGCCGCCAGACTCAGATCGGTCAGCACCAGGCCCGGCGTGACCAGGACCACGCGCGAGGCGTTCAGGCCGATATCGCCCAGTACGCTCGGACGCGCGAGGGTGCCTCCAAGATTGAGCTGGCCGGCGATCTTGCCATCGAACTCGTCGACTTCCGGCGAGAGCTGCTCGATCACCGACAGGCGCTGGATATCGAGATTGACCGACCCGCTGAGCGCGCGTTCGGTCAGCGGCGCGGTGCCGGGCGCCACCGCGACATCCGCAGCAATACGTCCGGTCTGGCCCAGCGGCAGGTCGATGGCGCCGTCGAGTGCGGAGCGCTGCATACGCAGGGTGATGGTGCCGGGCTCCATATCCACAATCCGCACAACGCTTTCGTCGGGCTGGGTCATGGATACGCTGCCGGCACTGGTGTTCAGGCGTGCGTCGACGTCGGGGTCGCCGCCGGCCGGTAGACGGGCGTCGATGGTGCCGGATACCGAGCCGTTGATATCCAGACCTTCGGGGAAATAGGTTTTTGCGTAGTCGTAGGCAAAATCCGACAGCTCGATATGGGCGCTGCTGGCCTTGGCGTCGTGACTGCCGCGCAAACAGACACGGGCGTCGCCCGAGGTCAGGCAGGCGTTTTCGATCGACTGCGCCTTAGCCGATACCGCGCCCTTGGCCGTAGTCGCCAGCGTCCACGGGGCCAGTTCGCCGTACGCCGCCTTGAGCTGCTTGAGCGAATAGCGCCAGTTCATCGTGCTCTTGTCGAGCGCGCCGTCAAGGCCGATATCCGCGGTGGCGATCTCGGAATCCACGTTGGCGCTGATCGAATGCGCGCCGGGCGTACCGTTCATGCGCAGGGCCACGCTGTCGATCGCCTGCCCCCCGGCATTCACGCCGGCGATATCCAGCGCCACGTTGGAGCGACTGTTGCCGGACCAGTCGACCTTGGCATTCAGATCGGCGCGGGCTACGCGGTTGTCGTCGACGGCGATATTGCGGGCCGCGAGGGTGGCATCCACGTTCGGCGCCGACACCCGGCCCTTGACCGTGCCCCGGCTCTGCAAGGAGCCGGCCAGCGTCGGCCAGGCCGTGGACAGATCGCTGGAATCGATCGTCCAGCGGCCGTCGAGCGCGGCGTCCGGTGTCCAGCCAAAGCGGCCGCTGATCTTGGCATCGGTGGCCCCCGAGACCAGATCGAACCGATCCACGAGGACATGATCGCCCAGATACCGGGCCTTGGCGTCCAGGCGCAGCGGCTGGCGGCGCAGGCTGCCGCGGGCGGTGAGCTTGTCGATATCGGCCACGATGCGCTCGCCGTCCTGTTTCGCCCGCAGGTCGGCGACCAGGTCGAAATCGCCCGGTACATCGGCCACTACCGCGCCCGGATTGATGTTCTTGCCTTCCAGATGGGCGTTGACGTCCAGCGCCGGCGCCCAGCGGATCGAGGCGTTGCCGTTGATATCGCCCGGGCCACCGCTGATATCGAGCTTGGCCAGCTCGAAGGCTTCCATGCTGCCGCGCCCGTCGAGGCTGAGCTTGCCGGCGGTCTGGCCCACGACCTGCCAGGCCAGGTTGGTGGCCAGTTCGTAATCGCTCATTTCACCGGTCAGGCGCACACGCCCCGACTCGGAGCGATACGCCGGCGTGCCGGCCAGCGGCCACTGCAGATTGGCCCAGTCCACCGACAGGTCCATGGCATTGCCTTCGGCAAGGGCGACCTGGCCCTTGGCGGCAAGCGTGCCGGCCATGTCCGGGCTGGACAGATTCAGGCTGTCGACAACGAGCGTATCGCCGGTATAGCGCAGGGCGCTGGTCAGCGCGGCGCGGCCGTAGTCGGCGCTGTCGGCATCGACGTCCACGTTCACGTCGAGCGCATCGATCGGCCCCTTGGCGCCCACCGTGGCGGTGAAGCCGGCCTGGGGCAGGTCCTCGCGTATGGCCGACAGGCGCGTATTGTCGAGCTTGAGGCTGGCATCGACCGCCGGCTTGTCGAGAGCGTTGGTCAGCCGCCCGCTCAAGTTGACGTTATAAGGCGCGGCCACGGTCAGGCTCAGGCCCAGATCGGCCAGATCGCCCTCGATCTCTGCATCGGCCTGGATGGGCGCGAGATCGGGCAGGCTCAGCGCGGCGTTGAGCGACAGATTGGTGGCATAGCCACCGCGCGGGTTCAGCCGTGCCTGGGCATCCACGTCGAACATCGGGCCGTGGCCGGTCAACGATTCGATATGCCAGTTTTCGTCGTCCAGGCGGGCATTGGCCAGGCGCGCGCTATCCACCACGAACGGCTCGGCGTCCGGTGCCGTCGTGGCAGAAATATCGTCCAGCGCCACGTTGTCGATCTGGACCGTGACCGGCAGGTCGATCGCGTCCGGCAGGCTGAACGGCTCGGCCGGCTCTTCCGGCTCGGGTTCCGGGGTATCGACGATCTTTGTGACTTCGTAGTTCACCCCGCGTACGGCGAGATTGCGTACGTGCACGGTGGCCGAAAGCAGTTCGCTGGCCGTCCAGTCCAGATCCACCGCGTTGACGGACAGCTTCAGGGTCTCGGTTTCGACGTTCACGCCGCGCACTTCCAGCGGGCCGATCAGCCGGCCTTCGACGCTGGCCACTTCAATGCCGTCGGGCAGGCGCGGGCCGATCTGGCCCCAGGCGAAGTCGAGGCCGCTGCGCGTGGTCGCCACCCAGGCGATCAGGCCCACCAGTACGAGCACGATCACCAGCAGAATCAGCAGCGTCCATTTGACGATACGCCAGACCCGCGAGCGCTTCTTGCCGGTCGCGTGCTTGTGCTCGCCGTTTGCCTGCGCGGGCTCGGAGGCGGCGTTGTTATCGTCGTGTTCGCTCACAGGTCGGGGCCGAGGCTGAAGTGAATACGGAAATCGCTGTCCGGATCGTCCAGCGGATGGGCGAGATCAAGCCGGATCTGGCCGACCGGCGAAGCCCAGCGAAAGCCGATGCCCACGCCGCGCTTCAAGTCGAAGCTGGTGGTATTGGCCACATCGCCGACATCGAAGAAGGCGGCCAGACCGTAGTCCTTGTATACCTTGTAGTCGGCTTCGATGCTGCCCACCGCCAGATAACGGCCGCCGATGTTGTCACCGTCGGCGTTTTCCGGGCTGATCTGCTGATAGCCATAGCCGCGCACGGTACGATCACCGCCGGTGAAAAACCGCTGCGACGGCGGCAGTTCGTCGAAGTCGTCCACTTCGATGGCGCCGAACTGGCTACGCAGCAGCAGCCGGGACTTGGAGGTCAACGGCAACACCGCGTTGCCGGTCACCTTCGCCTGGACAAAATCCACGCTCGAGCCCAGCGACTCGCTGGCGCCGTGCACGTCCACCGACGCGCTCACACCCTTGCGCGTATTGAGCAGGTCGTCGGCCTTCTGCAGGGTGAGGGTATAACCGGGGTAGAGCAGCGTGGAGGTGCGATCGCCCACGTCATCGCCCAGATCGTAGGTCTCGCGTTCGAGATTGATATAGGCGCGCTTGCGCCCGAGCGACCAGCCCGTGTCGCGCACCGCGCCGATACCGTAGTTGATCGAGGTGATATCGCCGAAATCCTCGTTGGCGACGTTTGCGGTGAAGCTGAGCTTGTCCTGGGCGACGTTGGCGATAGGAATATCGTAGGAGGCCTGCAGGGCCTGCTGGACCGCCGACAGGCGCAGATCGCTGCGAAACTGATGGCCGCGCTTGTTGAGATGGCGAAACTTCACGCCCAGGCCCACGCGCGGGCCGGTATCCGTGCCGTAACCGGCCGAGATCTGGTAGCTCTGCGGCTTGCTCGCCTCGGCGGTCACCCCCACGGGCACCTGTAGCCGGCCGATGCTGATGAGCGGATCGTCCGGCGGATAGATGATATCGAACAGCCAGTCGCCGATCGGCGCCTCACGCTCGGCATCGCCGCGTTCGGCCTGAATCGAGATCTTGTTGAAGTAATCGGTATCCGACAGGATCAACTGCAGGTCCACCAGGCGCTCGGCATCGAACGGGTCGCCGGCCTTGAACGGCACGAAACGACGCACGAAATCGTCGTTGAGCACGTCCTGGTCGAAGCTGACGTCGCCGAAGTAGTAGCGCTCGCCGGTATCGAGCACCAGATCGATCGCCGCCGTATTGTTGTCGGGGCGCACGCGGATGACCGCCTGACTGAAGCGCGCGTCGAGATAGCCGGCATCGTAGGCCGCGGTATACAGCGCGTTCTTGGTGGCCGTGTACTGCGAGTGGATCAGCCGCTTGCCGGTTGCCAGCTTGCTCGCACGCAGCGCTTCGCGGATTTCGGGCAGCTCGTCGCCGGGTCCGCGCACGGCCAGGTTGAGCGCGGTGACCTTGGTCTGGGGTCCGCGGTCGATACGAAACGTGGCCTGCCAGGTATCGCCGTCGCCGCCGGGCTCGGCCAGCGTTTGTTCGATCGTCGGGTTGTAATAGCCGAAAGGCGCGAGCGCGGCCTTGATCTCGTTGGGCGCGAGCCGATACAGACGCCGGATCTTGCCGGGCGCCCAGGGCTTTTCATGCTCGGCAGCCACGGAAAGCGAGTTGCGCACGTTGGCGAGCAGCGGGTCGTTGATGCCGTCGATATTGACGTTGACCGTATCGGCCACCGCCGGACGCACGAGCACGCCCGCAAGCGCGATCACCACCACCAGCGGCAGGTGCCGCCGCTTGAATAAGCTGCTATAGCGCCGGATCACGGTGCTCGTGTTGCCCAACCAATGCTGTGTGCGCATCCGCGTTTTCAAAACAAAGCCCCCGACAGGCCGAACGGGCTGCCAGATGAAACGCAGACCTGATGCCCAAGATTACCGTAAACGAAACCGTGCCCCACAAACATCCGGCCCGGCCTCGCCTGCGTTAGCTACGCGCGGCGCCGCTGCGGCGATTCATGGCCGCCCCCGTCTCGGGTCTGTGAACGCTACCGCCAATCCTCGCGTTGCCTTCCGGAAATTCGCCAGGCAAGGCGCGAGGACAGATGTTTGGTCAACCAAATGAACGACGCGCACCGCGCATTGTCCTGCACGAAAAACGGGCCGCGGCGCGGCGGTTTCGTTAGCGTTATCAGACCCTAGCGATCGAAATTGTCGATCGTTAACGCGCGACAATCGTCGGCGCCGTCGATGCCCAGGACCCGGGTATAGAAGGCGCGCTCGGACTCGATCGCGGTACGAATATTGTCGGCATCACGAAACCCGTGCCGTTCCTCGGCAAACTCTACGTAGGCCACCGCCACGCCGCGTTCGCGCAGCGCGGCGGCCATGGTTTCGGCCTGGTCCGGGGGTACGACCTTGTCCTTGAGCCCCTGCAAGAACAACACCGGGCAGGACAGGCGTTCCGCGTGCGCCAGCGGCGAGCGCTCTGTCAGCAGCGCCTCGTCGGCGCCGATCAGCCGATGCAGGTAGCGGGATTCGAATTTGTGCGTCGAGGCCATCAGACGGCGCAGGTCGCCGATGCCGTAGTAGCTCGCGCCGGCGGCGGCCACGTCGGTGAAGGTGAGCACACACAACACGGTATAGCCGCCGGCGCTGCTGCCGGAAATGAGCACGCGCTCGCCGTCGACCCGGCCGCGCTCGGTCAGATGGCGCGCGCCGTATTCGCAGTCGGCGACGTCGGCCACGCCCCAGGCATCGGTCAGCTTTTGACGATAGGCACGCCCGTAACCCGTACTGCCACGATAGTTGACGTCCAGCAGCGCATAGCCGCGCGACGTCCAATACTGAATACGCGCATCCAGCGCGGTGCTGGTCGCCCCGGTCGGGCCGCCGTGGCATTTGAGAATCAACGGCGGGCGTTCGTCTTCGGGGCCACGATAGGCATGGCTTGCCGGCGCGTAGTACAGCCCGTGCGCCGTATCACCGTTGGCGGTGGGCCAGCTGATCGGTTCCGGTGCCGACAGCGCGGCAGTGGCCGGCAGGCCGTCGGTGGCCCGCAGCACCCGCGGCGTGCCGTCGTGCTGGATGGCTACCAGCTGTTTCGGCGTGCGTGCGTCGGCGGCCACCACGACCACGGCGTCGCCGATGGACTGCAGCTGTTCGTAGAAATCCCAGGCCAGCGGCCAGGGCGAGAACGTGCCGCTGTTCTGATCGACCTCGCCGATCTGCCACAGGCCGTCAGCGGTGGCCATGGCAATGAGCCGGCCGTCGTCGGTGAAGGTATAGGTACTCTGGCCGAACACCCATTGCGGCACGCCGAATTCCGCGCGCTCGCGGGTGACTGCCTCGAAGCCGTCCTCGCCAGGGCGCTCGCGATAGATATTCCACCACTCGTTATCGTCGCAGACGATATGCAGACGCCCGTTCGGGTCGAAACGCGGGCCGAACAGCGAGGCATCGGCCGGCGCCCATAGGCAACGCGCCGCACCGGGCATGCCTTGATCCGCGATCTCGGCCTGCCAGAGTTCGGTGGCGTCCCAGGGCATATCGGGATGATTCCAGGCCAGCCAGAACAGACGCTCGCCGCGCGGACACAGCCGCGGGCTGGCGTAGAAATCGTGGCCCTCGGCGACGACGTGGCGTGCGCCCTCGGCAGTGACGCGTTCGATCGTCGCCTTCGGCTCCCCGCCCTCGACCGGAGTTTCGGCGACCACGAAGAGTCGATCGCGGCGCGCGTCGTATTGCAGATCAGCAAAGCGCACGTCGTCGTCGGTCGCCGTGACGGCCTCGATCGTACCGTCGGCATCCCGCCGATAGATCGCCTGATCGGCCGCGTTGACGAACCAGACGGTATGCGCATGCACGGTAAACGCCGCGCCGCCGTATTCGTGGACCGCGCTGCGCGCACTCAACGGCGCATCAAGCAGCGACACGGCCTCGCCGCTGTCGTCGAGGCGCATGATCGTATTGCGCCCGGCCTCGTCGGGACGGCTTTCGATCCAGTAAAGGGTGGCCGTATCGGCGCCCCTGTCCACGCATACATCGCTGAGTTTACGGCCTGCCGCGGCGACATGATCGGCCGTGATGGCCGACGGCCAGCTGCCATAGGGGCGGATTTCGCGTTCTGTGCTTTCCTGCGTGTTCGTCATGACAACGCCTTTTTCAAAGATCAATCCAGGATTCGTCGATTGCATGCGTGGGCCGTGCATTGGCATCGAAACCCCGCTCGTGAAATGCAACCGAGCCGTCAGCGCGGCGTTTGATCACCGTGGAGGCGCGCGTGCCGTAGTAGTCGCTGCGAATGAAAAGCGGGGATAGAAAACGCTCGCGTTCAGCGCCGACGCCGGTATCCGGCAAGGCGTCGATGGGCGCGACGTCCGTATCGGCCAACAGCTCGAACAACGCGCCGGCCTCCAGATCGTCGTGTTCGATGCGCCCACGCAGCCGCCACTGCGCGGCCTCGGTCTTGGGCCAGTGATCGCCCCAACAGCCGTTGGAAATGGCATGCACGCCCGGTCGCAGCTCCAGATGACGCACCGCGCCGCGATTGGATACGAACCACAGGCTCGTTCGATCGCCGACCAGCAGATTGAATGGCCCGAAGGCATCGCCCTCGGCACGCATACGCGCGGCCCAGTCGCCGGCATCGGTTTGTGCCGCGAAATAATCACGCACCAGCAGACCACGAGAACGCGCCGCGGCCGGCTTCGACGCCTCGCGAACGTTGGTCACCGCTGCGAAGCGTCCCTGCCGATCGGCCGCACACCACGCGCCGCCGGCCTGCAGATCGCGCCCGCCGAATGCTTCGGCCGGCTGTTGCCACCAGTGGGCGGCCTCGGTGGGGCGGGCATGAAACTCGTCGCGATTGGCGGCCACGATCAGGTCCAGTTGTGGATGGGCGCGCCAGGCAAAGGTGATCAGACACATGCAGCAATCTCTCCTGCGCTGCGCGAAGCTGCTAAGCTTTTCGGCTGATTTTTCGGGTCAAAATCATGAGTGATAGCAACAGTACGCGGCATCATGTCGTCATCGTCGGCGGTGGTTTTGGCGGTCTGTTCGCCGCGCGCAAGCTCGGACGCAGCGGCTACGACGTCACGCTCGTGGATAAGCGCAATTTTCATACGTTTCAGCCTCTGCTATATCAGGTCGCCGTCGGCATGCTCACCACCGGCGATGTATGTACGCCCCATCGCGTGACCCTGCGCCGCAAGAAAAATATCCGCTCGCTGATGAGTACGGCCTACGATATCGACCCGGCAAAGCGTCTCATCTTCCATGAAAGCGGCGAGCTTTCCTACGACACGCTGATTGTGGCCACCGGCGTCAAACATGCCTATTTCGGCAACGACGAGTGGAGCGAGCACGCGCCCGGCCTGAAAACGGTGGAACACGCGCTGCGCATGCGGCGACGTATATTTCATGCGTTCGAGACCGCCGAGCTTACCAGCGACGCGGCCGAACGCGCGCCCTGGCTGAACTTCGTTGTGGTTGGCGCCGGCCCGACCGGCGTCGAACTCGCCGGGGCCATCGCCGAACTCGCGCATCGCATCATGGTGGAGGATTTTCGCAGCTTCGATCCACGTGAAACACGTATTCTGCTGGTCGAAGGGGCCGGCCGCGTGCTGCCCGCCTATCCGGAAAAGCTCTCGCGCCAGGCCGAGAAGATGCTGGAAGAACTGGGCGTCGAGGTGGTCACCGATACGCTCGTATCCTCGATCGACGAACAGGGCGTAACCATGAAAGGCCCGGACGGCGAACAGACGCTGGCCGCGCGTACCGTGCTCTGGGCTGCCGGGGTGCGTGCTTCGGTGTTCGGCGAAATACTGGCCGAACGTACCGGTGCCGAGCGCGCCAACGGTGGCCGACTGGTGGTGGATGCCAGCCTGACCCTGCCCGACTATCCGGATATTTTCGTGATCGGCGATCTCGCTGCGGTGACCGATCGCGCCGACAAGGCCGTGCCCGGCCTCGCACCCGCCGCTATCCAGCAGGGCGAATATGTCGCCAATGTCCTCAAGCGCCGTCGCCGCGGCAAGACCACCCCCGGCTTCAAGTACAAGGACAAGGGCAGCATGGCGGTCATCGGGCGCAACCGCGCGGTCGCCAATCTGCCGGGTTTCACCATCGCCGGCTTCAGCGCCTGGCTACTATGGGTATTGATACATATCTATGCGCTGATCGGCAGCGAGCGCCGGCTGCGGGTGATGGTGCAGTGGGTATGGAAATACTTCACCTGTCGCACCGGCGATCGGCTGATTACCGGCCGGCCGCCGAATACCCGCCGGTTGCATGAGACCCGCGGCCAGAAATCACGCTGAAGCCAGGCGCCGCGCGACCCAGCAAGCCACTCGACGATCGCGCGGTCGATCAGACCGCTTCGGATTCCATGCCGAGTTCCTTGATCTTGCGCGTAAGCGTATTGCGGCCCCAGCCGAGCAGGCGCGCGGCCTCCTGACGGTGGCCGTCGGTAC
>DJIE01000084.1:0-8823 GCA_002433465.1 Salinisphaera sp. UBA6602
AGGCGTTCGGCCACGCCGGCATTGGCTGTACGCGTGGCTGGGGTGGCCTCGGTCGGCTGGCCGCCCTGTTGCGCGGTTGCGGGCGGCGTGTGTGTGCCGAGCGCGATGGCGGCAACGGTCAGCAGCGCCGCGCTATGGATGTGTCGGTTCATGTCGGTCCCCTCGTTAATAGGGCATCGCAGTCATGGCTCGGCCCGGGCGTCAGATCTTTTCCGTGCTTGCTCGATTGCGTGCCGTTATGGGTACCGCGGCCTTGTCAGTTGGTGGTCACAGCCTGCGGTATCGCTTCATGGTCGTCTTATCGCTGCCGTGCGTATTGACTTTGCGTGCCGTTTTTTTAACTTTGAGCGACAGCTTGTATGGGTGTGTGGATGCCCAGTCTGGTTCGAAACAGTGCACTCTATGGCTTTGGCCGCTTCGTGGCTGAACTGGGCGGCGACGCGCGTGCCTTGCTGGACGACTGCGGGCTGCCGGCGGATATCGAAACGCGTGTGGATGGGTTTTTGCCCTATCGCACGCTCATCGCCTTGCTGGAATTGTGTGCACAGCGGTTGCGCTGCCCGGATTTCGGCATGCGCCTGGCCAGTGTCCAGGGCATCGAGATTCTGGGCCCGCTGGCGGTGGCCATACGTCATGCTGCGACCGTCGCCGAGGCGATCGAGCAGGCGGCCAGGTATCTGCACGTATTCAATCCCGGCCAGCGCATGACCATCCGGCGTGAAGGTGCACAGGTGTGTCTGCGCTTCGAGATATTGCTCGAGAACGTGCCTCATACCCGGCAGGCCAACGAACGGGCCCTGGTTTTTCTCAAGCGGGCACTGGAACTGGGTGGCGATGTGGCGCCGCCGCGCCGGGTGTTGTTTCGCGATAGCCGGCTCGCGCCGCTGAGTGTCTACCGCCGCGTGTTCGGGACCGGCACGTTGTTGTTCGACCAGGCCGAATGTGGCCTGGATGTCGATAAGGCCACCATGGCCGCCTCGCTGCAGCGGTCGAACCCGCATATCCGCGCGATGGCGATTGCCTTCATGGAACAGGCCGCCGGCCCGCGCGCCCAGCAGGTGTCGTTGCGGGTACGTGATATCTGTCGTCGGCTTTTGCCCACGGGTGGTGCATCGATCGATATCGCGGCCGAATATCTCAATCTCAACCGGCGAACCCTGCAACGGCGGCTTGCCGACGAGGGCACTGGTTTTTCTGCGGTGCTCGATGGCGTACGCGCGGATATGGCGACACGTTATTTGGCCGAGGCCGATCTGCCGCTGGGGCAGGTCGCGGCACTGCTGGGGTATACCGAGCAAAGCGCGCTCAACCGGGCCTGTCGGCGTTGGTTCGGTCTTACACCACGCGGCTATCGTCAGCGCCTTCAGCGGCGCCTGTGAACGCCGGCGAGCGGCGGCGTCGAGGCCATGGTCGCTTTGCAAAAGTCGTATTGCAGAGGCTGTTACGACATGTGGCAGACTCATTGCAAGGCAAACGCACGATTCCCAGGGAGATTCAATCGTGACAGCTTCAAAGGGCCGCTCGGGCCGATTCGGTTTGTGTTTTATCGTCGTGCTGATGGCCGGGGCCATCGCCGGCTGCAGCCAAGACGAAGGCGCCACGGTCGATGGCATTCATCTGGTCAACGCCGATGCGCTGACGGTGTGTACCCATATTCCATACAAGCCGTTCCAGTTCACCGGCGACAACGGTGAAGTTGTCGGCTTCGACGTGGATCTGGTCGATCTGCTGGCCCAGGATCTGGGCGTGGAGACGCACGTGGTGAGCGTGGACTGGAACCAGATCACGTCGGGAGCCGTGCTCGCCGCCGGCACCTGCGATCTGGCCATGGGCGGGGCGACGATCACGCCCAAGCGTGAAGAGGCGGTACTGTTCTCGGACCCGTACTTCAACGCCACCCAGGCGCTGCTGGTGAAAAAGGGCAGCGATTACGAAAGCCTCGAAGATCTGCAAGGCAAACGCCTGGGCACCCAGACCGATACCACCGGCGCGATCTATGCCGACAAGCACGCCGAGCAGTACGGTTATACGACCGTGGTATTCGACGATCTCGCCCTGGAGACCACCGCGGTCAGCGCGGGCAAGGTCGATGCTGCGATCAACGACAACGGGCCGCTGTATCAGTACGCGGCGGACAACCCGGATACCGAGATCGCGGCGGAATTCGATACCGGAGAGCGATACGGCTTTCTCGCCAAAAAGGACGACGAGAACGCGCAGAAGCTTATCGATCGACTCAACGAAGCGCTGGCCAAGGCCCGGGAAAACGGCCGCTATGACGAGATATTCAAGAAATGGTTCGGTCAGGTACCGGGCACGATCAACGAACAATAGCCGGCTGGCATGACGACCCGACAAAGCGGGGAGGCCCCCCGCAGGACGAGCCCGCGTATCCGGGCCCGGCGTATTCGTGCCGTGCAGTACGCGCTGCTGGTGGCGGTGGTCGTCGCCGCGGGCCTTTCTGCGGACTGGGCACAGATCGGTCGTAGCTTTTTCGATCCTGGCCTGATCCGCTATACCGTTATGCACGGCCTGTGGCTGGCGCTGTGGAACACGCTGGTCTATACCGCGGGCGGCTTCGTTCTGGGGCTTGTCGCCGGCACGCTGCTGGCGATGATGCGTTTGTCCGACGTCGGGCCCTATCGTTGGCTGGCCACCGTCTATATCGAGTTCTTCCGGGGCCTGCCGGCGCTGGTGGTGTTCATGGCGTTTTCGTTGCTGCCGCTGGCGTTTCCCGGTCTGGCCATGCCGTTGCCGCCCTACGGCACGGTGTGGGCGGCCCTGGGCATCGTCGGCAGTGCCTATATGGCCGAAACCATTCGCGCGGGTATCCAGGCGGTGCCCCGCGGGCAGATCGAGGCCGCCCGCTCGCTGGGCATGTCGGCGAGCCAGGCGATGTGGCGTATCACCCTGCCACAGGCATTCCGAATCATGATCCCGCCGTTGACCAACGAGCTGATCATGCTCATCAAGGACTCCTCGCTGGTATTCATCGTCGGCCTGTCGGCGGCCAACTTCGATCTCACCAAATTCGGACGGGCGGCGGCCAACAGCAACGTGAATATCACGCCGCTGGTGGTGGCCGGCCTGGGCTATCTGATCATCACCCTGCCACTGTCGATCATCGTACGGCGCATGGAAGCGGCAGCGTCGCGGGGGCGGTGATATGACCCAGGCCGAACCGCTGGTCGATATTCGCGGGCTGAACAAGTATTTCGGCCACAACCACGTGCTGCGCGATATCGATTTCAGCGTTGCGCGCGGCGAGGTCGTCTGCGTGATCGGGCCTTCGGGGTCGGGCAAGTCGACGTTGCTGCGCTGTGTGAATATGCTGGAAACG
Organism: Salinisphaera sp. UBA6602; assembly: GCA_002433465.1. GTDB lineage: Bacteria > Pseudomonadota > Gammaproteobacteria > Nevskiales > Salinisphaeraceae > Salinisphaera. Next base: position 3,341 of record DJIE01000084.1, read on the forward strand.
CCGCAGTCCGGCACGGTTCGGGTCAACGGCCGGGAGCTGACCGACCCGGACTGCGATATCGATGCCGCACGCCGCCAGATCGGCATGGTGTTCCAGCAGTTCAATCTGTTCCCGCATCACAACGCGCTGGATAACTGCACGCTGGCCTTGACGACGGTATTGAAAAACAAACGGGAGGTCGCTGAGCGGATCGCCCGCGAAAACCTGGAACGGGTGGGTCTCGCCGATAAGCTGGACGCCTATCCGGCGCGTTTGTCGGGCGGCCAGCAACAGCGGGTCGCGATCGCTCGGGCGCTGTCGATGGACCCGGCGCTGATGCTGTTCGACGAGCCCACGTCGGCGCTCGACCCCGAGCTGGTCGGTGAAGTGCTTTCGGTCATGCGCCGCCTGGCCGCGGAGGGCATGACCATGATCGTGGTCACACATGAAATCGCGTTCGCTCGCGAGGTGGCCGATCGGGTGGTGTTCATGGACGGCGGCGGCATTGTCGAGCAGGGCCCGCCGGCGACGCTGCTTTCTGCACCACGCGCGGCGCGCACCCGCGACTTTCTCAAGCGCGTGCTGGTGCCAGTTGCTGACTGAGTCGATTTCGGGGGTAGACTGATCCGGCCTGTGCGCCAGTGCGAACAAGGCGTTTCTGCCGCTTTAGGCGCGCCGAAGCGCTGTGTGTCGCCTCTGCGCGCCGGTTCAAGTCGTACTTAAACCAGTCGATAGATATCGCTGAGATAACGCGCGGGTTGCGCGGTCAATAACTTCCCGGTCGCATGCATGAAAACGTGCTCCATGGCGCAACGAGTGACAGATCCTGAACGCTTGAGAGAGGTGCGTTCGCTCAACCTGCTTGATACGCCGTTCGAGGACCGCTTCGACCAGTACACCCGGCTTGTTGCAAGCGTATTCGGCGTACCGACCGCGCTGGTAACGCTGGTCGATGCCGATCGGCAGTGGTTCAAGTCGATGGTGGGCTTCGACCGGCGCGAGACGCCGATCGAGGAGTCCTTCTGTGCCCATGCGTTGCCGCTGGATCTGCTCTACGTACCCGACGCCCGCAAGGACCGCCGCTTTCACGACAACGCGCTGGTGGTAGGCGAGCCCTATATCCGGTTCTATGCGGGCGCGGTTCTCAAGGGGCCGTCCGGTGAACCCTTGGGCACGCTGTGCGTGATCGACCAGCAGCCGCGCGAACTCTCGGACGTGGATAAGTGGCGGCTGCTGATGTTTGCCCGCATCGTGGAAAGCGAGATCAATCTGCACAAGCAGTTCGACCATTGGTCGGTGGGCCTGCAGCACAGCGTGATGTACGACTCGATCACGGCCCTGCCGGGGCGTGCCCTGTTCGAGGAGCTGGTCTCCAGTACCTGGGAGCAGGCTGCCGGCGCGGCCAAGACGCTGACCCTGGTGCATTTTCATCTCACCAACTTTGAAGTTCTGCATTCGCTGGCAGGGCAGCTTGGCTGTGATCACGTCATGGCTACGATCGCGCGCCGGCTCGAGCAAAACGTCCGGGGCGAAGATCGTATCGGCATGCTCGGCACTGATCGCCTCGGTCTGGCGATTACCTGGGGTGCGGCCGGGCCTGATGAATCGGTTGAACGCGTCAACGTGCTGACGCGCACGCTCGCCAAGCCCGTGGACTACAACGGCACGCGCCTGCCGATCGAAATCGCGGCCGGCGTCAGCCGGGCGCCCGGCGATGCGCCGGATGTCGAGACGTTGCTTGCCCATGCGCGTATGGCGGCCGCGGACGTGCAGCAAGGCGGGCCGCGCGTGCGCTGCTATTCCAGCGACGTGCATCGCAGCGTGGCGCACAGCCACGAACGCCAGTACCGACTGGCCGAGACGTTGCGCTCGGATGCGCTGGATCAGGTCTATCAACCGATCGTGGAATGCAGCACCGGCCGCATGATCGGAGTGGAAGCACTGGCGCGCTGGACCGACGCCCAATGGGGGGCGATCAGCCCGGCCGAGTTCGTGCCGATCGCCGAAGCCGATGCGGATCTTTGTCGAATGTTGACGCGCTGCACGCTCAACAGCGCCTGCAAGCAGCTTGCGCAGTGGCGCGGTGAGTTCGACTTTTTCCCTTACATGGCCGTGAATATCGCCGGGGCCGAGCTTTACCGCGACGACTTTGCCGATATGGTGGCCGGATTGGTTGCCGAGCATCAGGTGCCGGCCACGAGTCTCGTGCTCGAGATTACCGAGCAGAGCGTGATTACGGATGTGGAAACCGCGGCCAAAACGATGAACGCGCTCCGCTCGCAGGGGTTCCGCTTCGCCATCGACGATTTTGGTACCGGCTATTCGTCGCTGCGCTATCTGCAGCAGCTGCCGCTCGATATTCTCAAAATCGATCGCAGTTTTACCCAGCTCATTACTCAGGATGCGACCAGCCACGAGCTGACCGTCGGCATTCTTCAGATTGCGCGCACGCTCAACCTGGCCGTGGTCGCGGAAGGGGTGGAAACGGCCGAACAGTACGCGGTGCTCCAGCAGCTGGGCGCCGGGCATATCCAGGGCTTTTTACTGGGCCGGCCGCAGCCGGCGGATGCGATCAGCGAGCAGCTCAAGGCGTTGCAGCCGCCGCGCTGAGCGTCGTTGTCGCCTCCCGCGGCAGCGGGTCGGCCCTGTCGCTATAGCCGTTGCCGCAGTTTCGCGCTCCAGGCCTTGAGATCGAGCAGCAGCTGCAGTTGGGCCGGCTCGCCCTTGACCCGTTCCATGAGCTGGGCGATGAGTTCGTCGTAGTCGTCCAGCGTCAGGCCGCCGTCCGGCGCGAACTCCAGGCGTTTCGACAGCCAGTTGTTCCAGTCGTCGCGTTCGGCGTCGACCAGCGTTTCCGGAAAATGCCGGGCGCGATAGCGAAACAGCAGCTCGTTGAGGCGGTTGTCGGCGAACACGATCGCGCCGTCTGCCAGATCGGCAGCCGAGGTACGACGCACCTGCTCGGCCAGCTTGCGGTCGGCATCGCCCACAAAACCATCGTAGAGCGCGGCTTCGGCGTCGCCGTCGGGCTCGAAGGCGTGGGCCTCGAATACCGCCGTTGCCTTGGCTTCCACCTCGGAAAGCTGGTCGTGAATGGCTTTCCAGTGGCGTCGGCACTGGTTGATGTCGAGGTTCAGCCGCTCGGCCTCGCTCTCGCGCATCATCTCGAAAGGGGCGAGCACTGGGCACTTGTTCAGGTGTACGCCCTTGAGCGCGACGCGCGGCGTGTCTTCGGGCAGATCGGCCGCGGGCGTGAAGATACGCTCGAATATCTCGTCTGGCGGCAGTTCCAGCAACGGCGCCGGGTCGACGCGCAGATCGTAGACGATCACGCAGTTCTTGTTGCTCGGATGCGCCGCAATCGGCATGACCGGCGACAGACAACCGTTGGCCGCTGGAAACTTGGACGACACGTGCAGCGCCGGTTTGCGCGTGTCCATGTCCAGCATCTTGCGCGCGCTGTGCTTGTCGCGATTGTTCACGACATAGTCGAACAGCTTGGGCTGTTTGTCGCGGACGAGTTTCGCCAGGCCGATGGTGGCATGCACATCGGATAACGCGTCGTGCGCGCGTTCCTGGACCAGGTTGTTGGCCGTGGCCAGATGTTCGAGCTTGAAGCTGGGCGCGCCGTCTTCGCGCTGCGGCCATTCGATGCCGTCCGGGCGCAGGGCATAGGCCAGGCGCACCATGTTGATGATGTCCCAGCGCGAGCAGCCGTTCTGCCATTCGCGGGCGTAGGGGTCGAAGAAGTTGCGCCAGAGCGTGTGGCGGGTGACTTCGTCATCGAACTGCAGGCTGTTGTAGCCCACGCTGCAGGTGCCGGGCGTGGCCATTTCGGCGACGATGGTTTCGATGAACTCGGGCTCGGGCACGCCCCGTTCGAGGGCCATCTGTGGGGTGATGCCGGTAATGAGCGTGGCTTCGGGGTGGCCGAGCATGTCCACCGGCGGCTGGCAGTAGAGCACCACCGGTTCGCCCACGATATTGAAGTCCAGATCGGTCCGGATACCGGCGAACTGGGCGGGTTTGTCGCGGCGCGGGTCGGCGCCGAAGGTTTCGTAGTCGTGCCAGAAGTAGGTCGGCGTGCTCATCGGCGTCTCGTTTGGCGTCGGTTTTGAAACGCTCAGGAGGCGGTCTGCGCCTGTTCCAGCGCCTCGGCGTTTTCCATCCAGTTGGCCTCGGCCTTGTCGAGCTGTTTGCGCAGCTTGCCCTGTTCCTGCGACAGGCGCGCGATCTCGGTTTTGTTGCCGTAGACGCTGGGCTTGGCCATTTCCTTTTCGATGGCGGCGATCTTTTCCTCGAACTTGGCCATATCGGCTTCGGCCTGCTTGATCGCCCGCCGCAAGGGTTTTTCTCGTTCGCGCTGGGCGGCGGCATCGCGGCGTGCATCCGCGCCGCTGCCACCAGGCGTGGTGGCTTTTTTCGGCTTGTCGTTGCCTTCCCGGGCCGAGTTCTGGCGGGTAAGCCACTTGGCATAGTCGTCCAGATCGCCGTCGAAGGGCATGAGCGTGCCGTCGTCGACGCGCCAGAGCTGATCGCAGGTGGCATCGATGAGGTGGCGATCATGGGCAATCATGATGACGGCGCCGCTATAGCCGGCGAGCGCGGTTTCCAGCGCGTGGCGCATGTCCAGATCGAGATGGTTGGTCGGCTCGTCGAGCAACAGCAGGTTGGGCCGGTCGTAAACCACCAGGGCAAGGGCGAGGCGTGCCTTTTCGCCGCCGGAGAACGGGGCAATGGGTTCCAGTGCCTTGTCGCCGTGGAAATCGAAGCCGCCGAGAAAGTCGCGGATCTCCTGTTCTGAGGCACGCGGCGCCTGGCGTTGCAGGTGGGTGGCGGCACTGGCGTTGTCGTCCAGCACTTCCAGCTGGTGCTGGGCGAAGTAACCCACGCGGGTGTACTTGTCGTGCTGTACGTCGCCGCTGATCGGGGCCATCTCGCCGGCCAGCAGCTTCATCACCGTGGATTTGCCCGCGCCGTTGCGCCCGAGAATCGCCAGCCGGTCGCCGGCGGTGATCTGCATCTTGATGCCGCCCACCAAGGCCACGCCGTCGTAGCCGGCATCGGCGTTGTCGAGCCGCAGCAGGGTATCGGGCAGGCGCTCGGGCTCGCGGAAACTGAAGGAAAACGGCGTGTCCCAGTGGGCTGCCTCGACCTTTTCCATGCGCTCCATCTGCTTGAGCTTGCTCTGGGCCTGGCGGGCCTTGGTGGCCTGGGCACGGAAGCGATCGACAAAGCCCTGCAGCTGGGCGAGTTTCTTCTGCTGGTTTTCGTAGGCAGCCTGCTGCTGCAGCTTGGCCTCGGCACGCATGGTCTCGAACTCGGAATAGTTGCCGGTATAGAGCGTGGCGCGCCCGCCTTCCAGATGCAGCGTATGGCTGATCAACGCATCGAGAAAATCACGGTCATGCGAAATGATGATCAGCGTGGCCGGGTGGCTGGCCAGGTATTCCTGCAGCCAGAACACCGCGTCCATATCCAGATGGTTGGTGGGCTCGTCGAGC
>DJIE01000084.1:9135-9450 GCA_002433465.1 Salinisphaera sp. UBA6602
GGCTCGTCGAGCAGCAGCAGATCGCAGCGGCGCATGAGCGCGGCCGCCAGGTTCAGGCGCATACGCCAGCCGCCGGAAAAGGAGTCCAGCGGCGCGGTATGCGTTTCCGGCGCGAAACCCAGGCCGTGCAGCAGTTTGGCGGCCCGTGCGGTGGCCGAATAACCGTCGATTTCGGCCATGCGGCCATGCAGTTCGGCCATGGCGTTGCCGTCGACTTCGGCCTCGGCCTTGGCGAGCTTGGCCTCGACCGCGCGCAGTTCGGTATCGCCGTCGAGCACGAAATCCAGCGCCGACTGTTCGCCGGCCGGCGTGTGC
>DJIE01000217.1:0-330 GCA_002433465.1 Salinisphaera sp. UBA6602
AGCTGGGTCATGAAGCTGCCCAGATCCGTATTGCCGGTGCCCCAGAAATCGTCGAAGAACACCGATGGCTTGAACGCGAACGCCACGATGACGATGAACAACACAATGGGCACGACCTTGGCGATCGTGGCCACCGTATTGATGAACGCAGCCTGCTGAATGCCGCGCAGCACCAGAAAATGCAGCAGCCACAGCAGAACCGACGCACACAGCACGGCCGCAACCGTGTTGCCCTCGCCGAACATCGGGAAGTAGTAACCCAGGGTGCTGAACACCAGCACCAGATAGCTGACATTGCCCAGCCACGCGCTGATCCAGTAGCCCCAGGCC
>DJIE01000217.1:640-1024 GCA_002433465.1 Salinisphaera sp. UBA6602
GCTGATCCAGTAGCCCCAGGCCGACGAAAAGCCCATGTAGTCGCCAAAACCGGCCTTGGCGTAGGCATAGATGCCTGCATCCAGATCGGGCCGACGGTTGGACAGGGTCTGAAACACGAACGCCAGCATCAGCATGCCGGCGGCAGTAATCAGCCAGCCGACGAGTACCACGCCGGCACTGGCGCTGGCGGCCATGTTCTGGGGCAGACTGAATATGCCGGCGCCGATCATCGAACCGGCAACCAGAGACACCAGCGCGCCCAATCGAAGCTTCGGTTTGTCGTCGGCCATGAACTGCGGTTCCAGGAGAGGTTCGCCGTAGCGTAGGCCTCTTCCGGACGGCCGGCGTTGACATAAATCAAAGTGTGCGCGATCTAATTTAAA
>DJIE01000217.1:1356-1647 GCA_002433465.1 Salinisphaera sp. UBA6602
CCATACTTTATTGATTTATATATATTTATTCTTCGGATCTTCTTGGCATGGCGACTCGGTGCGCATCGCCAAGACGGCTATTCGACCGGCCGGCTGCCGCTGTCACAGGTTCGCGACCCTGCCCGACGAAACATGCCGCAGCAGCCCGACGCCACGTCAGGCTCTTGCGTTGCGCCGCACCCAACACGCTCGCGGCTCGCAACCGCCGCCTTCGACTATTCGACTCTAGTCGTAAATGCGAGACAGCAAAGCTGTTTTCCCGCAGGCTCTGCGAGCGTCATGGGCGTCGCC
>DJIE01000217.1:2029-2293 GCA_002433465.1 Salinisphaera sp. UBA6602
CTGGGAACGGGCCGACACCGCTAACCAGAAAGGAACGACACGATGGGCCTGATCGGCATTTTTGTTTCGCTCGCATTACTCATGTATCTGGCTTATCGCGGGATCAACGTGTTGATCCTGGCGCCGTTGCTGGCCCTGCTGGCGACCGTGTTCGCCGGCGGGCTACCGATACTGGCCACCTATACGCAGGTGTTCATGCCGGCGCTGGGCGACTATCTGGTCAAGTTCTTCCCGTTGTTTCTGCTGGGCGCGATCTTCGGCAAG
>DJIE01000217.1:2604-2865 GCA_002433465.1 Salinisphaera sp. UBA6602
GGCGCGATCTTCGGCAAGCTCATGGCCGACTCGGGCTCTGCGCGTACGATCGCCGAGTGGTTCACCGATACGATGGGCGCACGCCATGCCATTGCCGCGGTAGTGTTCGCCTGCGGCGTGCTGACCTACGGTGGTGTGTCGTTGTTCGTAGTGGCGTTTGCGGTCTACCCGATCGGCAACGAACTGTTCCGGCGCTCGGAGACGCCCAAACGTCTGTTGCCGGCCGCACTCGCGCTGGGCTCGTTCACCTTCACCATGACC
>DJIE01000217.1:3219-3523 GCA_002433465.1 Salinisphaera sp. UBA6602
CCAGAACGCGATCCCCATGCCCTACTTCAATACCACCCCGTTTGCTGCACCGATATTCGGCACGCTGGCAGGTCTGGGCATGCTCATGTTCGGTACGCTGTGGCTCAACCGCCGCCGGGCTCGCGCGGCAGCCGCTGGCGAAGGCTACGGCTCGCATGCCGCCACCGACGCCGATGCACAGGACGAAAACGCCAAGCGCCCCACCATGTGGCTCGCAATGGTGCCGGTGCTGGCGGTCATCACCCTCAACGCGCTGTTCACTTACCTGGTGATCCCGTGGATGGATACGGGCTATCTCGGCCAG
>DJIE01000217.1:3862-4059 GCA_002433465.1 Salinisphaera sp. UBA6602
GCCGAGATCGGCGACGTCCGCGGCATCTGGGCAATCATCGCGTCGCTGGTGATTGCCATCGGGCTGGTCACCGCGCTCAACTGGTCGCGCTTCGAAGATCTCAAGGAGAGCTTCAACCGCGGCACTTTTGGCTCGCTACTGCCGGTGTTCAACACGGCATCGGAAGTCGGTTACGGCGCGGTGATCGCCTCGCTGCC
>DJIE01000217.1:4361-4491 GCA_002433465.1 Salinisphaera sp. UBA6602
CGGCGCGGTGATCGCCTCGCTGCCAGCGTTCCTCGTCATTCGCGATGCGGTACTGGGCATTTCCGACAATCCGCTGTTGTCCTCGGCGATTGCGACCAACGTACTGGCCGGCATCACCGGCTCGGCCTCC
>DJIE01000217.1:4816-13954 GCA_002433465.1 Salinisphaera sp. UBA6602
GGCGGCATGTCGATCGCGCTGGAAACGCTGGGCAGCGAGTTCATGAGCCGGGCCCAGGCCGCCGGCATCGACCCAGAGATCATGCACCGCGTGATCGCACTCTCTTCCGGCGGCTTCGATGCCCTGCCGCACAACGGCGCGGTCATCACCTTGCTGGCGATCACCGGCCTCACCCATCGACAAAGCTATGCCGATATCTTCGTGGTGGCCGTGCTGATTCCGTTCGCGCTGACTCTGCTGGTCATTCTCGGCGCATCGATCTGATCGGCCCGCGCGGGCGACCGGCTGGCGCCGGCTGACGGCCGCCCGCTGCCACCACAACCTTGCGCGCAAGATAACCGCGCGCTTACGTAACTCGCTGATATCGCATCGGTTCAATATACTGCGCGGCTCAACTTTGCCGAGCGCAATGCCCAGCACCCCAGCCGGGCGCCACGCAGGGCCGGGCGATGCACGCCCACGCCCCGGCGCTCGAACCACAGCCGTGCGGATACCCCTGCCATGACCCGATCGCGCCGCCGTGCCGTTGCCCTGCCCCTGCTGGTCGTGGCCCTGGCCACCGGCCTGCCGGCGACCTGGTTCATATGGACACTGGCCAAGGGCCACGGCGATTTCGCCGGCGGCCATGTCGATACGCGTGAATTCGCGACCCTACAATCCTACTTCCAGCGCCGAGACGATGGCCTGTGCGATCGGATTTTCGTGACCGCTGAAGACACCTGGCTGGTTGGCGTGGTAGACAGCCCTGATTCCAGTATGGACCTGGGCGGGAGTACCGATTTGGCCGAACTGATCCGCGGCCACGATGACGACAACGGCGGCGCTGCCTATGGCGTATTCGGCGCCGCCACGGGCGCGCGGGCCAAGTATGGTTATATCTCGCGCTTGAACGACAACGGGCAATTCGACGTGGTGGCCCGCCTCAACTCGTCGGCCTGCATGGCCGCGGGCGGGCCTGACGGACGACGGGTTTACGTCCTGTCCGGCATGGAGCGCCCGGATAACGCTTACGATAACGACGACCCGGCCAGCCGCCAGGACGCCGTGTTCGCCACGGCCGATCACGGCCAGAGCTGGCAATGGCAGCGCGAGGGTTTCATGGTGCCCTCGTCGATCACCGCCTGGGGCGTGCGCCCCTACCGGGATGCCTACGATACCGTTTGGGCGTGGGCGCGCCTGCCGCGTACGCAGGTCACGAACGGCAAACCCATTGTCGACGGCGACGGCAGCGGCCTGTACTACTCCACCGACGAAGGCCGCAGCACGACCGAAATCGTACAAACCTCGCCCCTGGTCGCCAGCCGCCAGGAACTGGAGGCACTCAAGCCCGCCGGTATGAAACTCAACGGCGAAGCGGTGGTGGGCGAGGTCACACCCCACGTCATGCGCCTGGGCGTCGATCGCGCGGCCGTGTGGGTGTCGCAGCAGATCGGTTATAGCGACCCAACGGATACGTCGCCCTACAACGCCGGCGCCTTGCACCTGCTGCGCTACGCCGAGCTCAGCCGCAGCGGCGACGAATGGCGTATGGGCGACGTCGAACAAAACCAGGGCATGGAAATTCAGGCCATGGGCCAGGGCCCGGACGGGCGCGTGCGTGCCGTGGTGCGCATGGCCGGCGAAACCGGCAGCCATATCGCCCGTATCGATCCGGCCAGCCTCGAAATAAAGACGGCGGCCAAACTGCCCGGGGCTTTTGCGCCGCTCACCTCCAGCGAATATGTTCGCGGCTTCTGGGTGGGCAAGCACAGCATGGTGGTCAACGTCGGCAGCAGCTACCGGGTACCGACATGGATCAACGCCGGCGAATGGCTCTCCGGCGACGAGGCCCATATCTCCGGCAACGCCGTTTTCTACAGCGTCGACGATGGCCGCTCATGGGACCGCTTGGCCATCCCCGGCTACCAGGGCGTCCTCGGGTTCGACGCCGCCACCGATCGGCTGTTCTGGCACAAAGGCGGCTCCTACGAGGACAAATCGATCCAGGTCGATCGCCTGGCCGAAGACTGACGCGGTCGCCGCCGCTTGGCAGCGTCGACCACGGATGCGGCGCCCATGTACAGGCCCGCGACGGCGGTAACGCGCCACCGCGGGCCGTCTAATCATTCCGTCACGGGCCGCGCGGAGCCGTCGCCGCGATGGCGCAGGCGCACCCACACCGTTGCGATATAAACGAACAGGAACGTCGCAATCATCAGTTCCTTGACCTCGCCGGCGTTGATATCCATCGGCCAGACCACCTCGCCCGCGATGGATTCGCTGATTTTCTGCGGGATGGACGAAAACGCCGCAATAAGGCCCGCCGGCACACAGGCGATGCCCGGCATGATCCAGTAAGCGAAGCTGCCGCTTTCATAGGTCTTGCCGCGGGCCCGGCGTACCAGCGGGATGATGGCGCCACCGATCAGCGCCGCCAGCGTGAGCAGGTTGCGCGGCAACTGATCCAGCAACGAGCCGACCACCCCGTTCGAATTGTGGAGATTGGTTTCGTTCTGGTTGTTGAGTGCGGCCCACTGCTCCGGCGCATCCCAGCCCATCCAGTGCTGCCCCCAGCTGGCTTCTTCGCCGCCGAAATAAATACAGCCCAGACAGAACAGACCGAAGAACAGCAGCAAGCGCTTGTTGCCCAGTGAACGCAGCTTGCTCAACACCAGCAGACCGGTAACCAAGGCCAGTACCAGCACCAGTACCGTACCCTGCTCCGTGGCACCTGATTCATGCAGTATGTAGCGGTCGAAAAACTCGAACGGCATCAACGCCCGCAGGACGTAGTGGCCGAAATACAGTACCGTCGGCACGCCGACCCAGAACCAGGCCGGCACATGGCTATCACGCAAGTCCTTCATTCGTATGGGCTCTCGCTTCAGATCTACTAAAGCCAGCGACTATACCCCGCCAAACTCCTGCACGCAGCAACAAAACTGCAACAAGAGCTCGCCTCTCGCTACGGGCGCCGCGCCACTGCAGGCACAGGCGAGCGCTACGCCGCGTGCTGGGAAAGGGTGGCGATAATGGGCGCACCGTCGGTCACGATCACGGTATGCTCGAACTGCGCCGAGCGGCTGGCCGGATCGCCCACCAGCGTCCAGCCATCGCCGGTTTCCGATACGAACGTGCTGCGCGTGGATAAAAACGGTTCGACCGCAATCACCTGGCCGTATTCCAAGCGCCGCCGATCACTGCGGTCGTAGAAGCCGAGAATTCCTTCCGGCTCTTCGTGCAACGAGCGGCCCAGCCCGTGCCCGGCCAGATTCTTGATGATCTTCAGCCGGTGTTTTTTTGCCACCGCCTCGATCGCCTTGCCGATCCTGTTGATAGGCGCATTCGTGCGCACCTCCGCCAACGCGCGCTCCAGCGCCAACTCGGTAGCCCGACACAGCATCGCCTGCTCGTCCGCCACCGGCGCGACCACCGTCGTACCCCCGGTATCGGCAAAATAACCGTCGCGCTCGGCCGAAACATCCACGTTCACGATATCGCCCGCAGCAATCACCCGTTCGCCCGGCACCCCGTGGGCGGCCTCTTCATTCACGCTGATACAGGTAAACCCCGGAAAGTCGTAGCACTTAATCGGCGCCGAGGTGGCCCCCAGCCGCGCCAACATCTGCCCGCCGATTGCATCCAGCTCGAGCGTCGTCATCCCCGGCTCGACCGCTGCCAGCATGGCGTCGCGAATCTCGGCCACGATCCGGCCGATGGCGAGAATGCCGTCGAGGTCTTGTTGGTTTTCGATGGTCATGGGCGTCTTGGAGCGCTGATTAAACGCGCATGATACCGAGCCGGGCGGACATGGTGCTTATCGGCCGTAAAATCTATCGGTGACGTTTGCAGTCATGTCGAAGTGAGAGACATCAGCCCTCGCCACACGCACCCGATATGCAGCCGTTTCACTCGACAGTTAATTCCGAACGAATTCAAGCGAGATAGCAATTAAATATACTGTCCCCGGATCGCCACGAAAAACTCTACAGCGGCGCCATGTGCGACCCCCTGACCGGGTTGCTCAACCGGCGCGGCTTAACAAAAGCACTCGAAGAAATATGCAACGCCAGTGCACCGGCCAGTCTGCTGCTCATCGACGTGGACCGCTTCAAATCCATCAACGACACCCTTGGCCATGACGCCGGCGACCGTGCGTTGATCGAACTCACCGGCGATATGCGAGCCGTGGTACGAACCGGCGACAGCGTCGGACGCTACGGCGGCGACGAGTTCCTGATTATCCTGCCCGACCTCGACACAGCCGCCGCCCTGACTGTCGCACAACGCCTGCTCGACCAGATCGACCAATCCAATACCGAGCGCAGCGCGCCTTTTGAAATCAGCATCGGGGTCGCCAGCAAGCGTGACACCCCAACATCGCCGGACGAACTGCTCAAAGCTGCGGATGAAGCCTTGTATGAAGCCAAGAAGGCCGGCTCCGGGGCAGCCCGAGCGTTCACTGCCGTCTAGCGGCGTCCCGCAAGGCAGAATAACGGTAGGTGGACCACGACCGCTGATAACGTCCTGACCGTCCAGCGGCCGGCCGGCTTAGATCGTATAGCTCTCGGCGGCGTTTGCAGTCACCGCGAAATACGAGCCCTCGACAGACGCATCGCGGATCTATCCCTCTCACCCGGCGTCTATTAAAAAACCGGCTCGAGCGGAATATCAATTAAATATACTGTCCCCGGATCGAGCGAGCTGCGAAGCAGCGGAAAATCGGCCGCCGTGCAGCCGATTGTTAGCGTCGATTTTCATCTTCCGTTACGGGATGATCTCCCAACTCTTCAGGAATTTCCTCAAGTATTTCTTTAGAGTGATACTGAAGAATGATTTCACCCTTTGTTAATCTCTCCGTCCAATACCTGCCTACTAGCTTTTGCTTCGGCTTTTCAATGATCTTGAAAACTGCTGTTCCATCATGCGGAATACTGCGTTCATTCAAACTTAATCTAGGCTTGCTAGTATAGGAATATGCTATGTTTTTAACCTGTCGATCCGGTTCGATAAGAAAGCCCTCAGAATACGAAGAGCTTTCCATTTCACTCGTGCGCATCATGCAATGAATGTGAAAGAAAGACTGGTTTACTGTGAGCATTACGGGTATGGGAGGCGGTTTTTCTCCTGTTTCGGGATTCTTCCAGTCGGAATATATAAAACCCACCCAACTTCCATTTAAATTAGGAAAAGGAACAAGCCAACCTCTAAATATTTTAAGTTTCCAGCCCCACTTAACAAACACTGCAACTACCAGAAGGTCGATAGTTACAACCTTTGGTACAAGCCCAAAAAAATCCTTTACTTTTGACAAATCTAAACCGCCAAAATAGGCTAGCGAGAACCAAGCAACAGCAGAAATTCCGACCAGAATATAAAGCGAACTCTTAAGTGTGATATTACGCATTACTTGAATCCAAAATAGTTCCAGGCCGCTTTGGCAAAATCGCGTCCATCCTCACGGGTCCATTTCTGGTTCTTATGAAACAGGAAGAAGCATTCATTCACCTCCACCCAGCGACCAGAGGCTGGCTCTTCATCACCTTGAAGGTTGCTCCAAATATGAACAAGCATAGCTCGAAGGCGTTCTGTCCATGTTGGGTGAGAAAATGAATTATCTGGGCAATTGTAGGCTAAACATTCCATAAAAAATGAGGGCAACTCACGAAATGTGCCATCCTGAGCCATCGCATTTTCAATCCGCTTCAGTAGGCGTGCACCTTTCTTATAGGCATATCCGGTTCGATTGTTCTTTGCCGTCCCATTTTCCTTCTGTTGGACTGGATGATTGACAACACTGCTGCCATCGGTTTTGAATATTTTTGTTCCATCTCTCGATCCATGGTTCATGTAGTAGCGATAGCTAAAACATGGAACCACATCAGCATCTACGCGTGCAGAGTTAGAATTTATCTGTATCGCGGTAGATCCCGAAGAATCTACCTGCCCTGGAAACTTTGCATTCAGAGCAGAAAGAAGCTCTGCTCTTAACTTTGCTGGGGTCCAAATTCCATCATATGATCCACTAGGCGGATGATTACCTTCTTCAGATTCTTCCCAGTATTGACACTCTGTGCACTCCACCGCAATGTCTACATCACTATCTGACCGCACATTAGTATTATTAGCGTAAGATCCTTTCGCAAAAACCTTCAATGAACAATTATTGAACGGTTCATGTGAATCTATCGCTTGGCGAATCATTCGCTCCGTTCTATCCTGCTTATCCTGCTCCGTACTACTCGAAGGGCCTGTCCATCCAGACAGCTTATCTTCCAAACTCATTGTTTATCCTATTAAGACGCTAACGCCAAAGCTCAGTTGCCGCCGGAGCGGCGAAAGCCGCGGAGGGAACCCAAAGCACACCAGCGCTTTGGGCGGTCAACTGCAGCGACCTGTTAGATTATCTTATTGTAACCCTTGGTATTCGGCGTTTTTGCTTTACCAAGATAGTCCACAAATTCTTCAATACATGGAAAACTCGACGCGCCGCCGCTCGCCTTCCGGAAATTTTTGAGCAAATATATATCTTTTTCTGGAGACACCAAATCCCTGAACTGCTCTTCGAGCATTTTTTGGTCAGCGATGTTGTTATTCCAAGCACTAAGGACTACTTCGAGAGAGTTTAAATAATCAATTACCTCCCATCTCAAAGCGGATGATTGCTCTACGCTGAGATTATAGTCGTCGTCACTGTTTTCGATATCACCTTTCAATGCTGCACGTAAAAGCGGAATATATTTTCCTTTTACTGAAAATGGCTCCTGCGCAAGAAGTGTTTTTGCTTGCTCTTCTGAAAATTCGTCAACTAACTTCCGAGCGGCGGTAGATCTTTGGGTGAGATTCTGAACCCAACTTTCGAGTAATGTGATGGAAAGCTCCCGTCGCGATCTTTTATGATCCGCCCGAAACTGAAGATATGCCAATAAAATAGCACTAGCAGCAACGACACTCGAGATTGCCGTGACCCAATGCAAAAAAAGCGACATAAAGCATTTTCCCCTAATATCGAAACTTATCTAACGCCAATTCGACGACATTTGTCGACCTAATACGCACGTAATTAGTCTACCTAACACGACTGCGGGTATCGTCGAATCAATCATTTACAGGTTTTCTGCATATTAGGTAGACGATATCGATATGCGTCGATTATCGACATGCCGTACGGACCGGCTGAGTTCCTTTTCTGTGTTCATTCGAATATGGCACGGATGCACGCCATAAAAAAGCCCGCGCTCGGCGGGCTTTTTTCGTAGGTTAGAAGCGATATGGCTACAGGCAGCAAGGCACTTCCAGCCCAGAAGGCATGACTAGCGCTTCTCGTACTGCTTGTTTCCAAACATATTCTCCATCGCATTCTTGTCCTGGCTGAAATCCGTATGGTGATCGGCCAGAACCTGTAGCCCTTTCTTGACGTTCTCGCGATCGCCGATCATTTCGAACCAGCGGCGTACGTTCGGGTAGTCGTCGATATTCACGCCCTGCGTTTCGGCGCTGCGCAGCCACGGCCAGGTCGCGATATCGGCAATGGAATAGTCGTTGCCGGCAAGGAACTTGAAGTCGGCCAGGCGGCGATCCATGACCCCGTAGATGCGATTGGCTTCGTTCTCGTAACGCTTGATGGCGTATTCGATCTTCTCTGGCGCGTACTTGTTGAAGTGATGCGCCTGGCCGAGCATGGGGCCGACGCTGGCCATCTGGAACATGAGCCATTGCATGACGTCGTTACGCTTGACCGTATCGGTCGGTAGCAGACGGCCGGTCTTTTCGGCCAGATAGATGAGCATGGCGCCCGATTCGAACAGGGCATACGGCTTACCATTGGGGCCGTCCTGATCGACCATGGCCGGGATCTTGTTGTTTGGGCTGATCTTGAGGAATTCTTCGCCGAACTGGTCGCCCTTGCCGATGTTGATCGGGTGGGCGGTGTATTCGAGGCCCATTTCCTCGAGCGCGATATGGATCTTGTGGCCGTTGGGGGTAGTCCAGGTATAGAGATCAATCATGAACGATCCTTCGTCTTTCGACGTATGCTTGTATTCGCTTTATACAGCCTGACGTTGTAGGGCATTGATGGTTATTCAAGAGGCGCGCCGCCGATCGGCTGGGTCGCGCGACACAGGAGCAGTACATGAAGATACTTGTCGCAGGTTCCCACGGGCAGATCGGCCAGCGGTTGATCCAGGCCATTGCCGAAAGCGACCACACGTCGGTGGCCATGATCCGCAGCGCCGGCCAGGCGCCGGAAATGACCAGCCTGGGCGCCCATGAAACAGTGATCGCCGATCTGGAGGATGATTGCAGCGACGCGCTGGCCAACGTGGATATCGTGATCTTCACCGCCGGTTCCGGCGGCCATACGCCGCCCGAGAAAACCGAAGACGTGGACCGCAACGGGGCGATTTCGCTGATCGATCAGGCCGTGGCAAACGGCGTACAGCGTTTCATCATGGTGTCGTCGATAAACGCCGACACGCCCGAAAACGGCCCGGAGGCAATGCAGCACTATTTCGCAGCCAAGAAAGCTGCGGACGATCGTCTGCGTGCGGCGGGGCTGGATTACACCATAGTACGGCCCGGCAAACTCACCAACGATCCCGGCACGGGCAAGATCGAGCTGGCCGAATCACTGGGCCGTTACGGCGATATCACCCGCGACGACGTCGCCGCCCTGCTGCTTGCGCTGGTCGATGCGCCGGCGTCCTATAACCGCACGCTCGAAGTGCTGGCGGGCGATACGCCGATCGCCGAGGCCATCGAATCCCTGCAAGGGCTATGAGCGAGACGTCGAACGAACGCCCCACTCGGCTGATGTTCGACGCCGACACGGCCGTCGCCCATCTGCGCGCGGTCGATCCGACGCTGGGCGCATTAATGGATCGCTGCGAGCCATTTGCGCCGTCGACCACGGCAGCGCCGGATGTCTTTCATTCGCTGGTGCGGGCAATCGTCTACCAGCAGCTATCCGGCAAGGCGGCCGGCACGATCCACCGTCGCCTGCTGGACGCGCTGGGCGGCGGCGATGCGCCCGGCGCCCAGCGCATCGCAGATGCCGACGACACCACCCTCCGAGCTGCCGGCCTGTCGCAGAACAAGATGCTCAGCCTGCAGTCGCTCGCAGCCGCCCAGCTGGCCGGCGAACTGCCCGACGAATCC
>DJIE01000097.1 GCA_002433465.1 Salinisphaera sp. UBA6602
CCAGCGTTTCCACGTCGGCGTCCTGGATATGGCGCCGGTCTTCGCGCAGATGCACGGTAATGCTGTCGGCGCCAGCCGCCATCGCTACGCGCGCGGCCTCGGCCACATCGGGGTAATGGGTGCCGCGTGCCTGGCGCAGCGTAGCCACGTGATCCACGTTCACGCCCAGGCGCAGCGGTGCATGACCATTGGTCGAGTCGTTCATTGACAGTCTCCGGAAGGCGAATTATCGGGCTCGGTAGACGCCACGCCGGACGCCTTAAATGCCTGCATTGCTTTGAGCGTTTGTACGGATTTCAAGGGCTGGGTGCCAAGATGCGGTGCAATGGCCCGCTGCATGAGGGTGCGCGCGGCATGCACGTCGGCACGCCCGCCAAAGCGTCCGCTCACCAGGCCCTGCAGGGCGCTGCCGGCAATGGCCACCTCGTCATCGTCGACACGGCCCACACGACGCCGCAGGCCGAGTTCAGGCGCATAGACGTATTCGACCGCGGCCTCGACCGGTTCGCCGGTATCGCTGGTGATATCCAGCGGTACACCGTAACCCAGCTCGTCGAGCAGATCCCGCTCGAAAAAGCGTAGCGCCACCACGGCCGGCGCGCGGTCGTCGAGGGCTACCAGCAACGCCGCGAGACTGTCGTGAATAGCCGGGTGCGGATCGTCGCGGGCGGTCAGGCGCATGACCAGTTCGCTGGCATAGAAACCGGCCATCAGTGCGTTGCCGGCCAGGCTGTGGCGCCGCCGCGTATCGATATCGGTGAGCGTGTAGAGCTCGCCGCGCCCCGACCAGGCGAGTTCCAGTGCTGCCAACGGCTCCAGCAGCCCGCGCCAGCGCGACTTCGGCCGTCTTGCGCCCTTGGCGACCACGCCGATACGCCCGTGCTCACGAGAGAAGGCTTCGACGATGAAGCTTGTCTCCCGCCATGCACGGCGGTGAAGCACGATAGCCGGCGTTAGATCAACGCGCACGCTTAGGTTCTTCCACGGTCGTTGATCGCTCCCGGCAGGGACCCGCGCCCGTCGCGTGCCGCGTCACGTTTACCGAGCGTCATCGGCGTTAGTGCCTGGATAGCGATTGCACCGGCCGGCCGCCTCGATCAATGCCCCAGATCGCGCACGCTGGCTTCGCTGTCGATCCAGTTTTCGCGCACCTTCACCCACAGGCGCAGATCGACCCGATGCTGCAGGCGGTCGACCAGGTCCAGGCGGGCCGCACGCCCGATTTTCTTGAGCATCGCGCCGCCCTTGCCGATCACCATGGCCTTGTGATTGTCGCGCGACACCCAGATACAGGCATGGATCTCGATCTGCTCGCCGCCTTGCTCAAAGCGCTCGATTTCCACCGCGGCCGAGTACGGCAGCTCCTGCTGCATGTACATGGTGAGTTTTTCGCGCACCGTCTCGGCGGCGATGAATCGCAGGTTGCGATCGGTGTATTCATCCTCGGGGAACAGAAACGGCCCTTCCGGCATGCGCTGTGCGCACTCGGCGACCACCGAATCGAGGTTCTTGTGCTTCTGTGCCGATACCGGCGCGACGAACGCGAACTCGCGGCGCGCATTCATCTGCTCGATGAACGGCAGCAGTTCGGTCTTGTCGGCCACGCGATCGACCTTGTTGATCACCAGGCCCACCGGCGTACGAATCGACGCCAGCCGTTCCAGCGCGGCAGCGTCTTCGGCGCGCCATTGCCCTGCCTCCACCACGAACAACACCACGTCGATGCCCGCCAGGCTGGACATGGCGGTTTCGTTGAGCACGCGATTGAGCGCGCTGCGCTGACCGGTATGCAGCCCCGGGGTATCCACCAGCGCGATCTGCAGGCCCGGCTGGGTGAGCACGCCGACAATCCGATGACGCGTGGTCTGCGGCTTGGGCGTGACGATACTGACCTTCTCGCCGACCAGCGCATTCACCAGCGTCGACTTGCCGACGTTGGGGCGGCCCACCAGGGCGACCATGCCACTGCGCGTGGGGGAAGTGTCGTTCATCGATGAATATCCTTTGCTGTCATGAGTCGGCGCCAAGTTTCGTGAGCATGCGCCGTGCTGCGTCCTGTTCGGCCTTGCGTCGACCCCCGCCCTCGCCTTCGACGCTGTCGCCGCTGTCGGCAAGCCGACAGCGCGCCACGAAGTGCTGGCAGTGATCGGCGCCGGTAACCTGCACCAGTTCGTATTCGGGACGGCTGCGCGCACGCGCCTGCAGCCATTCCTGTAGTTGGGTCTTGGCGTCCTTGAGGCTGGCCGCCGTCGGCAGGTTCGCAAGCCGCTTCGTATACAGGCGCAGGATCACGCGCCGCGCGGCATCGAAGCCGGCTTCACAGTAGATCGCGCCCAGCAGGGCCTCGACGCCGTCGGCCAGAATCGACGCACGGCGCCGGCTGCCGTTACGCATTTCGCCCGGCCCGAGCACGATGGCCGCGCCCAGTTCGATTTCGCGTGCGATCGCAGCCAGCGTGGCTTCTCGCACCAGCGACGCCCGCAGGCGCGACAGATCGCCTTCCGGCGCGTCCGGGCACTGCTCGAACAGCGCCGCGGCAATAGTGAAGTTGAGTACGCCGTCGCCCAGGAATTCCAGCCGCTCGTTATGATCGGCCTCCGCGCTGCGATGCGTTAGCGCGCGCTTGAGCAGCGCGCGGTCGGTAAAGACGTAGTCGAGGTGTTGCTCGAGCGTGGCGCACACCTGCTCGCGGTTGGTATCACTCGGCCCCATTGTCACCGGTCAGAAGCGCTTTTTCCTCGAAGGAGTACACCATGGAAATATTGAAAAGCAACGGCCGGCGTACCTCGTAGGCCACGGAAAGCTCGCGCCCGCCGCCGCCGACCCGGCTGACGGCCACATCACGGCCGGTGATGTTGTCAACGTAGCCGGAATCGAAGCGACGCTGAATCGCCTGTTGGATGGCCGCCGCAGGGGCCGTCTTGAGCTTGGGCTGTTCGGCGGCCCACTCGATGGTTTCGCGGATGTCGTAGGCGGTCAGATAAACGGGCACGCTCCTGATGGCGACCAGCAACAACAGGCCGAGCGTTGCCAATACGTAAATCAGCGACCACATGGTCATGCCGCGCTGGCGTTGCGGGCTCACAGAGATTGAGGGTTTGGCAGACATATCGTGCTCGTCCTGCTCGGCTGGGTTTTATCTGTTATCGGCCCGTCAATGCAGAATATGACCGATGCGCGAGAAGCGCACATCGAATTCGGAGAAGTCCACGCTCATCCAGATCATGAAGGCCTTGCCCACCAGGTTTTCTTCCGGCACGAAACCCCATACGCGGGAGTCCGCGCTGTTGTCGCGGTTGTCGCCCATGACAAAATACTTGTTCTCGGGAACCGTCACGCTTACATCGGGGCCACGGCGGCCATCCACCTGGAGTATGGGGTGCTGCATGCCTTCCGGCAGCGTTTCCATGAACTGGTGCATGGTCGATAGCGCATCGGCATCCGGACCGTCATAGACGCCCAGCTGCTCCAGATCCACCGGCTCGCCGTTGATGAACAGGTGCTCGTCGGCATAGGTGATCTGATCGCCGGGCATTCCGATCACGCGCTTGATGTAGTCCTTGGTCGGATCGGGCGGATAGCGAAACACCACCACATCGCCGCGCTCCGGTTCGCCTAGATCCAGAAACTTGGTATGAAAAACCGGCGCACGCAGGCCGTAGCTGAACTTGTTCACCAGCACGAAATCGCCCACCAGCAGCGTGGGTACCATCGACTTCGAGGGGATACGAAACGGCTCGAACACGAAGGCACGCAGCAGCAGCACCGCCAGCAGAACCGGAAAGAAGGAACGCGCGAACTCGATGAAGCCATTCGGCTCGTCGCTCTTGTCGCGCTTCGGCGCGAGCAGCAAACGATCCACCAGCCAGATAATGCCGGTCGCGATGGTGGCGAGCGCGAGCCAGGCTTCGAAATCCATATGCACGTTGTTCATTACGGGCTAGTCCGAATCGTCGGTCGACAACACGGCAAGAAACGCTTCCTGCGGAATTTCCACGCTGCCCACCTGCTTCATGCGCTTCTTGCCTTCTTTCTGCTTTTCGAGCAGCTTGCGCTTGCGTGACACGTCGCCGCCGTAGCACTTCGCGGTCACGTTCTTGCGCATGGCCTTGACCGTGGAGCGGGCCACGATGCGCGTGCCGATCGCCGCCTGAATGGCCACGTCGAACATCTGGCGCGGCACGATTTTCTTGAGCTTTTCGACGAGCACCTTGCCGCGCTCGTAGGCCTTGTCGCGATGCACAATATGCGCCAGCGCATCGACCGCTTCGCCGTTGATGAGCACGTCCAGGCGGACCAGATCCGCGGCCTGGAAGCGGGCAAAATCGTATTCGAAGGAGGCAAAGCCGCGCGAGACCGACTTCAGTCGGTCGAAGAAGTCCAGCACGACCTCCGACAGCGGCAGTTCGAAGTTCATGGCAACGGAGTTGCCCATGTAGTTCATGTCCTTCTGCACGCCGCGCTTTTCCATGCACAGCTGCAGCACCGGGCCCACGAATTCCTGCGGCATGAGGATGCTCGCATGGATGATCGGCTCACGGATTTCGTCGATCTCGCCCAGGCTGGGCAGGGATTGCGGATTGCTGATGGCCTGGACGTCGCCGCTTGTGGTGAGCACTTCATAGACCACGGTCGGCGCGGTCGTAATCAGATCGAGGCCGTATTCGCGTTCAAGACGCTCCTGCACGATCTCCATGTGCAGCATGCCCAGAAAGCCGATCCGAAAGCCGAAGCCCAAGGCCGCCGAGGTCTCCGGCTCGTAATTCAGGGACGAATCGTTCAGGCGCAGCTTGGACAGCGCGTCGCGAAAATCCTCGTAGTCGTCAGAGTTGACGGTGAACACGCCCGCGAACACGCGCGGCTGAACCTGCTTGAAGCCGGGCACGCGTTCGGCACAGGGATTGTGGGCATGGGTGAGCGTATCGCCCACCGGCGCGCCGTCGATGTCCTTGATGCCGGCGATCACGTAGCCCACTTCGCCCACTTCCAGCGCATCGAGCGGCTTTTTCTTGGGCGTGAAGATGCCCACGTCGTCGACCTGGTACTCGCGCGCGGTGGACATCACCTTCATCCGGTCGCCCTTGGCGAGGCGGCCGTTGCGAATACGCACCAGCGACACCACGCCCAGGTAGTTGTCGAACCAGGAATCCACGATCAACGCCTGCAGCGGCGCCTCCGGGTCGCCTTCCGGCGGAGGTATGCGCCGGATGATCGCCTCCAGCACTTCGGTGATGCCTTCGCCGGACTTGGCTGAACACAGCAGCCGCTCGGTGGCGTCGATACCGATGACGTCTTCGATCTGCTGGGCCACGCGATCGGGGTCGGCCGCCGGCAGGTCGATCTTGTTGAGCACCGGCAGGACTTCCAGATCCTGCTCGATCGCGGTGTAGGTATTGGCCACGCTCTGGGCTTCGACGCCCTGGGATGCATCCACTACCAACAACGCGCCTTCACAGGCAAACAGCGACCGCGAGACCTCGTAGGAGAAATCCACGTGCCCCGGCGTATCGATGAAATTCAGGGTATAGGTTTCCCCGTCGGCCGCCTCGTAATCGAGCGTGACCGCCTGGGCCTTGATGGTGATACCGCGCTCGCGCTCGAGATCCATCGAATCGAGCACCTGTTCGGCCATTTCACGTTCGGTCAGCCCACGGCATGCCTGAATGAAACGATCCGCCAGGGTCGACTTGCCGTGGTCGATATGGGCGATGATGGAAAAGTTGCGTATGCGTGATTGCATCAGGACTTCATTGCAGCGCGCGAAGGCGACATAAAACAATCGCCCCGGCAAGAACAGCCGAGGCGATGCGATCGAGCAAGAGTATACGCGCTCAACGCCGCGAGTTTCAGCCGAGCACGGCGACCATCACTTGTTTTTCGGACGCATCGCCAGATACAGGCGACGGTCATCACGCAAAACGAGCAATGCCACCGCGCCGTCGGCGTCATCGAGCGCTTCGCGCAGCGACGCGACATCCTCCACATGGCGAGAGCCCACCGCGAGCACGACATCGCCCGGTTCCAGCCCGGCATCGGCGCCGGCGCCGTCGGCGACATCGGTGACTCGTACGCCGCCCTGCTCGAGATCGAGTTCACGTCGTGCTGCCGTATCCAACGACTCCAGCGTCAGCCCGTAGGGTTGCTCGGCCGGTTTTTCTGCCTGCTCGGGCGCGGTCGCCGCGGACAGATCCTTGGGCAGTTTCTCGATCGTGACCTCGATGGTTTCACGTTCACCGTCGCGCAGTACCGTCACGCCCGCACTTTCACCGGGGGCGACCGTACCCACCAGCGGCGGCAGCGACGCCGCCGAATCGACGGGCTGGTCGTTGAACGACAGAATCACGTCGCCGGCCTGCAGTCCCGCGGCCTGGGCGGGGCTGTCGGGCATGACCCGGGCGACCAGCGCGCCTTCCGGGCGCTTGAGGCGAAACGACTCCGCCAGCTCGCGATCAACGTCCTGGATCTGTACCCCGAGCCAGCCCCGGGTGACGCTGCCGCTATCGCGCAGCTGTTTCGCCACGTCCATGGCGATATCGATCGGAATGGCGAAGGATACGCCCTGATAACCGCCGGTCTGGCTATAGATCTGGGAGTTGATGCCGACCACTTCACCGGCCAGATCGAACAGCGGCCCGCCCGAATTACCGGGGTTGATGGCCACGTCGGTTTGCAGGAACGGCACGTACTGATCGCTTGCCAGGCTACGCTGCTTGGCCGACACGATACCGGCGGTCACCGAGGTCTCGAAGCCGAACGGCGAACCGATCGCCACCACCCAGGAGCCGACCTCCAGCTTGTCCGGATTCCCGACCTTGACCGTCGGCAGATCGCTGGCATCAACCTTGAGCACGGCCAGATCGCTATAGCTATCCTGGCCCACGACGTCGGCGACCAGCTGGCGTCGATCGTTGAGCTTGACCACGATCTGACCCGCGTTGGCCACCACGTGGCGGTTGGTCAGGATATAGCCGTCGTCGGAGATGATGAAGCCGGAGCCCAGCGAGGCATGCGGCGAACCGCCCGGCGGCAACGGCGACTGCTCGCCCGGCCCGCCGTCTTCGAAAAAGCGACGCAGCCAGCCTTCCAGCGGCCCGTTTTCGCCCTCACCGCCCTGTTCGGCGGCTTCGGCCGGCGCCGCGCTTATATTGACCACCGCCGGCGATACCTGTTTGACCAGGCCGGTGAAGTCGGGCAACTGACCGGTGCTTGCCACCGGCGCGGGCTCGTCGTCGCCGCAGCCGGCCAGCAGCGTAAGCATGACGACCAGCAGCAAAAACAGGCGTAGGGCACGGGCTTGAGAATTCATGGCGACTCGCTTTGGTCGATGTCTTGCGATTCCCGGCCGTGCCCGATAACGAGCGATGGCCAAGGGGGTGCAAGGTTAGCTTAGCCGGCCGCCCGCGTCAGGGGGAAACGTTACGGCTCGCCGACTGGGTTTCGCGTACCAGATTCTCGGCGATGCGCTTGACGGTGCGCGCCGGCACTTCGCCCACTACCGTGATTTGCGTATCTTCGACTACATGCCCGTAGGCGTTCACTGCGCCCATGGTGGTCGCCCCTTCCAGGGGCTTGCGCAGCCCGGCCGGTGCGATGAACGCAGATACCGCAGCCACGCCGTCGGTGAACAGCATCTGGCGCACGAAACCGCTTTCGGTCACGCGGCGCACACCGTCTTCGGCAAGCTCGAAACCGGGCGGCAGGTCGGTGGGCTTCCATGCGTCTTCGGGCACCGGCTTGTCTTCGACCTGGACGGCCTGGTGCTTGACCACGCGAAAGCCGTCGATGTCGTAACCCGGCTCGAATTCGTCGTCGTCGATCGACTTCGGAAACTCGACCTGGGTAAACATGAGCTGCTCGAGCACGTTGTTGTCGCTGATCAGATCAAGCTTCAGCGGCAGCCGTGTCTCGTCGTCGATAAGCATGCGATAGCCGTACCGGTATCCGTCGAGCGGTTCGATACTGATAAGCCGACCCACCCGGTCCGCCAGGCGGCGTTGGCCCATATCGGTTACCCGGTAGTGCTCGCCCATGCGGTCGGCAGAAAACTGCGCAACGCTACCCAGCAACCCGTCGTGCTTGCGTTGTGAAATCAGCACGACCTTGTTCTGCGGCAGAATCGAGGTGACCACCCCACCGCGCCGAATGACTTCGCGCGGCTGACCCGTCAACGAAACCAGCCGCTCCTGCTCCAGGCCATCGCGCCGGCGATGAATCACCCGCAGCGTGTCGAGCTGGCCCTCACGCAGATAAACGATAATACCGCGGTAGGTTTCACTACGAACCGCCTCGGACGCCTTGGCAAGCAGCGCGTTTAGGGAGCCGTCGGCCTCGGCACTAGCGGATGCTTCACCATCGGCGGCCTGCGCGGCCGCCGAAAGTGCCGTCAGAAAAAACAGCAGCAGGAACGCAGGAAGCGCTCTCGTCACTGCGGCGTATCCTGCCCATAGGTAGCCACGCGCACGAAGCCCGGCGTGGTGCCCGACATGCCGTAGCCGCGCGCCAGGCCGTTATGCTCGACCAGATAACCGTTGAGTTCGTCTTCAAGCGCCGGATCCGACACCGACCAGTGGTCTGCCGGACCGCGCTGTACCGCCGCCTGGCTCGGGCCTGCCTGGCGCAGCATGTCGCTGGACAGTTCGTTGGAGGCGACCATCGCCTGCGCCCCGCCCATGCCGGCCGCATTGCCCTGCGCGGCCACCGACGTCGCGGCCGGGGCACCGTTGCCGGAGGCGCTGGCCAGACTGTTGCCCGTCGTTGCG
The DNA here is from genome assembly GCA_002433465.1 of Salinisphaera sp. UBA6602. Classification (GTDB taxonomy): domain Bacteria; phylum Pseudomonadota; class Gammaproteobacteria; order Nevskiales; family Salinisphaeraceae; genus Salinisphaera. The sequence continues at coordinate 8,760 of DJIE01000097.1, forward strand.
TCCTGTCGTAGCGGGTTGCTCACCAGCAGCACGATACCGGCCGCCGACGCCACTGCGGCCAGACCGGCCATGCTGCGCCAGCGCCGTCGTGCTGCAACCCGCATCGGCACCGCCACCGGACGCGCCGCCGCGGTTTCCGGTCGATCCTGTGCGATCGCCGCCATTACACGGTCGGAGAAATTGCAGTCCAGCGGCACCGCCATTTCACCATTGTGGGCACGCAGCGTGGTGCGCAGCCAGTGCTGGCGACCCCAGCTTTCACGAAGCTGCTCATCGCGTAGCAAGGCGCTGACTACTGCGTCCGCTTCGTCGCGAGTGGCCTCGCCGTCTAGAAACGCGGAAAACTGCTCGTTCATGCTGACCTCACTTGTCCGACAGGGACACCAGTTTCTGCTCGATTGCCGCCCGGGCACGAAAGATACGCGAGCGTACCGTGCCCACGGGGCAATCCATTGATTGTGCAATCTCTTCGTAGCTCATGCCATCCAGCTCGCGGAGCATGATCGCGGTACGCAAATCCTCGGGTAATTCGCGGATGGCACCGATCACCGCATCGCGTATCTCTTCGCTTTCCAGCAACGCCTCGGGCGTATCGCCTTCCGAAAACCGCTCCGTATGGCCGAAGGCCTCGGCATCGGCGACATCGATGTCCTGACTCGCCGGGCGCCGTGAACGGGCCACCAGAAAGTTTTTCGCGGTGTTGATGGATATGCGATAGAGCCATGTATAGAAAGCGCTATTGCCCTTGAACCCTTTGAGCGCGCGGTAGGCCTTGATGAAGGCTTCCTGCGCCACGTCCGGCGCGTCTGCCGGGCTCACGTAGCGTGCCACCAGCTTGACGACCTTGTGCTGATACTTGCGGATGAGCAAGTCGAAGGCACGATCGTCGCCGGACTGGGCGCGGGCTACCAGTTGCTCGTCGCTGACGTCTTCAGTCATCTATCTGCAGCGCCGGACATCTGGAAAGCCAGAGCAATCGATGCGCGAATTAACCTCTTCGTTGTTGCGTACCAAGACGCCGTTATCCACGTAGACCGCGGATTCGCAAATAAGTTCGCACTGATTTTGCGCTATGCTGCCAGCCGTCATCTTTTCGCTACACAACCGAATGAGACGCCTACGCGTCGAGAGGCTCAGTGTAGCGACGCAACGTGCTTTCGTCATGCAGTCGACCGAATCCCCGGTATGCAAACGCTTCGATGTCGTCGTCGTAGGCAGCGGCGCGGCCGGCCTTACGCTCGCCCTTCGCCTGGCCCGTAGCGGGCGTCGTATCGCGGTGATTTCCAAGGGCGCGCTGGCCGAGGGCAGCACGCTCTACGCCCAGGGCGGCATCTCGGCGGTACTTGATGCCGAGGACAGCGTGGACGCCCATGTGGCCGATACGCTGGCTGCCGGCGCGGGCCTGTGCGACGAAGCCGCGGTAAGGCATACGGTGTCGCACTCGCGCGCTGCGATCGAATGGCTGATCGAGCGCGGCGTACCGTTCACACGCGCCGAAGAGACCGACAACGAGTCGGGCTATGCCTATCATCTGAACCGCGAAGGCGGACATAGTCACCGCCGGATCATCCATGCCGACGATGCCACGGGGCGCGCCGTGGAAACCACGCTGGAAGGACTGACCCGCGCCAGCGAACGGATTACGGTGTTCGAACACCATATGGCGGTGGAGCTGATCGTGACCGCCGACGCCGACGAACCCGGCGGGCGCTGTCGCGGCGTATACGTGCTGGATATCGAGGCGGATACCGTATTCACGTTCGCCGCCGACCAGGTCGTACTGGCCACCGGCGGTGCAAATCTGGTCTATCTCTATAGCAGCAATCCGCATGCCGCCAGCGGCGACGGCATCGCCATGGCCTGGCGTGCCGGAGCGCGGGTGGCGAACATGGAATTCATGCAGTTCCACCCGACCTGCCTCTATCATCCAAAGGCGCGCTCTTTTCTGATCAGCGAAGCCCTGCGCGGCGAAGGCGCACTGCTGCGCCTCGCGGACGGCAGCCGTTTCATGCCCCGCCACGACGAGCGCGCCGAACTCGCGCCGCGCGACGTGGTGGCCCGGGCAATCGACGCGGAAATGAAGCGCACCGGCCAGCCGCATGTATGGCTGGATATCACCCATGCCGGCAAGCCGTTCATTGAAAAACATTTCCCGGCCATTAATGCCCGCTGCCTGGAACTCGGCCTGGATATGAGCAAGGAAGCGCTGCCGGTGGTACCGGCCGCCCATTACAC